>JAJRVZ010000066.1 GCA_024277055.1 Calditrichota bacterium
AAATCAAGGTCGAAAATAAAAACTTCCCGTTTCAGCAGCCCACTGGGAGAGATAAACTCGCGTACAAAAATATTTTCGTCCCAGCCAGGCTGACCATCCATTTCATACAGCCAGTGGATTTCCCAGGCGATGAATGCCCCCATTTCCAGTTGTACAAAACTCTCGCCGGTAATGCGCTTGGCTATAAAAAACCGCGAATTGTCGACAAAAGTCCATTCCGTTCCCGGTTTAAAAGGATAGGCGATGTTGCGACGCGGCGGATCGAAAAAAATGATCTGCTCCGCAGAAGTGAACGGCAGCGCCATTTTCCGCCTGAAATGCATTAAACTATCGAATACTCTGCCCCTCAGCCTGACCGGAGATTGCAGACCGGCTTTCGGCAGGGCATCGTGCGGTGCACTCGTCATGTAAGCTGTTTCATAGAGACCGGTTTCATCCTGCTGATAATAAACCCGTCCGCTGAACCGGCCGGCAGTGGTCAACATGATTTTCGCGGCAATCGAATCGCGCAGCGTTGTGTCACCAAGGGTGGTTACGGTAATGATCGTGGAATCACTGCGCTCAAAATTCTCGGCAAGTTCCCGCGGCCTGAAATTGACGATTTGTTGTTTGTAGAGATACGTCCAGCTGCGACCTTCGTTCAGGGGATAGGTGAATTGCATATCCGCTTTATTCGCATCACTGCAGGCGGAAAACAACACCGCGAAAATAACCGATGCGAAAAAAAACATCGGTTTTGATTTTCTTACTTCCGCTTCCGTTTTAAAATATGGCATAATCCGGCCTGCTTAAAATAATGTTTTACACCGGCAATTCTTCGGGGGCCTGAAGCATCATTACCGGTCACGTTCCCGGGCTATTTCATATAATGCATTTACGGTGCGAAAATTGCGTGTAGTGGCGGACATTTTAAGTTTGCGTTCGATAACATTGTTGGACAGCTTGCTGCGGCCGTAACCGTCGGGACAGTGAAGATAAACCACATCTCTTGAAATCAGGTATTGTTCCGATTCTGCTTTCGGAATTACCAGTTTTCGCAGTTGATCGGGGGTCGGTGTGGTCATTAAAAACGTTACATGCAATTGGGACGGATCGGAACTGATTTGCGCAAAAGGATTGTTTGTGATAATGCGTTTAAAATCATCAACGGTTCGTATGAATACTTTTACGGAGTAACCCAGAAATTCTTCTATTTTTGCTTCAATTTGTTCCGACAGGTTGCCCGTATTCCTTTCAGTGCTGCCGAATATAACATTTCCGCTTTGCACATATGTTTCAACATGTTTGAACTGCAGCGATTCATACATTGCTTTCAGCTCGGTCATGCGTATTTTTTTCTGACCGCTGACATTTATGCCACGCAGCATGGATATATAGGTGATCATTTCAGACCCGGTTTTTGTTTTTATCAAATGCAGACACAGATTAATAAATTTTCATGAAAAGAAAAAACTATTATTTTCTCCGGAATAATAACTTCAATACCCGAAACGGTTCGAAGATAAATTAATATGAAATGCCTAACCTGCCAGTGCGCGCGAAAATGCCTGTCCGTGCCAGCTGTCTGCCAGTCTTTTTTCCAGCATACCGGCACGCAATTCTTCCATCCGGCTGATGGAAAGATCGAATACCCTGCATTCCCCGTCGATCATTCCTGTCTCCAGTAATTCGCGAAATTCAGCCCGCGAAACGGATTCAATCCGCTCTCCTTTGCGATAAAAAATCTGCGAGGCATCCAGTGCATCCAGACCATGCATCGCAAACAACTGCTTAAAAACGCCGACCGAACCGTCGATCGAACAGCCGGAAATATCCTCTTCTTCAGCGGCGAGAATCACAAAACGGTCATACAGCAGTTGAAACGCACCCCGAACCGGTTTCCCGTGGGATTGCCAGTTGCCGACAAACTGCCGAAAAGCATCCTGCACGATGGCAGCTTCATTTTCCGTCAGGGGACGATTAAAAGCGTAAACCCAGATACGGGCGGAATTGTTTAAAGAATCTATTCTGTTTAACATGCTTTCTCCGGATTTTTACTTAAAACGAAGCGGCGGGAATTTTTATTTCGGCTGAAAGTGTTTGCAATTGGAAGCAAGTGGTTCCTGCGTAGCTGCCGCCGGTGAGAAATTCGATTGTTCCCATGCGTAATTCGGGTTACCTGTGAAAAGTCAATTCTTACAGGACTGATATCGGAATCGACCGGCATGGAAAACGGTCAATCCGCCGATTGTATATTAGTGAATCAAATCGTATAATTCCCCGTACACAGGATACCCCCTGAATCATTAATAAATCAACGAGGATTTTTCATGAAACGTTTTGCACTGTTGTTTATTCTGCTGGTTTTCTCCGGAATGTTGCCGGCACAAACCACGCCGGTGGAAAAAATACGCGACAAAACGCCGAATTTTGTTCTGTTTAAAAACGGACACCTGGTGATCGCCCCGGGAAAAACGATTTCAAACGGCATGTTGCTGATCCGCGATAAGCGTATTCTTTCCGTTGCTGAGCAGATGAAGGTTCCGGACGGGGCAACGGTAGTTGATCTGCACGGTCGGTATGTTTATCCCGGTTTTATCGAGCCCTACGGCGATTACGGAATTGCCCCGGTAAAAAAGAAAAAGAAAAAAGAGGGTCCGCACCCGGATACGAACCGCATCGGTGGCAACCACTGGAACGCCGCCGTGCAGCCCGAACGAAGGGCGGCGGAACTTTTCAAACCGGATGAGAAGGCCGCAAAGGACTGGCGCGCAGGCGGTTTCACGATTGTCAACAGTGCGGTGCTTGACGGCATTTTCCGCGGCAGTTCGGCGGTCGTAAGTCTGGGCGGCGGTAATGCCAATGAGCTGATTCTGAAAAATTCCGGCGCACAGATGATGGCTTTTCGTAAAGGTCGTTCCACACAGGATTATCCGCGCTCGCTGATGGGCAGTATTGCCCTGATCCGGCAAACGCTGTACGATGCGGAGTGGTACGCCACTGCGCGGCGGGCGTTCGAACTTAACCCTGCGCAGCAGCGGCCCGAGCAGAACCGTGCCCTGCAGGCCCTGCAACCGGTGCTGGCCAAAAAACAACCGGTGATTTTCGCGGTGGAAGACGAACTTGATCTGCTGCGTGCCGGACGCATCGCAGCGGAATTCGGCCTGCAGTTCGTATACAAGGAAAGCGGACACGCCTACCGTCGATTACAGGCGGTAAAAGATCTCAGGTCGGCGCTGATTGTTCCACTGAACTTTCCCGGGCCGCCGGATGTTTCTACCCCCGAGGCCGAAGCGGCGGTTTCCCTGCGGGTTCTGAAACACTGGGACACCGCGCCGGAGAATCCGGCGCGACTGGCGGCCGCAGGAATGCAATTCGCTTTCACCTCGCACGGGCTGAAAAACAAAGCCGATTTTCTGAAAAATCTCAGGCTGGCGGTTAAACGCGGACTTTCACCGGATGCGGCGCTGTCGGCATTAACCATTCATCCGGCGCGTATCTGCGGGGTTGATAAACGGGCCGGTACACTGGATGCCGGTAAACTGGCCAACCTGGTTATTACCTCCGGCGACCTGTTCGAAGAAAAAACAAAAATCAATGAAGTCTGGATCGACGGGAATCGTTTTGAAATTGAACCGCTGCCACCGGCGGATGCCCGCGGTAGCTGGCAATTGCAGGTTAACGCCTCCGAATCTTCCGTTTTGAAATGGCGGTTGGAGATAAAAGGCGAGCCGTGGAAACTTGCGGCTACTGTCGGTCCGGACAGCAGCAGTATGGTTAAGGCCCGCAGCGTTAATCTCGAGCAAAACCGGCTGACGATGCAGTTGAACGGTGACAAAATGAATTTGTCGGGTGTTATCCGAATGAGCGGCCGCATCAACGGGGACGGCATAAGCGGGATGGGACGTTTCGCCGACGGGACGGTTTTTGACTGGTCGGCGATACGAACGGCTGCATTCACGGCGGAGATGGATACTGCAAAAAAAGACGGAGAAAAAGCCGCACTTTTTGACACGGTTTTTCCGGACCGCGCCTTCGGCCTGCCGGAACCACCCGAACAACCGGCGGTCGTTGCGGTTATAAACGCAACCATATGGACCGGCGGGCCGGCGGGAATACTGGAGAACGCGACGCTGCTGGTGCGAAAGGGGAAAATCGCCGCAGTCGGCAGGCAGCTTGAATTACCGAAAAATGCGGTTGTTATCGATGGAAGTGAATTACACGTCACTCCGGGCATTATCGACGCCCATTCCCATCTGGCCATTTCCAAAGGCGTCAACGAAGGCTCGCAGGCGGTTACTTCCGAAGTCCGTATTGCGGATGTCGTTAACAGCGATGATCGCAATATTTACAACCAGCTGGCCGGCGGCGTAACTGCTTCGCACCTGCTGCACGGTTCGGCCAACCCGATCGGCGGGCAGTTGCAGGTTATTAAATTGCGCTGGGGTGCGCTGCCGGAGGAAATGAAATTCCGGGGCGCCAAACCGACCATCAAATTTGCGCTGGGTGAGAATGTGAAGCAGGCGAACTGGGGCGATAAATTCACCAAACGGTATCCGCAGACCCGCATGGGCGTCGAGGCGATTATTCGTGATACTTTTCAGGCAGCAAAGGAGTACGCCGCTGAATGGAAGCGCTATCAATTACTGCCGGCAAAACAGAAAAAACGCATTGTGCCGCCGCGCAGAGACCTGGAACTGGAGGCTGTTTTGGAGGTTCTGAACGGCGAACGAGGTATCCACTGTCATTCCTATGTGCAGAGCGAAGTGCTGATGCTGATGCGTTTGGCTGAGGACTACGGGTTCAGAATCGACACCTTCACGCATATTCTGGAGGGCTACAAACTGGCGGCGGAAATGAAACAACACGGGGCCCGGGCGTCCACTTTCTCCGACTGGTGGGCCTATAAATTCGAAGTATACGAAGCCATTCCCTACAACGCCGCGCTGATGTACGAGCAGGGGGTAATTACCTCCATCAATTCCGACAACGCAGAAATGGCGCGCCGTCTCAACCAGGAAGCGGGCAAGGTCGTAAAATACGGCGGGGTACCCCGGGAAGAGGCCCTGAAAATGGTTACCATCAACCCGGCTATCCAGCTGGGAATTCAGAAAATGACCGGCAGCCTCGAAAAAGGAAAAGACGCCGATTTCGTGATCTGGAACGGCAACCCGCTGTCTTCCTATTCACGTGTTCTGCAGACCTGGATTGACGGCCGCAAGTATTTCGATGCTGAAAAGGATGTCGCTATGCGGAAACAGATCCGGCAGCAGCGGGCCGCGCTGATCCAGCGGGTTTTGCAGGTGAAAAAGCAGGACAGGAAAAAGCCGTTAACAGAAGAGAAACCGGAAAAACAAAAACGAAAACCGAAGGAATACGATTGCGAAACGGTTTTTGATTTTATGGCCGGAGGTGAAATATGAGAATTCGAATTTATGCAGATCAGACCCGGTCGTACGGCGGGGTGAATTTTAGAATGTTTTCACTTTATGTATTTGTGGCCGTCGCTTTTCTTTTTACCGATTTCAGCCGGGGGAATGATATTGTTCCCGGACGTCCGCAACAGCACCCGATCGCACTGGTCGGCGGAACGCTGCATCCGGTATCCGGCCCGGTAATTGAAAACGGGGTGCT
>JAJRVZ010000067.1 GCA_024277055.1 Calditrichota bacterium
AGAGGGAATACGCTACCCACCCCCAGAAAATCCGGTGTTGCCAGGAATAAAGCGTGCAGAATGTTGCTCTGAAATGTTGCGCCGTCGATTAATATTTTGCGCATGATCTCGGTTTGTTCACTCACCTGCAAACCGAGGGCAGCCTCCGTCGCTTTCAAAGAAGTTATCTGGTGTCCGAGCGAACAGATTCCGCAAATGCGGGAAGTGGTCAGCGCCACTTCGTGAAAACTGCGCCCTTTCAGAAGCGCTTCAAAATAACGGGGTGCCTCCACGATTTCCAGCTGCGCTTTTTGAAGAACCCCGTTCTTCATATCAACAACTATATTCCCGTGTCCCTCCACCCGTGTCAGATGGTGAACATTTATATTCAGATTCTGTCTCATAGTCTACTTTACCCCGTCTAGTTCAACCAATTCGCTGGAACAAAATAACCGCAGTCGTTTAACCGCCTCCAGTCTGGATAATCCATTTTCCGCAAGCATCTCCAGTGCCCCGTCGGTATTGATGTTTGAAACATATCCGCGGCAGCCGCTGCAATACTGTCCGTTTTCCGGACAAACGGCACCACAGCCGGCCCGGGTAACAGGGCCGAGACAGAACATGCCGGTTTCCAGTACACATTCGTTTTCAGACGATTTACATTCAACACACACGGCATGATCGAAGATTTCAGGTTTGCGTCCGAGGATCAGGGATTTCAAAATATGCAGAAATTCCGGCGTACTCATCGGACACCCGCGTACCTCGTAGTCCACTTTCACAACCGCAGAAACCGGCTGAACCGGAATCGACGGAAACAAATATTTGTCGTCGCCGTAGACCACCTCTTTTACCCATTCCGCCGGTTGACTGTTTCTCAGCGCGTTAATACCGCCCTGAACAGCGCAGGCGCCGAGCGCAACCAGTATTTTACTGCGTCTGCGTATATCATGAATTCGTTCCACGCAGGTGGGCGTACTTATGCTCCCCTCTACAAAAGCAATATCGTATTCATCCGCACGATCATCCATCGCCTCACGGAATTCAACAATATCCACCAGTTCAAGAATGCTCAGCAGACTGTTTTCCAGATTCAGTTTATTCAGCTGGCAACCTTCACAACTTGCGAAATCAAAAAAGGCCACTTTCGGTTTGCTCATATCGCTTCCTCCAGGCTTCTGACAAAAGGATAATTGAATACCGGCCCGCACTGACAAACATACACGGAATTGATCTGGCAATGCCCGCATTTTCCTACCCCGCATTTCATGCGGCGTTCCAGAGACATAAAAATATTTTCATCGGGAATGCGTTTGGATTTCAGGGACATCAGTACAAATTTGTACATTACCGGCGGGCCGACTACTGCAACTGCCGTTTCAGGTGCATCAAGATTCAAACCGGGAATCAGGGTTGTGATCACACCGGTATTTCCCTGCCAGCCTGCATCCGCCCTGTCTACCGTCATGTGAAACTCGATATCCCTGTCCTGTTGCCAGATTTCGATATCCTGCTTAAACAGAATCTCCGCCGGGTTCTTGGTTCCGTAAACGATAATCACACGACGGAATTCATCCCTTTTTGCCAATGTGTAATCAATTAGTGATTTGAGAGGGGCAAGGCCGATACCACCCGCAACGAATAAAACATCCCTGCCCTTGAAGGCTTCAACATCAAAACCGTTACCGAACGGACCGCGTATTCCCAGCCTGTCACCTTCCTTCAACCGGTGCATTCCGGCAGTCAGTCTCCCCACCCGGCGAACGGTAAGTTTGAATGTCGGCAAATCGGTCGGAGATGAACAGATTGAAATCGGTGCTTCCCCAAAACCGAAAATCGAAACCTCCACAAATTGTCCCGGTTTGTGATTCAGCATTTCTCCACCGGGCAGGGCAATCTCAAAAAGTTTCTCCGTCTCCGTCAGTGTTTCCACTGCCACAATCTCAGATATTGTCGGAGTATAAAGTTCTTTTTTTTCTGTTACAATGGTTTCAACTTCCACAATCACTCTCCCGTTAAATCAGGACTCGTTTTTGTTGACCGGCGAAATCGCCGATCAAATCGTTAATTATATCGATAATATTTATTTTTGCCGGACAGTATTTTGAACACCTTCCACATCCCACGCAAAACAGATCTCCCGCCGAATCCGCAAGGTATTTGAATTTTCGATGTAACCGGTGCCGCGTGCGGGAACTCAGAGGATCACGAAAATTTTCTCCGCCGGCAACAAGTGCAAAACTGTTCAACATACAACCATCCCAGAATCTTTCCCGTTTGCCGGTGGTGGCGTCGAGTTCAATTTCATCGCGAACATCAAAACAATAGCATGTCGGACAAAGGAGATTACAGGTGCCGCAGCCCAGGCATTTACGCGAGATTTCTTCCCATACTTTTGAATAATATACATTTTCAAATACCTGCGGCAGGCGGTTATGATGAAATTTAATTTTTACTCGAAAATTCTTCTCGACCAATGCGAAATTTTCATCATTGTCAATTTCAGCTCCTTTGCCGAACAATTCGACCAGGTTCTTCCCCGCCTCATTTACAATGAAAACAAGAAATCCGCTGTCCAGTGGCTCAAAATACAGACAGAAACCTTCCAGCTTTTCAATTTCTATACCGACCGACCGTGAAAAATGCCAGTCATCAGGTGTATAGGAAATTCCAATGAACAGGGTATTTTCTCTTCGTCGCAGATAATTATATTCAGGGTGCCCTTCCTCAAAGCAATGATCTAAACGCAAAAGCCCCTGCAATTCATAGGCATGAACGCCGAAGAATATGCGGTCCTCGCTTTCGATGTCCGGTTCACTGAAGCTGTTCTCACGGGTGTTGAAATTGAACAGAGTTTCCCGCGGCGGAAGAAAAAATTTCTTTAACGGCTGTATCGTGCGCGGATAATCAAAAACTACCTCGTCCGGATTTTGAATATATTCAAAGGAGTAGGAATTTTCTCCCTTTTTACAGGGAGCGATTACTTTTGCCCTGTCTGATAAAAACGAAATAAAACCACGTGTCGTGCGTTCATCGAAAAATACCTTTTTCAGTTGCCGTAAACTGGTAAAATTGTTCTGATTCATAAACAACCTCTGGTTAGTATCTACAATCAGATTGGCAATTATTATGCCATATTACCCTGGTGAAAGATCGTTGAAAAACAAAGCTTTATTGAATGTATAATAGTCGGACTGTGTGATTTTTTTCTTTATATAGTAATATTTTTCACAAACTTTCCAATAATCGGGAAAACAAAAACTTTCGGAATTAATCTCTAGTGGAAATCTCAGTCGTGAAGATCACAATACCAGTTTTATTGACAGAGCCGTAGACATGCTTTTTGAATAGGTTGGCCATAATGCGCTCTGCATCCTGTACCCCAGATCCATTTGAAAAAATCCTGCGTGAATACCAAATCCCAATCCCATTCCGAAGCCTAACTGTCCTCCGAACATCATTCCCATTCGTAAAGGCAGGAAGCCGGCAACGGTGTACTGGGCTCCCAGCGCCAGCGAAGCCTGATCGGTAAATCCGAGACGGGCGGCATAGGATTGCTCAACATCCGCGGTAAGTACCAGATTATCCATCATCTGATAGGAGACCGCCATATGAAACACTACCGGTATTCGTGTATCATATCCTCCGGTGGCCCATGTGGAATCCGAAGTTTCTAAAGAAGTGCTGTCCGTATTTCCGATTCCTAGCGAATCAATCATTACACTGGTCAGAAACTCCTCCGTACCGCTGCTCCAATGGATATTGCCGAGGGCATTTTGTAATGAAATGCTTAACGTCCAGTCTTTGTTTATAATACCTGCGGCGCCCAGGTCTATACCAAAGCCTGAACCGCCTGTAGATTTTCGTCCACGCAATTGCAACATGCCGTTTGTTTCGTCGGTAGTCGTAATCAGGCGGCCATAGGACTTTGTTATTTCCGAATGCACCAGCCCCATCCAGTAGTTAAGAGAAACACCGACCGTAAATTTATCAAAATATTTATCAAATGGAATTTCAAAACCGCCGGCCATTGAAAATTTAGCCGCGGCAAACCCGTCAGCATCGATATTACTGAAATCGTACAACCGGTTTATTTGATTACCCATCAGAATTATTTCCATGGGTGTTTTGGGAACCAGAACACGAAGGTTCGCATATCCTTGCACCGTCAATGCAAATTTCCCAAGCCCCAGGCCGAGAATATTGGCACGCACATTTCCCAGCCCTTCCAGCCCGTCGTCCGGTATAAGACCAAGCAATCCTCTTTTCTCGCTGTTGTCCCAGAAGCCTTTATGCCCTTCCAGTGTAAAATAGCGATCGTAATCGTCCGGGGTGAGACTGTTGTTTCCGAGGAACAGATTCAATGACATCAGATTAAATTCCAGAACTCCGCCGCCCGGCAACGCAAGATTTGCCTGATTCCACCCCACTGCGTCGACACCGCGTGCAAGCGCCCCGTAAGCGTTGGCCATACCTAACCCTGAGGCATCAAATGACTGGGCGCAAACACCGGCCGACAACAGGGCAACCAGTGCGAAAACCAATATCCGGTTTTTGATATTTTTATAAATCATACCGTTACTCATTTTCAATTAAATAGTTTATCACCAGAAAACCATTTACCATGAATTTGTCGGTCGTTCGCAGACGTACAATACCCTGTGTGTCTTTTGCCTTAACTTTCAGACCGATAAAAAGTGGTACATTCTGAAAAATATTAAGCTGGTTGCCGTTCATGGAAATGTCCTGAATACCGTTAAAAGGAGTATCCACAAATCCGGTAGTCCCGGTTTGTCCCGGTTCGACATCGATGGCATCAAGTATTACCTTCTGACTGGAATCCGGGATTACATCCGAATATAAGTCGGTTGAATCCGTACTGATGTGCATTTTTATTTCCGCACCAAATGGCAAACCGTTGCTGTAATTAAGATGCAGGCTGGACTTTCCGAAAGCATTTTTAAACGAATCCCGGACATCCTGATCCAGTTCACTCTCGGTAAGAACCGTTATATCCGATTTATATTCTATGGCATTGGTAAGACTGACGGAAAAGGGTGAAGATATGCGGTATTCCGCCCAGATGCCGTCATTTACCGTAAAAGTTCCGCTACCTTCTATTGCCGCCAGTCCCGCAACCGTTATTTCCGTGGGCAGAATCATCATCAGGTCAACAATGTTCGGAGAGGGATCGCTACCCGATAAGGTTATAAGTGTCAGTGATGGGTTCCCCGGTGTTCCCGCGGCTATGGTTTTTGAAATCGTCGGTAATTGCAAGGCAATAGTAATATTGCCGGCATTATCTCGATGGGCGCCGCCGATTTCAAGATTCAGATCAATGGGAAGACCAATCTCGTTAAACAGTTTAATTTCCATGATAAGTTCTTCCAATCGTAAATTTCCCTGAAACCCGGCATAATCAACAAAATCCGTCTGCGTTATCGGCTCCAGTTCCAGTTCACGGCGATCGAGCACACCGTCAAATTCCTCAAGAAAAATCGAATCGGGTACGATTAATGCCGTTACCGAATCTTCACTGGAAATTTGAACAAATCCCTGTGTTGCCTGTGAAACCACATTTGCGTGAAATTGCAAATAGTCGATTACATTTCCGTCATCCGGAAAATTACGCATGCTCAGTCCATCGAGATTCAGCACCTGCGAATCAATTGATCCCGGCAGTAATTGATAGTTTTTCACGAATTGTGATCCATCAGGTTTGTAAAAATTCAGCAGGGAAATCTGTACATCCGCACCGATAGGTAATTGATTTTCCAGTTCTATTAAAACACTGCCTCTTCCTATTTTTGCCGTGCGAATTTTATCGGCATTATCCATAATCGACACCGAATCATCCGCAGTAAATTGCTGGGACGGTATCTGTGCGATGGCATTCTTCACAGACAATTCCGAAATGGTGGCTTCTACCGTTGCGGAACTGTTTGCATCCTGAGTTGAAATGGTATAATTGTTCAAAGCCTGAATCGGCATAGTAAAATCAAGTCGGATTCGGTTGGACATGGACGTATTGCCGAGATCCAGCGGATCCGCATCCAGCGACGAACCTGCCGGAATGGAGTCGGTAAACAAAACCGTTCCCACAAAATTTCCGGTTGAATCGTCAAAAACATCAATCGTCATGCTGTCCCGGATACCCAGAAAAGTATCATTATGAAAGGTAAGTAATAGTGATCCGTTTTTGATCACCACCCAGGCGTATGATGAAAAATTAAGTATACGACTCGGCGGATTGATAACCGTATCGGGAATCGAAATGACCATTCCTGCAATCAACGGGAAACCTACCAGGTCGGATGCGCTGATCGGATCGGTTTGCTGCGTACCCGGACTGCTGAGTGATACATCGCCGATACTCTGTGTGAAACTGGTCTGATCCGCAAGAAAAGACAAATCCGATTGACTGATCGAAGTTCGATCCAGTGAATCTTCCACTGATATGCCGATTATTGGAATTCCGGTCTCCGTCGTGTCCGCAATCAGGGTTGAATCGTTGACGGCATCCTCAACAGTAAAATCCGCAGTTGGTATTGGAATCGAAATATCGATATACCAGCTGGGTAATACCGGCTCATCAAAGGTACAACCGGTAAGAAACAATATAATTGTACTGAGAACCGCGGTTCTGATTAATCGATTTTTATTCAATTTCCTCTCCGAATCGTCTGAATATATTAGTAATATTAACGACTGTTTAAAGAATTCCTTTAAGTAAAAAAGGGTGGAAATTATTCCACCCCATAGATTTCAAACACGTTTCGATTGTCCGAACTCATATCCTTTATCGATGGCTTTCCGGTTAATCTCCAGAAAACGTTTTCGTTTGATCGCCGCGTGCAATGATTCATAAAGCGTTTCCCGGCTCATTAATCCGGTATATCCCATCAAGGCTCCGAGAGCAATCATGTTCGCAATTCTCGTATTGCCCAGTTCATCGGCCATTTTTGTTGCCGGGACCGGCAGTATTTCGACATCCTTGCGACCCGGGTCCACATCGATGAGGGAATTGTCATACATAATAATACCGCCCTGCTGCACGTCGTTTTCAAACTTTTCCAGCGAAGGTCGATTCATGGCGATCAGAACGGTAGGATTACTGACCATCGGCGCTCCCACCTCCGTTTCACGCACCTGCACATGACAATTGGCCGTACCGCCTCGCATCTCAGGTCCGTAGGATGGCAACCATGAAACATGGTAATTCTCCAGCATACCCGCCTGTGCAATAGCGGCTCCGAGCAACAGGATGCCCTGCCCCCCGAACCCGGCAACTTTTATTTCAGGATTCTGATACCGCTGCGGCACTTCCTGTTTCGGGAATGTTTTTTCCGTTTCCCGGGTAATGCCCAGTTGCTTTTTTATTTCTTCCTCATCGGGTTCAAAGCGGGTAAAACTATAGGGTTGTACTTCCTTTGTTTTATCCCGGTAAACTCCCAGGGGGAAATTCGGAATCATATATTCTTCAATCCATTTCAACGAGTCTACCGGGTCCAGTTTCCAGCCGGATGGACAGGGAGAAAGAATCTCCACCAGCGAAAAGCCGAGATTATCCACCTGGTTTTTTATGGCCTTGCGGATGGCCTGCCGCGCTTTGGCCCGATGTTTATTATCCATCAAAGAAACGCGCTCGACATAAACCGGCGCATCCAGTTGACTAATCAATTCGGCAACCTTTACCGGATAGCCTTCGTTGGAAGGTTGTCTTCCATAGGGAGTGGTTGTGGTTTTCTGACCGACAATCGTAGTGGGTGCCATTTGTCCGCCCGTCATGCCGTAAATGGCATTGTTCACGAAAAATACCGTGATGTTTTCGCCGCGGTTGGCGGCATGCAGGATTTCAGCCGTGCCTATGGCGGCCAGATCACCATCGCCCTGGTAACTGATGACAATACTTTCGGGATGGGCACGTTTTATTCCCGTTGCCACAGCAGGGGCGCGGCCGTGGGCTGCCTGAATATTCCCGGTATCAAAATAATAATACGCAAAAACACTGCAACCCACCGGGCTGATCAGGATTGTCCTGTCATCGACTTCAAAATCCTCCAACGCTTCAGCCATCATTTTATGCACATTGCCGTGTCCGCAACCGGGACAATAATGCGGCATTTTCTTATCCGCACTGGGATTTCTTTCGTAACGCTCGTAAAAAGTTTCCGGTTTTTTTAATATTTTTGTTGCCATATTCTTTTCCATCCTATCTGAGCAGTTGCAGTTTTACCTGTTCAATGATTTCTTCCGTCGCCGGAACAACACCACCCATTCGATTAAAGAAATGAATCGGGGTTTTGAATTCCGTCGCAAGCCGGACATCATCCACCATCTGGCCGTTGCTCAACTCAACAACCAATATATTTTTAACTTTACCCGCCAGTTCGGCAATGATCGCTTTCGGGAACGGAAACAGGCTTACGGGCCTTATCATTCCGATCTTAACCCCTTCACTCCGCAATTTTTCCACCGCCGTCTTCAGAATTCGTGAAACAATACCGTAACCGATCAGCAAGTGTTCCGCATCATCACACATAAAAGTTTCAAAGCGAATTTCATTTTGCTCGATGAGGGCATATTTTTTCTGTAATTTGCGGTTGTGCTCTTCCAGCTCTTCCGGATCAAGAAAAATGCTGGAAATAAGGTTATGTTTGCTTTCGGCATCTGCATAAAGCGCCCAGTCTTTTCTATCGATATGCATTACCGGTTCGGGAAACTCCACCGGTTCCATCATCTGTCCTATATAACCATCCGCGAGAATAAAAACCGGCGTTCTGTATTTGTCTGCAATATCGAACGCTTTCATGGTCAGATTGCACATTTCCTGAACACTGTTCGGCGCCAATACCGGCAGTTTGTAATTTCCGTGTCCACCGCCTTTTACCACCTGGTTATAATCAGCCTGTTCCGGGGCAATATTTCCCAGCCCGGGACCACCCCGCATGATATTTACAATTACACAGGGTAATTCGGCACCGGCGGCATAGGAAACCCCTTCCATTTTCAGACTGATACCGGGACTTGAAGATGCAGTCATTGCGCGTACACCGCCGCTTGCCGCACCGTACAACATATTAATTGCAGCCACTTCACTTTCGGCCTGCAGAAAGGTCCCGCCGACTTTCGGGAAGTATGCGGCCGCCCCCTCTGCGATCTCGCTTGCAGGGGTAATCGGATAACCGAAGTATAACCGGCATCCGGCCAGCAAGGCACCGCGAACGATGGCATCGTTTCCTTTCATCAATAATTTTGCCATTACGCCACCTCCTCATTTGCTTCCGGTACATACCCCTTTTTATAAACAACGATAGCCTCCGGCTCCGGACATGCATAGAAGCATACTCCGCACCCGGTACAACCTTCACCAAGATAAAAGGCGTAATGATATCCCTTGCTGTTGAATTTTTTATGAAATGCCAGAACATCCGGCGGGCAGGCGTCGATACACAGACCGCACCCCTTGCACAATTCAGGCTCCACGGTGACCGACGGTGTCGTTAATACTTGAGTTGCCATAATTGTTTCCTTTTACGTATCAGGCACAAAAACCGTTTTAACCGGCCTCAATAATTGTGCCAGTTTTTCCGGTTTAATATCTTAAGTTTCGTGTGCCCATGACCAAAGTTTTTAAGCTGTTATCAATTACACACATTTAGTTTTTTTTACACTTTTGTTTTTAGGATTCTCATATTTACCATTCAATTACCAGTTTTCAGAAAGGACGCAGGTTAGGAAGGAGCACGTTTAATTTTGCAGCGAATGGTAAACAAGTATTGTGATGAATAAAATAACAGGTCTGTATTGAAAAAAATATTGGTGCAACTGTAAATAGAGTAGTTGGCTCTGCCAACCGTTTCCGCCAGTCTGCCAATATCAAATTCCATTGGATAATTCCTTTTTGATCAAACCATACCCAAATATACGGACTGATTCATTTCGAATAAAATATAAAGTAACATTTTCATCAAAACGTACATGTTTTGTTCATTCTCATTTGTTTTCCGATTACGGTGTCCACAAAATATCATCCTGCCCGGCATTTTTATTTGCCATCCGCGCCAGCACAAACAACAAGTCACTCAAACGGTTGATAAAAACAATGATCTCCCCATATTCATCGGTTTGCTTTACCAGCGTTGTAAGGTTTCTCTCCGCACGACGACAGACAGTGCGCGCAATATGGTATCGTGCCGCCTGCGGGGAACCGCCGGGTAAAATAAAATTCTGCAGCGGAGTCAGTTTTGACTCAGTTTCATCTATCCATTTTTCAATTTTTTTGCAATTTCCGGTGGTTATTCTGGTTTTGAATTTTTCACGGGTCGATTCAGCCGGTGTTGCAATTTCACTGGAAGCGGAAAAAATATCCGCCTGTATTTCCGTTATCATTTTCTTTAATTCCGGATGATTTTCTTCGGCAGCAAGCAAGCCGAGCCAGCTGTTCAATTCATCCAGATCGCCATAAACCTGCACCCGGAGATGATCCTTGGAAACGGTATCACCACCGAACAGGGCTGTTTTTCCTTTATCTCCGAAACCGGTGTAAATTTTCATACGCACTTACTATTTCATATAAATCATTTTACGAATTGCTGAAACGGTGTTCCTCCCGTTTATTTTTGCCGTCAACCGATAAAAATAAACCCCCGAAGCCTGATCGAAATTATTGATGCGATAAACATGCGTTCCCGCCGGTTGCAAACCTGTGTTTTCCGCCTCAACCTTCTGTCCGAGCATATTTACAATTTCTACGGTCACTTCGGCCTTTTGCGGTAACCGGTAAACAATCGTTGTCGAAGGATTGAATGGATTCGGATAATTCTGCTTAAGTTCAAAACCAGCGGGTAGAGACCGGACGGCGTTATCCACCGAATTTACTGTTTCGGGATTCATTAAGAATGTTGCAATATTTTCTACCAGCATATTGGCCGTGCCGGTGTCGGTAACCGCTTCCAGATTGAAAGCCAAAAAAGCGATCTGTGCGCTGCGTGGATTGGCGTTGTCGTCAAAAATCAGGATACCGGCGGCGTCCGGATAGTTTTCTGTTTCAAATATTACACTGACGCCGCTCAATGCAGACACCGCATCCTCATCGCCGTACCCGTTATAATTAATGCCGATCGTCTGGGGCAACTGATTAGGAACACTCATGACGGGATGATATTCGAAGCCTGCATTTACCTGCAAACTGCCGGCGTTATCTGCAAACCAGCCATCCGCATGCAATACTTTTGTTGCAAAATCCGGATACCCCGGAGAAGAAATCGCATCATACCCTATTTCGCCACCTTCCACAATCAATTTATTGTTTCCCGATGCCTGCACCCAGTTGATCAGATCCTGTCTTAAAGTACTGTTCGCAACGGTTGTCGTGGCACCGCCGCTCGAAAGTACGATCAACTGGTAGTTCTCAAACACGGTACCGTCAACGGTGCTGCTGCTGAATCCGTCCACCAGAAACCCCAAACCGGACAATACCCGGGATATTCTGTTCGCAGAAGATCCCGGAGAACTCTTATCCCTGACATAATCTGTTTTTCCGGCTTTCGAGGCGAATACGGCGCCATCGTCATCAATCACCGCCACCAGTCCCAGAACGTCGACCACTGTGAAACCGTAAAATCCGTTTTGAGGCAGACGTGTTTCATTTCCAGCGGAAGAGCCATCTTTTGCATACAGGGCATATTCAAAACTATCCCCTGCATTCACTTCCGAAACAGAAACGGGGAAATCGGCAACATATTCGGCGCCGTTCTCCGACAACTGAAATTCACTTAAACTACCTCCGTTAATCCTGAATACCACCCATGCGGAATCCACCCCGAGATTGTCACTGATCCTTGCCGTAATCCTGGCAGGCCACCGCAGCAAAGTCTGGTCACGCAGCGGGGAATGTACAATGGACGGCGGCAGTGTATCCGCACCGGCATGAAAACCGAAATATTCCTGCGGTGCATTAAAAGGCAAAGTGGAGGTCAGTCCCTGGTTATTAGTTGCGGAAATATAGTATCGAAAATTCGCTTCCTGTCCGCTTCCATTGATAGAGGCTTCATACACGTCCGGCGTACCGGTTTCCGTCATTATTGCCTGCTGATCGAAGGAACCGTTGGTACCATAAATTACTTTTATTTGCGCTGCCTCCAGCGGCAGGCGGGAAGTGATCTGCGCTTGAATGGTATAAGGGCCCGAAAGGTCTTCCGTATCACCCAAAGGCTGATGTTCAATTTGCGCACTGTAATAAAAAACAGCCTCATAGGCATCCGGAATACCCCAGCCGAGCAGATTATCCGGGAGATCTGCCTGCGAGCCGGAGGCACGTAAGGCTTCCCGCACCTGCATCGGGGTCAGTCCCGGATTGGTGGAAAGGATCAGGGCGGCAACACCGGCGGTTAACGGGCAGGAAAATGAAGTTCCCGATGAGGTTGTAAAATCATTTGCTCCATAGGGTGACGCCACGGTTACACCGGAACCCATTGCCGAAACATCCGGCTTGATCCGCCCGTCGACCGTGGGACCGACACTGCTGAAATATACACGGCTGCCGGAAGCATCCACTGCACCGACTGCGATGACACTGTCGCC
>JAJRVZ010000068.1 GCA_024277055.1 Calditrichota bacterium
GTCCGCATCGCAATCGATGAAATCACCGAGAATCAACCCGTTAATTCGTTCAAATATACCCGCCTGTTTAAGCTGTGCAAAATAGCGGTCTATTTTATACGGCTTTTCACCGACATCTTCCAAAAAGAGAACGGCGCCGGTGTAGTCCGGCGACCAGGGGGTACCCAGCTGCGAAGTGACCAGCGAAAGACAGCCGCCCAGCAGCCGTCCCTGTGCTTTTCCGGCCTGTAATATTTGTACCGGGGTATCCCGCCATTCAAAGGGGTAGGTTGTTTCACGATTGTTAATCTGTCCCCAGAAATGACCGGCGGTGAAGGGCATAATCCCTTTTCCGAATTCAACCGCCACCATCGGACCGGAAAGCGAAGGAATCGCCAGTCGCGCCCATAGAGCCAGCTGCAGTGTTGTTATATCGCTGTAGCCGATCACTGCTTTCGGATTGGCGGCGATCAGGTCGTAATCGAGCAGGTGCAGCAATCGCAATACCCCCCAGCCGCCGCGGCTGCAAATGATGCCGTCAACTTCGTCATCCGCGAACATTCTGTTTATATCGGCCGCACGCGCCTGATCCGTTCCGGCGAAATAGCCGTACCTGTTCTGCAGGGAATCGCCCCGTTTGACTTTATACCCCATTTTCTGCAGGTACCCGATCCCTGCAGCCAGACGTTCCGGCACCGGAACAAACGCCGGTGAAAGCACACCGATGGTCGCGCCGGGTTCAATTTTCCGCAGCATGATTTACCCCAAGTTGTTGTTTTCGGCAGAGAACAGACTTCGCTATGGAAGTATTTTCCATACAATGAACCGTCCGATTCATTTTCTTAAACTAGATTTGCGCCGTCCCTTTTCGCTTTCCGATCGTTATAAGTTCATTTGTACGAGAAAAACAGGAAACTTTCAATGTGCAGCGGTGCATTTTAAGTGAATATTTTAATTATTTTGGTACTTTAATTTGTAGTGATTATATTGAGATTGTTGTGGAGTGTGAACCGGAATAATGCCGTGAATTGACTTGGGATAGTATTTTTACACAAACATAATAAATACTAAACAGGAGGAAATATGCACGATTCACCATCGGTCAGTGAGTTTATGGATAAGTCATTCATAACACTCAAACCGGAAATGGATGTCTACAAGGCAATCGAAATCCTGCTGGATAAGAAGATTACCGGCGCTGCCGTGGTAGATGATAAAGGGAACCTTGTCGGGGTTCTTTCGGAGAAAGATTGTTTGAAAACCCTTGTTTACGGCGTTTACGATAATCTTCCGGGTGGAAAGGTAGAGGATTACATGACAAAAGAAGTCGTGACCATACCTCCGCACCTCGATATCGTGTCCGTGGCCAGTAAATTTATGGAATTCACCTTTCGGCGCCTGCTGGTGGTTGAAGGCACCAAACTGGTCGGCCAGATTACGCGACGTGACCTGTTACGTGCCATTCGTAAAATGAAATTTATGCCTGCTCCCTGAATTAAAACAGCCGGAATGCATTTTACACTCCGGCTTATTTTTTCCGTCGCAGTTATGTTATTCTTTTCGGTCCGGCGGCGATTATTTCCGCGGGGCAACCATCAGCAAATTTTTTGAAATTCTCGATGAATTGCGAAGCCAGCTGGTTATATTTTGAAGCGTAACGGTTTTTGTCCGGCCACGTATTTACAGGATTAAGCACCTTGTCGGGCACCCCTTCACATTTTTTTGGAATCTGAAATCCGAACACTTTGTCTGTTTCATATTCCACTTCTTTTAATTTGCCGCTCAATGCTGCGTTCAGCAATGTGCGGGTGTAATGTATGCTGATCCGTTTTCCGATTCCGTACGGTCCGCCGGTCCAGCCGGTGTTCACCAGCCAGCAATCCACATCATGCTTGATGATTTTCGATTTCAGGAGAGCAGCATAATAGTAGGGGTGATGTACCATAAACGGTGCACCGAAACAGGTACTGAAGGTAATTTCCGGTTCCAGCCCGAGGTCAATCTCCGTACCGCTGACTTTGGAAGTATACCCTGAAATGAAATGATAGATGGCCTGGTCGGGTGTCAGTCTGGAGATCGGCGGCATGACGCCCGAGGCGTCGCAAGTAAGCAGGATGATGTTTTTCGGGTGCCCTGCTTTTTTTCCCGGCAGCGCATTTTCGATAAATTCCAGCGGATAGCTGGCACGCGTATTTTCCGTAAAAGAATCGTCGTCGAGATCCAGGTTTCGTGAATAGGGGTCATAGATCACATTTTCAAGAATCGTACCGAATTTTCGTGTACAGGCAAAAATTTCCGGTTCTGCCTGCGAACTGAGCCGGATTACCTTCGCGTAGCATCCGCCTTCGATATTGAAAATACCTTCATCGCTCCAGCCGTGCTCATCGTCGCCGATCAGTTTCCGCTGCGGGTCAGCCGAAAGTGTGGTTTTTCCGGTTCCCGAAAGTCCGAAAAACAGGGCGACGTCTCCGTCGGTGCCCACATTTGCCGAGCAGTGCATCGACATCACTTCCCGCAACGGCAGCAGATAATTCATCACGGTAAATATCGATTTCTTGATCTCTCCACCGTAACCGGTGCCGCCGATCAATACCATGCGCTGGGCAAAATTAAGAACGATAAAGGTTCCGGAACCGGTATCGTCAATCGCCGGGGAAGCCTGAAACGAAGGCACCGCCAGAACGGTAAACTCCGGGATGTGCCGGCGCATTTCTTCCATAGTTCGGGGTTGAATGAACATATTGCGGGCGAACAGGTTATGCCAGGCATATTCGGTGATGATCCGCACGGGTAAGCGATATTCCGGGTCGGCCCCGGCATAACAATCCTGTACGAATACATCGCGGTCCTGCAAAAAAGCCGCCATACGGTTCAGCAATGCATTGAATTTATCCTGGCTGAAGGGACGGTTGTATTGTCCCCACCAGATTTTATCCGCGGTTGATTCTTCTTTTACGACGAATTTATCATTGGCTGCCCGGGCTGTATGCTTACCGGTATTAACGATCAGCGGTCCGTTGGACGCTATGTGTCCTTCGCCGCGGAAGATCACTTCCTCATAAAGGGATGGCTCGGGTAAATTCCAGTATACACGATTCAGGTTTTTCAATCCGTGATTGGATAGTTTGAAATCGCCGGCTGCTTCTCCGGCCTGCGAAAATGCCGGGGACTTGATTCCTAAATGCTGTTTCATAGCCAATCCCTCACCAGTTTACGGTCACCGATAAATAGCTCATTCGGCGCATTGGGGTCCAGGGCCCATTTTATACGCTCGATTCCCTCGGTAATATCTTTAATTGAACCGCAGAAACTAAGCCGCAGATGTCCCTCCATACCAAAGTCCTTTCCCGGAACGGTAACAACACGGACTTTTTCAAGCAGGAATTCCGCCAGTTTCACCGAATCCTTATTATATGCGCTGAAATCGGGAAAGCAGTAAAACGTACCGCCCGGTTTTTCGACTTTGACGCCTTCGAAGGCATTCAATTCATCGATCATGACATTGCGGTTGTTTTCCAGCATCAGACGCAGGCTTTCCACGCCGCTCTGCACCCCCATCAACGCACCAACGGCCGCTTCCTGCAGCAGGGCTGAGGGGCACGAGGTGGTTTGTGCCTGCAGACGGGTCATGGCTTCCACCAATTGCGAATTGGCGACGGCCCAGCCGATTCGGAAACCGGTCATCGCGTACAGTTTTGAAACTCCGTTGATGACGATTAATTTGGATTGCTCAATGGATTTTTTTGAAAACGCGTAACAGGAAACAGGACTGCGTCCATCATAAATCAGTTTATGATAAATATCGTCCATGATCAGGTAGATATCTTTTTTTTCACAGAACTTTACAATCTGTGCGATCAGTTCCTCCGGGTAAACAGCCCCCGACGGATTTCCCGGGCTGTTGATAATCAGCGCTTTTGTGTAGGAACTGACTGCCTGTTCGATATCCTTCATCGTCGGAATGAAACGGCCGCTTTCCGGCTCGACAACAACGGGTACGCCATAGGCAATTTTTACCATTTCCGGATAACTGACCCAGTACGGCGCCACGAAAACCACCTCATCCTGCGGGTTGATCAGCGCCTGTAAAAGCACGGAGAGAGCCTGCTTGGCCCCGTTGGAAACGATAACGTTTTCCGGCTCAACAACTTTGCGGTAATGCTCTTCGGTATAGCGGATAACGGCCTTTTTCAGTTCGGGAATCCCATCGGAAGGGGTGTATTTTATGTCCGCAGAATTCAGTTTGGCCGATGCACGCAGGATTGCGTCTATCGGCGCTTTGGATTTCGGTTCCCCTCCCCCCAGATGAATGACGGCTTCACCACGGTCGCGCAGGGTTCTGGCGATCTCATTCATTTTCAGAGTCGGGCTTTCAGCAATCGATTTGGCAAGTTGACTGATACTCATCGTCGACCTCGTTTTACAGGTTTATTTCAGTTAATAAATAAATACGGCTGAAGGATACCATCAGCCGCGGTTGACTTTTTCTCAATATTCTGTTTTTAATACCGCTCTATTCATTCTCCGGGTAAGATGTAAACGACAGGATTTCGAATCCCAGTTCTTCATCAGCTATACCCGATTGATAATCAAAAAAAACTTTATTCGGATATCCCCATTGTGAATCATAGGTTTCCCGAAACCAGGCCGGTTCAAGGGCCTTGGAACTATCTATGAATGTAAACAGTTCGTCAATTGTTTTGTAATTCGAATAATACGCCCGGTCAACGGGACGGTCGAGTGTGATATTGTACAGGGAATCCAAGCTGTTATTTTTTACGAACACCCGCACGTTATCAATAAAGGGCGAGCCGCAAAAGCAAATCCATGAAAAATCGAATTGATAGGAATAAATATTCCGGGCCTGCCACAATTCCCGCCCCTGAAGCGGAGTATCCGATTCATTCACGGTTCTATGGCAACCGCCAAGTATAAGAAACAGAAATAAACAAATGACCGGAAAGCGAACGGTTTTGTTCATTTTTCCTGTGATGAATTATTTAAGATTATCCAAACCGCCGCCTGATTTTGGCCCACAGACCGGAACCGACGGCTTTGTCGGAAACAGACAGAATATTTTTGATAGCTGATAAAATATCCTGATCACCGGCCCACAGCTCGCGCACAATTTGGGGATCGTTGTTGTTTACAAAGTCATTGAGGACATAGGCTGTAAGCGCGATATCATCCAGATAACCAATAGGACCGAGCAGGAATTCGGGCAACAGATCGAGGGGTGAAATAAAATAAGCGATGACGGCACCGAATTTGATTTTTTTATCCACCGGTACCCGGTCATCCAGAGTAAGTTTCACCAGCAAATGGAACATATCCGGACCCAGCAAAAGGACATCGGCATATTTCGAATTGTGATTTTGAAGGTAGTTGTAGATTCTTTTGCGTAATTTCAGATAAAAATCCTGCTGTTCCTCATTCATTGCAGCCCATCCTCAACGATTTTATCGATGGCTAAACTTACAAAAATAAGAAACAAAAATTGCAAGGATTTTTATAAAAAATACATCCGTTTCCGAATTAATTTAATTCTTTAAGGGCCTGCGCCATTCTGTCCATCGCCCGTTCGATTACATCCATGCTGGTGGCAAAGGAAATACGAATGTAGCCGTCTTTTCCGAAAGCATCTCCGGGCACGACGGCAACCCGCGCCTTTTCGATAAGAAATTCAACGAATTGCATCGAATTTTCAATGGTGTTCCTATCCACCTGCTTTCCAAACCAGGCACGGACCTTCGGAAAAGCCGAAAACCCACCCATCGGCCGCACACATTCTATCCCCGGCATTTCAGCCAGTCGTTCCATCAAATACTTTCCCCGGTTCTCGAAGTGCAGGCACATTTCAGACAATTCTTTGCTTTCCTGCGACAAAGCCGTTTTTGTCGCCATCTGGGAAACGGTACATGAATTGGAACTGTTGTGACTTTGAACTTTTCCCATCGCCGCAATCAGGTCCCGCGGTCCGGCCGCAAATCCGATCCGCCAGCCGGTCATGGCAAATGTTTTCGACACGCCGTTCAGCACTACCGAGTATTTTTTAATCCGATCGCTCAGGGCGGCGATGCTGATGAAATGGTGACCGTTGTAAACCAGGCGCGAATATATTTCATCGGATATGATCATGATGTTGTGTCTGACGCATATCTCCGCCAGGGGACGCAATTGTTCCTCCTCGTACATGGTTCCGGTCGGATTGGAAGGGTTACACAGCACCAGCGCTTTTGATCCGGCGGTAATTGCGGATTCGAGGTTTTCGGGTGTTAATAAAAAATCTTTTGATTCATCGGTATCCACAAAGACCGGAATACCACCGGCCAGTTTAACCTGCTCCGGATAGGAAACCCAGTACGGTGCGGGAATGATCACTTCATCTCCCGGATCGAGCAGAGCCATGAACAGGTTATACAGGGCATGCTTCACTCCATTTGAAATGATGATCTCGTCAATGGAATAATCAATCCGGTATGAGGTGCGCAAATAATCGGCGATTACCTGACGAACTTCGGGCAGACCGGCGACCGCGGTGTACCGTGTAAAATCATTGTCAATGGCTTGTTTCGCAGCCAGTTTGATATACTCCGGCGTATTAAAATCCGGTTCACCGGCACTCAGATCGAGTATATCCACTCCCTGCGCCCGCAATTCACGGGCCTTCTGGTTAACTTTAACCGTACTGGAAAAAGCGATCTGTTCGATACGTTTTGAAATCACATCCCACCCCTATAAAATATGGTTTAAAAAAGTGACCGTCTGTTAAGTGACGCCCGTAGTTTTTCCTGTTTCAGGTCCGTTGACTTAATTTTATTAAGTTGAATTTTGTTTTGATTAAATTTAATAAATTTTTAAGGCGAAATTCTAAAAAAATTAAATTTTTTTATTCATTTTTACTTTCTTCAATCCGGCGTCCGCAGGTTATCAGATAGTTTTACCTCCTGCGCATTCCATTCTTGCGTTTATTTGGCTGATTTTTTAAGTTGCCATCCACTTTGGAACCTTTATTATGACTGTATTTGAAAGACTTATTGATTCCGGCATAAAAAACCGGGCCGGATATTTTATTCTGCTGGATCCGGACAAATTACCGGAGGCACAAATTCCAGAATTCATGCAGCGCTGTAATTCCGCGGGCGTTGATGCGGTTCTGATCGGGGGCAGCCTGCTGATGAATGCCGAATTTGATCCCTTTGTGCAACAGGTGAAAAGCCATGCCGGAAATGTACCGGTCATTCTGTTTCCGGGCAGCCTGTATCAGATTTCCTCCCATGCCGACGCCATTTTGTTTCTGTCGCTGATAAGCGGCAGACAGGCGCAACATTTGATCGGCAGTCAGGTTCTGGCGGCACCGCGGGTAAAAAGGGCCGGACTGGAAGTGATTCCCACAGCCTACATGTTGATCGATTGCGGACGGCAGACAGCGGCACAATTCATGAGCGGAACAACACCCCTGCCGCGGAACAAGCCGGATATTGCCGCCGCACACGCCCTTGCCGCACAATACCTGGGATTCAAAATGATCTACCTCGAAGCCGGCAGCGGCGCCGATAACAGTGTTCCGGATGAAATGATTACGACGGTGAAACGGGCGGCGGAGCTGCCGGTGATCGTCGGTGGCGGTATCCGAACCCCCGAAGCCGCGGCAGCCAAAGTGAAGGCCGGAGCGTCATTTATCGTTACCGGAACCGTACTGGAAGAAAACGGCGACGACGGGTTAATCAAAGCCTTTGCCGATGCAGTGCACAGGGCAAAAAACACGGCTAAAGAAAAAAGATAAATGAAAAATGAAAAAAGATTGAGATTGAGATTTTTCAGCTGGTTTGTGATGATGCCTGACGGGAAACGGCTAAGGATGGCCCGCGTAAATCCCCGATATTCAATTTGAATCGATAAACAAACTTATTAACAGGAACTATAATGCGATTTGATAACTTTTATGAAGAACAGATAAAAGACAGTATCCGTGTAAAAGAAGCAACGGTTGAATCCTGCCGGATGGCACTGAAAGACTCGATTGAACTCATCGTCGGCAGTTTTCGCAACCGCGGCAAATTGCTGATCTGCGGCAACGGCGGCAGCGCAGCCGACGCCCAGCACCTGGCAGCCGAACTGGTCGTGCGGCTTTCGCACAAGGTGCAACGCCCCGGTCTGCCGGCCATCGCCCTGCCGACGGA
>JAJRVZ010000069.1 GCA_024277055.1 Calditrichota bacterium
CCGACATTAACGTGCGGCTTAGTCCTCTCAAATTTTTCCTTAGCCATTACAAAATCCTCCAAACTATATTTTTTACGCACATCGGCTAACTGGAGCCCACGACCGGGATTGAACCGGTGACCTCATCCTTACCAAGGATGTGCTCTACCGACTGAGCTACGTGGGCGAAAAAAAAAGCCCACACCGTGAATACATACCAGGTGCGAGGCGAACGAAACCAAAAGAGAGCGGGAGACGGGATTCGAACCCGCGACCAACAGCTTGGAAGGCTGTGACTCTAGCCAGCTGAGTTACTCCCGCTAATATCGCAAAACCTGTATGCGGTCCAATCGTAACTTCCTATTAGGCTAACGTTAATCAGTCTACATAAGAAGTGAGCTGGCGAGAGGACTTGAACCCCCAACCGGCTGATTACAAATCAGCTGCTCTACCAATTGAGCTACGCCAGCCTGAAATTTTCATAAAAAATTGAGGTTTCTATCCTTATGATAAAAACCTCATATATCCATTTTCATTCAAAAATCCCAGAGCGGTATAATTTAAGCAATTATTTTCAAATGTCAATATAATGAAAACTATTTTTTATGGATTTTTTACGGATATTTTGCACTGATTTATTTGACATTCGTGTTAAACACCTTTAAATTTGCGGGCTTTTAAAAGTATGAAATTATTACAGACATAAGGATTCAGAATGGCTCACCACAAATCTGCATTAAAAAGAATACGAACATCGGCCAAGCGCAGGATTGTTAACCGCGAAAACCGAACCAAATTGCGCTCTCTTATTAAAAGTGTTCGCAACGCGGAAAACAAGGAAACTGCACAACAGGCGCTGCAAAACACGGTTGCTTTTCTTGATAAAATGGCCAGCAAAAACCTGATCCACAAAAATAAAGCAGCCAATCAGAAGTCCAAACTAACGCGCCTTGTAAATTCCATGCAATAAAAAAAGCCCTGTTTCGCAACAGGGCCTTTTTTTTTATGCCGTTTGTTTTGTTTTCCTGAATGTTAACTTCGGCTCCTGCCCTTTTGTTACTACTTCTTTGGTAATTACGCAGCCTTCAATTTCCGGTAACGACGGCAACTTGTACATGATTTCCAGCATCACATCTTCCATGATCGCGCGCAGGGCGCGGGCCCCGGTGTTTCGTTTCTTTGCTATGCGAACAATCTCCTTTAACGCCCCGTCCGTAAATTCGAGTTTAATATTATCGAGCTGCAGCAATTTCGTATACTGTTTGATCAGCGCATTTTTCGGTTTCGACAAAATTGAAAGCAGCGCTTCTTCATCCAATTCCCCGAGGGAAGTAACCACCGGCAGACGACCGATTAATTCCGGTATCAATCCGTAGGCCAGCAAATCTTCCGGCGCGACCTGTTCATACAATTCGCCTTTGGACATTTTCGCTGTTTTCTTTGCACTCTGATTAAAACCGATATTCTTTTTTCCCACCCGCCGGGCAATTATTTCTTCCAGCCCTTCGAAGGCTCCACCGCAGATAAACAAAATATTTCGTGTATTGATATTAACCAGTTTCTGCTCCGGGTGTTTGCGCCCCCCTTTCGGCGGAATACTTGAAATAGTGCCCTCAAGCATTTTCAGGATGGCCTGTTGCACTCCCTCACCGGAGACATCTCTGGTGATCGACGGATTGCCGTCTTTGCGTGCAATCTTATCGATTTCATCCACATAAACAATACCGCGTTCCGCAGCTTCCACTTTATAATCAGCTGCCTGGTACAGCCTGACCAGAATATTCTCCACATCTTCACCGACATATCCCGCTTCCGTGAGAACCGTAGCGTCGGCAATGGCAAAGGGAACTTTCAACAGTCTTGCCAGCGTCTGAGCCAACAGGGTCTTACCCGTCCCCGTAGGACCGATGAGTAAAATATTGCTTTTATCCACCTCGACTTCGTCGAATATGCCCGCATGCTGAACACGTTTGTAATGATTATAAACCGCTACCGCCAGTGTTTTTTTGGCGTTTTCCTGTCCGATCACGTACTGGTCCAGCTGTTCCTTTATTTCGGCGGGAATGGGCAGATGGAATTCACCATCGAAATAGCTGCGGCGACTGTGGTGGTCGATAATATCCGTTGCGGTTTTGACACATTCATTACAGATATGGACTCCGGGCCCCGATATCAGGCTTCCTACTTCCGCCGCAGGCTTGCCGCAGAATGAACAACTTACTTCTGATTGTCTGATCCGGTCTTTCGCCATTACTTGTTTTCCGTTTTGGATTTTGAAGATTCGCTGCTGGAAATGACCTGATCGATCAGACCGTAATCTTTTGCCTCATCGGCAGACATGAAATAATTACGGTCCGTATCTTTCATAATTTTCTCCAGCGACTGACCTGTTTTTTCGGCCGGAATCTCATTCAGAACCTTACGGATGCGCAGAATCTCCCTGGCATGGATTTCAATATCCGTTGCCTGCCCTTCGACGCCGCCCAGGGGCTGGTGGATCATGATCCGTGAATGGGGCAGGGCAAATCTTTTACCTTTTGTCCCGGCCGCAAGCAGAACCGCACCCATGCTGGCCGCCTGTCCGATACAGGTGGTTACTACATCCGGCTTTATGAAATTCATCGTGTCCAGAATTGCCAGACCAGAAGACACAACACCGCCCGGGCTGTTAATATACAAATAGATATCCTTATCCGGGTCTTCCGCCGCCAGAAACAATAACTGCGCAATAACGAGATTGGCAACATTGTCATCGATGGGCGTTCCCAGAAAAATAATATGCTCCTTCAACAAACGGGAATAGATATCATACGCACGCTCGGCACGCCCCGTCTGCTCCACTACCATTGGTACTAATGTCATGCTTCTATCAGATCCTTTCCTTTATGAATCGATTCCGTTTTCTCGGTAATTTTTGAATTTTCAACCAGAAAATCCAGTATTTTCTTTTCACGAATATCATCCAGAATACGCTGATGATATTCCTTGTTTTTCTCAAGAAATTCCCGTTGCTTCGGGTCCTCGATTTTTGACAAATAATCTTTCAGATCTTCTTCACCGACAGTGATATTTTCCACCTCGGCAATTTTCTCTTTAAAATGAAACCATTTAATATTAAATGCAGCCTCCGACCGGTAATTGTTCCGCACTTTCCCTTCATCAAGATTTTGTTCTTTCTGCTTTATTTCGGCGACAATACGATCAAGGTAGTTTTCCACGAGCGCCTCCGGAATATCGAAAGGATTATTCTGCAGCATTTCGTGAGCCATCGTATTAAAAAACTTCTGTTCCGACTGCTGCGCCCAGTAGTGCTCCATATTTTCACTGATACGCTTTCGTAACTCTTCCACGGTTTCAACTCCGCTATCCAGGTCTTTAACAAATTCATCATCCAATTCGGGGAGTTCGATTTTTTCAACTTTTTCGGCCGTAACGTTGTAACGCTCGGTTTTACCGGGTTTGTCCGCCGGCCCGGAATCGACGGTCATCTCTACCTTTCTGCTTTCACCGGCTTTAATACCTTCCAATTGCTCTTCCATTCCGGCGTCAAAAAATCCTTTGCCCAGTTCAAGCGTGATATTTTCATATTTCTTGCCGACCAACGGCATTCCGGATTCGTCAAGTTCCTGCAGGGTCAGGGTCAGCCGGTCACCGATTCCTGCCGGTCCATCCTTTGCACTGATAGCAGCATAATTGTACTGTAAACGCTTCAGTTCTTCTTCCACATCGGCATCATCAATGCTGTAAAGGGTTTTCTCCAGTTTTAAGCCCTTGTATTTATTCAACTCGATTTCGGGCCAAACCTCAATCTCAAATTTCAATTTAAGATTCTTTTCATCATCAAAATCCATATGTGTTACCTTCGGGGTGCCGACAGGCGCAATCTGCTGCTCTTTCATTGACTCTTCAAATCCGAACTGTATGGCTTCATCCAGCGTATGGCGCTCAATCGTATCACCGTACATGCGCTGCACCATCGCCGCAGGTACTTTTCCCTTACGAAATCCCGGCGCCTGCGCCTCCCGCGAAACAAGCTGTGTCTGCTCTTTTCTGATTTTATCCAGCTCCGTCACACTTACGGTAACTTCCATTTCTTTTTTACAATTTGATATTGTTTTTATTTCCGATGTTGGCATTTGATAGAATTTCCTTTCCATGCGCTCAATTTGTATTCGTTGACAAAATTTGCAAATTTATGGTGGTTGTATTCCAAAAGCAAGATGATATTCAGTCCGTTGCCATAAAGGGATACATCGTTCTGATTTCCGACACCGTTTCCTGCAGCGAATTTTTTATTCGATTAATTTCCCCGCGACTGAAATTCCGGCTGAATTTTTCGTCCGCCTGCGTAAAATATAAACTGACCGGTATCTCCGGTTGGTGCGGAAACAAACCGCCGGCAAGAAACGCATAAACTTCCATTTGTGTTCCGTATTTTTCCGCCGTTTCCTCCACCCGGGCGGTCGTAATTCGATTGGTTTTATAGTCGACAACCTCCCACAGGCCGTCTTTATTTTTAAACAACCGGTCGAGAGTACCGGTAATAAAATCCCGATCCAGACGGGCCGTCACACTCAGTTCATTTCTGGCTTCTACGGCATGTATGATTTGTTTAAGCGTGTCCGAATTTTTCAAAAGCTTATTAATATGCCCGATTTCAGCAACCAGTTTTTCTGAAAGCGACCGGTCGAAAACCTCCATTTCAAAAAGAATCGTTTGTATATCGGCACCGGGATAATGTTCCAGGTACCGATGCAGAACCTTTCCCTTCAGCAGGGCGATGTCTTCACCCCCGGTCAGGCTGCTGATATGCTCGTAATCATTTTCAAAAAAACCGAGGTGATATCTGCGGAAATATTCTTCCCTGTTCTCCCGGAAAATCATGATTTGGGTCGCTGAAAATATTTCCCCCCGCGGCTGGTCACTCAACGGATGCAAAAAGACCGGTTTTCGTTCGGAGTCATCTATTTCCGCACTGACGGCTTTCCGCATTACTTCCAGGTTTTTATAAACATTGGAATGACGGGCAAAATTATTCTCACCCGAATCCTCAATTTTTCCGGATATCGTCACCGGAACGGCGCCGCCGATACGGATCGTTCCGTCAGGCAGGTCTTCCGGATCCAGTCCAAGTGAATCCACAATCCACTCCAGCCCACTGTCCGGAGGAATTTTGCTTTTCTTTACCTGCGCACAAAGCAGCAATCCGTCGCGGGCGCGGGTACAGGCGACGTAAAACAGGCGGCGCATTTCAGCCAGCTCCTTGTTACGCTCAAACCAGCGCGCCCTTTGCAAAAGATAATAATCATCGGCAGGTGATCCTTCCGGAAGGGCCTGCGGCTGCACTTTTACGAGCGGGCCGAAAGTTTCATCGAACACCATGCCCGAGGATATTTTTTTCTGTGATTCGAGCCACGGCACTATGACAACGGGGAATTGCAAACCCTTCGAGGCGTGAATGGTCATGATTTTCACATTATCACTGTCATCCGTTTCCGTCTGCCCTTCGCCCTCTTTAGCCTCCTGGTTAATCAGCTGCTGCAGCGAGTCGGCAAAATCCTGCAGCGAAACAAGGCCATTGCTTTCGAAAGATTCGCTGAGATGCAGAATTTTATCAAGATTGGCCTGCAATTGCCCGCCGTTCATTTCCGCAGCCATGGCGGTACGGTACATGCTGTTGTTAAATATTTCGTTCAAAAGATCTGAAAATCCGATCCTGTCACGCCGTAACAACCATTGATGAGCCAGCCTCCTGAACCGTTTTACTCGTTTCATGTCGTCGGACGGTAATGTTCTCAGGTCGCTGTCCGTCTGAATCCTTTGCCAGTAGCTGACCTCCGTGTCTGACTGTGACAGAAAAAACAATCCTTCGTCGCTGATATTGGCAAACGGAGAACGCAGTAAGCCGACAAGGGCGGTATCATCGTTAGGATTAATGAGAAAACGGAGCAGGTGGTAGACGTCATAGATTTCCTGTCGCTGGTAAAATCCAACCCCGCCCAATGTTCGGAACGGAACCCCCTTGCTCCGCAGGGCTTCCTCCAATTCGGGCAGGTGGGTGCGGCTGCGCATCAGAATGGCCACATCGCCGAATTGAAATTCTTGTTCACGCACCTTTTGCCGGATGTACGCAGCGATGTATTCGCCCTGGGTCAATTCATCTTCTTCGTTCAGGATCGCCACCTCGATCCGTCCCCCGTCGCTGTCTTCCCGTTTCGTTTAGAGCGGCTCATAACCCACCTGCCAGGGATTGTCATCTTCAACATTCAGTACATTCATAAAAAGGTGATTGAAAAATGTATTCAGATTTTCTTTGAAACGGAATGTCTGATCCAGTGTGATATTGCCTTCATAATCATTGACCGGTTGCTTACCTGCAAAAATTTTCTTCACGCTTTCAAAAACGCGTACATCTGCACCGCGAAAGCCGTAAATGGATTGCTTCGGATCGCCTACGATAAAGTATTTGTCCGTCATCCCGCCTTCGAGCAGACGGGCGATTTCCCATTGTAAACCGTTCGTATCCTGGAACTCATCAATCATCACGTATCTGAACTGGTTCGCAATTTTTTCCCGTACCGCCTCATTCCGCTGCAGTAATTCAAGGGCCAGCAACTGCAGGTCTTCAAAATCGACCTGCGACAAACTTTGTTTAAGCAAGGTATAGCGACCTAAAACGCGTTCGTAAAATTCGATGAAATTCCGGATATGTTCGATAACCATACGGTCGGTACTGCCGGGTGCCCGGGATGGATTCGTCTGTATCCATTCCGCAACCGGTATCATTTGTTCCGACAACCGAATCAGGGCTTCAATTTGTGCGGGACTCCAGCTGGATTTACCGCCGATGGAGCCTGCATTCCGGTACGCTTTTCTTTTGGAAGTTGTCATTTGCAGGGAAAGTGTGAACAGGGTATTCCAGAATTCTGCGTGGCTTCTGTCTTCCTGTTCATAAAATGATTCCAGTTTCTGTACAACGACTACGGCTTTTTCGTGTCCACATGCGGCATCGGTGCTTTCTTCCGCAATGGATTTTACAAGCAATCGAAGAATATCCGTTTTTTCTACAGGGAACCGTTCGCCGGCGCGTTGCAAAAATTCATTCATTATGTCGTCAAATATTTCAGTATCCGAACGGGAATCAAAAAACCTGCGGATGGATATCATTTCATAGCGGCGGGCAAGACAAATTTTCAGCATTTTTGAAATATTTTCAGCGCCGAAAATTCTGAACAGATTTATCCAGCGGTCGGCTTCCCCGCCGGCGCGGTTCAGTTCATCGGCGATGGCCTGCTCAGCCAGCAGTCCGGACTGCATTTCCGTCATAACCCCGAAGTCCGGGTCCAGCCCCGCTTCAACCGGATACTCGCGCAGCAGACGGTTGCAAAAGGCATGAATGGTAGAAATATAAGCCGAACTCAGCCGGTTACGTATTTCCAGCATTCGTTTTCGCTTTTTATTTTCACGCTCTGTTTGAAGCAGATGGTCAAGTTTGACCGCCACGCGTTCCACCATTTCCGCTGCGGCTTTCGTAGTGTAAGTAATAGCCAGTACCCTGCGGATGTCCACCGTATCATGCAACAGAATGTCCAGATAACGATCGACAAGAATCCGGGTTTTTCCGGTACCGGCCCCGGCCGTAACGGCTATATTTTTATCGCGGGCAAGTGCGGCCTCTTGTTTTTCAGTCAGATTTTCCATTTGTCAGCTTTCCTTTACCCCGTTTCCATTCGTCTCTTCCGGTTCAAGGCTCAGCAGTTTTCCCACATCCTTTCGGCACACCATTTTACAGGGGCAATACTGGGTACAGCCCGGGTCGGTCGGCTGCGCGGTATGCCTGAAATACCCGCTGCGAATCGCACCGACATAACGCGCGGCAAAGTCCAGCGAGCGCCCGATCAGATCATCCATCGTAACCGGCCCGCCTTCGGGATCCAGATTTTTATTCGGCAGCGGTCCATATTTTGCCTTGTTGCCGAAAGTGACGGAATCCCGGTCCCAGAAAGCCAGTTTACGTTCACAATTCTCCTCATCCCGGAGAAGGTAATACCCGGCGGCCACCGGCAGGGCGTGCTCACCCTGCTC
>JAJRVZ010000070.1 GCA_024277055.1 Calditrichota bacterium
AACAACAACCAGGTAACGACGGATAACACGACGCAGGTAAATTTTACGGGCAGCAGCGGTAATGTCGTGCTGGTGCCCGGTACGGGAACGCTGACGGGGGGGGCGGTAAGTTTCAAGGCGGTAGATGCTGTGGCGGAGAGTTTCACGGTGACGGCGAAGAGCAACGCTGACACCTCGAAGAGCGGAACGAGTGCGGTAATCACGGTACGTGCGAATGCTCTGAATTACGTTTTAATACGAACTCAGGCTAACAATGGGGGAGTGGAACTCGGCGATACGACGTTCACTGCAGACGGTTCACTTACGGTGTATGCTGCCGGTTATGATCAATTTAATAATTACCGGAGTGATGTATCCGTTACATGGACGTCGACGGGTGCCCTGGAGACAGTGAACAGTACCGGAACATCACTGATTTTCAGTCCGGCGGTTTCAACAGACCCGGATTCCGGAAGGATCATCGCAAGCAGCGGCGTTGGCGGAGTAGCGGCGGATACAACCGGTAGAATTATCATTCAGGATGGTGCGCTGGCCGAAATAAAAATGCAGTATACAAGAGGTGCGGGAGGTGCGCAGGTTGGTGACAGTACTGTGACTGCAGACGGCCTGCTTACCCTTTATGCCTCCGGATACGACAGGGATGGCAATTATATATCAGAGGTGAATTCGAATTGGAGCGTTACTGGGGGAATCGGTATCTTAGCCCCGGCCAACCCCAGTGACAGTGTGATTTTCAATGCCACAACAAAAGGGTCGGGAACTGTCATGGCAACCGCAGTCTCAAATTCATCGGTTTTTGACAATAGTGGTCTGATCATCGTAAACGCAGGAGCGGTTACCTCACTGATCATCAGGAATGCACCCAACGGTGCCGGAACGGAAATTACGACCGATTCCATTACGGTCGGCAGCAATCTGCATTTTTTCGCTGCCGGGTATGATGCCGATGGTAATTACAATTCGGACGTGAATGTAAACTGGCACAAAACCGGTAGTCTGTCCGGAATGACTGACAGCACAAACATTTCGCATGTTGATATTTTTCCCGTTACACCCGGCTCGGGTAGAATTTATACGACGAACGATTCGGGTTGGACAAATGATTCAACGGGAACGTTGATAGTAAATCTTGGGACTTTATCCAAAATAGTTATTCGTGATGCAACAAATAACGGCGGTATTGAAATTGATACCCTGATGCGCACGGCGGGTTCGAGTATTACATTGTACGCCGCCGGTTATGACGTTCAGAATAACTATCTGGGGGATCAGTTGGTGCGCTGGACATCCGAAGGGGATTCGGTAGGATATTTCAGCAGCCCGGATTCTGTTGCATCCAATACCTTTAATTTTACGGTTGCCGAAGACGCTGTAATTAAAATTACCGCCGGAACGCTTTCCGATCAGACCGGTCTGGTTGAAGTTGTAGCGGCTGCTGCAGACACTATTCTGATCTTATCGGCCCGGAACCAATCCGGCCAGGCCAGTTCGTTTGTTTCCGATGCTCCGGAAATTAAAGTTATTGACGCATTTTCAAATCCGGTTCCGAATGTACCGGTATCATGGATAACCAATACAACCGGTAGTCTTAATCCGACAGCGGATACAACCGATGCCCTCGGCATTTCAACTTCAACCTGGAGGCTGAAAACAACAATAGGTCAGGATTCGGCCCTTGCCGTTGTAGCCTCCATTCCGGACACGGCTGTTTTTCGCGCAACCGTATTGTCCTCTTCCGCCGACAGTCTGGTTTATGTTGCAGGGGATGCACAAACGGATACGGTCGGCAGGACACTTTCGTTAACCCTTAAAGTACAGGTGGTTGACAGTGTCGGCGCCAACCCGGTGCCCGATGTCCCGATCGCTTACAATGTCACTTCCAATCCGGCGGGTGGGTCGGATTATGTCCTTTCTCCTAAAACAGTCAACACAAATATCAGCGGTATTGCGGAAGCGACTTTTACACTTGGAACGGTTGCCGGTACTTACCGTATCGAGGCTTTTAACCAGACGCTTAAAAACAATCCGATAATTTTCACCTTAACTGCTGTAAACGATATTGCTGACAGCGTGCTGATTTTCAGCGGAAACAACCAGAGCGATACAGTGGGTACCGCTTTAAATTCTCCGGTTAAAGTTAAAGTGGTTGATCAATATGGAAATATTGTTTCGGGGGTAACCGTCAACTGGGCGGCGACTTCGGATGGTTCGGTGGCGACACCGTCCAACAGCACGGATGCCACCGGCATTGCGACAAATACCTGGACGCTGCGAACAGAGGTCGGAAGCGATACCGTAACGGCAAATATCGCCGGTAAAAACACGGTTACCTTCACCGCCAGTGCCAATCATGATATTGCCAACAGTATCGTAGCCGTCAGCGGAAACAGTACGACTACATTCGCAGGTGCTGGCAGGACAATTTCTGCCCGTGTGCTGGATCAGTACGGAAACGCTGTTTCCGGTACCACCGTTAATTTCTCGCCGGCTATTCGCATGGCTTCTTCCAGCGAAATCTCCGATGCGAACGGACTGGTGCAAACGATTTACACCGCACCGAGCGGGCAGGATTCGAGTACCGCACGTGCCATAATTTCAACACCGGCGGACACGGCTGCCTTCAGAGTATATTCGATCCGATATATTGCAAATTCCCTGGCTCCCAAAATTGCAGCTCCGGGCGATACCATTAATTTTTCGGCAAAGTTTTCAAACCCCGGTACTTCCGCCGTTTCTCTGGATTCAGCGTCAACATTGATCCGGGTAACAGACGGGACCAGGACTACGACGGCAAAACTGGATTCACCATTAACCCTTGCCGCGCGCAGCGATTCTACGACGCTTTATTTCGGAGGCGCCGTTTTCTCAAACCTGTTCACGCAGGGCAACTACACTGCTGAATTCGATTTTCTGGCTCAAAGCAGCGGGGATTCTATTTCCGGTACGCTGAATTCAACCACAGGAGAATTGTCGGTTGAACCCCTGGATATCTTATCGGTAACCGTTCAACCGCCGACAACCCTCAGCCGCGGAGACACCATACAACTCATTCAAATGATCGTTAAAAATAACAGTCCTTATACGATTATTAATCTGACTGACAGCCTGACGTTTTCCCCGGATCCGGGAATGATCCTGATTCCGAAAGCAGGAAATGCAACTTCGATACCCCCCGCTTCGCAGACAACCCTGAGTTTCAAGGCCATCATTCCGGTGAACGCTGCAACGGGAACCGTCACCGTTGACGGATACGTTACCGGTACTTTGCAGACTACCGGTGAGCCGGTGCTCGATGATGTTTCGCGTCTCACAGATACCTTTGTTATTGAAACGGTGGCGACGGCTTCTTACGTCGGTTTTACACCGGCAACAGTCAGCGAGGGACAACTGGTTGCGCTCAGTGTGACGGTAAACAATTCCGGGGCGGCAACGGTTTTACTCGATTCCGTACAAAGCAGCCTGGTTTTCGGAACACAATCATTTACCCTGAACGGTGACCAGGCATTACAGCCGTCCGGCCAGACGGTTTTGGATTTTATTCCGGCAATATTGACGCTTCCTGCCGGGAAACACGGCGGCAACATTAGACTTTACGGTTCTGAAAACGGAGGGGTGTTTGATACGACACTGACCCTGAGCGACAGCCTGCAGGTTCAGACAATAGCCGCTCTGTCCATTACTTCGCTGACCCTCAGTGATACGGCTGTCAGCCAGGGTGAAAGTGGTCAGACATTGAGTCTGCAGGTTACCAATACCGGCGGTGCTTCCGCTTCCATTAGTTCCGCCGACAGCATTCAATTCAGTTACAATTCAAATTATACCCTGCTGCTGACCTCTGGGCAGAGTTTTCCCCTGACGCTGAACAGCGGTGGCAGCACAACTTTTCTATATTCTGTAGGTGTGGCTTCCAACGCAGTTGCCGGAGCAGACACTTTCAGGGCAGCGATAACCTATTCGGATGTCAACAGCAATACCGAATATTCGGCAAGCGCGCCGGCGGTTTTTGATAATTGGACGGTATTGACAAAGAGCCATTTGCTGGTAGATAGCGCTACGGCCGCCGCTGTTACTGTCAGCCAGGGACAGGTCGCCATTCCTGTAAACCTGATCCTGCGGAATTCGGGTCAGGTCCCGTTAATAATAGGATCGGCGGACAGTGTTACCCTGCAGTTTCAAAGAAATCTGAATGTCGTAAAACTGATTTCGCCGACGGTGCCGGATACAATTCCGGCTTCGACCAGCAGCACCTACGATTTTACCGTAAGTATTCCGGTGGAAGCTGCAACCGGTATC
>JAJRVZ010000071.1 GCA_024277055.1 Calditrichota bacterium
CGGCCGTATGGGCTCGGCTGGCGTATCAAATCCGGTCATACCCCGGCGCGTCGGGGTATCCTCCTCGGAATTGGTCTGTGCGAACCCCGTCGATGCAAAACTGATGGTGAACACAACCGCAGCGCAGAGCAGCCCTGAAAGTTTTTCTCCGACCATCGCGCCATACGACAATATCGATTTCGTCTCCCGGATCGTAGGAACCGACTTTCGCCTGTAACTGGTTCGGCTGGTTCACTTTTACACCTTCAACTTCGAGAACCACATCCCCGGCTTTTATTCCGGCTTTGTCAGCAGCCTTTCCTTCGATAACACTGGTGATAAATACACCTTCGGGTTTATCAAGGCCGACACCCTTTGCTTTTACCGGGTCCATACGTTCGATATAAACCCCGAGATATCCCCGTCGAATTTCACCGTATTTCTGCAGGTCGCGCATTACGTTTTTAGCAATATTAATGGGAATTGCGAAACCGTAGCCCACATAATTTCCCGTGGGGGTGGCAATGGCTGTATTTATGCCGATTACTTCCCCGTTAATATTGATGAGCGCCCCACCGCTGTTACCGGGATTAATCGCCGCATCCGTCTGGATAAAGTCTTCAATACTGTAATTTACGCTGCCGCTGCGTATGATATTTATATCGCGACTGAGCGCACTCACGATTCCTGCTGTCACCGTAAAATTCAACTCCAGCGGCGAGCCTATGGCCATTACCCATTCGCCGACCTGTACATGATCCGAATTCCCGAGTTTTGCTGCAGGTAAGCCATCTGCATCGATTTTAATCAGAGCCACCTCCGTCGTCGGGTCGGTACCTACGACTTCGGCTTTATACTCCTGACCATCAACCATCTGAACCAGCAATTCATCCACATCTTTTATCACATGGTGATTGGTCAGGATATAGCCATCCTTGCTTACAATTATCCCTGATCCCAGACCATTTTGTTTATATTCGCGTTCCTGCTCCTGTCCTCCCCGGGGGTCTTCGAGACCGAAATCGCGAAAAAAACGATGCCAGGGATTTGCGGGTACTTTTACATTTTTTGTTGTGTAAATCGTTACAATAGAAGGTCTTACGGCTTTGACAACATTTACAAAGAGATTATTGGGATTAAAATTTGCCGCATTCAGATTCTGTGATTGCGGAGTTTCACTTCCCGATTCGCCGCTTGCAACCGCATCCGTCGTACTGATTGTCGGCTCGGCAAATCCTTTGTTATCAATCTGGAAACCGGTAGTCAGCACTACCCCGATAATCACCCCTATGGCAACCAAACCCAAAATAACCGGTATCGAGTTTTTACTTGCAGACATTTTCTTTTCCTCCTTTTTTAATCATCGCCCCGTAAGATGAGTAAGCGTACGAGATTCAACAAGGCCATTGCAGTGGCGGCAACATAGGTCATGGCTGCTGCATTCAACACCTTTTTTGCACCATTTACTTCATTGGAAACAAGCATACCGTTTTCTTTCAACTGCACCAGTGCACGATTACTGGCATTATATTCCACAGGCAATGTTACCAGATGGAATATAACAACACCGGCGAATAATACAATACCGATATCCATCAATAAAGGTGTCCGCAGGAACATTCCCAAAATGAACAGTGGAAACGCCGCCCACGAACCGAGATTCGTTACAGGCAGAATCGAATGCCGAAGCTGCAACGGCATATATCCTACATGATGCTGAATGGCATGACCGACTTCGTGTGCCGCCACGGCAATGGCAGCCAGAGAACTTCCGCGGTAATTGTCTACCGACAATCTCACTTTTTTACTGCGCGGATCGTAGTGATCGCTCAACCGCCCTTCAACCGGTTCGACTTCAACATCGGTGATACCGTTGCGTTGCAACAGGTACTGTGCAGCCTGCAAACCGGTTATCCCCTGTGCGGAACCGATCCGCTTGTACCTGTTGAAAGTGCTTGATACCCTGAACTGAGCCCAGGTGGCAAAAATAATTGCCGGTATCAGCAAGATCATTGTCGGATCCCAAAATAAAAATGGCATTTAATTTTCCTCGCAATTTTTAAGATTCATCTTACGCCGCTTTACGTATTTTGTTCATCGCAGTCACAATTTTCGTGCCAATATTAACAAACCGGTGAAATCGTTGATTTTAATGGAATATGTAGATTTTTAGATTGAGAATCAAAACACGGATTATGTCAACTTGACAGCTGTTCGAACGAATCAGTCAGGCCGTTCAGTTCCTTTTTTTCAAAACATGACCGATTTGCAGAGTATCGATGGGGTTAATAAATGATATTCAATACTGGCGCAGCACAAGTATTTTTTTTCGCGTTTCAAAATTTCCCGATTGCAGGCTGATGTAATAGATTCCCGGCCTGAATCCCGTTGCTTCCCAGACAAAACTGTAGTTACCGGGTTCCAGTCTGCGCTCCAGAATATTGTCAACCGGATTATTGTCGGAATCCAGTACCCGGAGATTTATCAATGCAGACGATTTCAGTTCAACAGGAATCATTGTGACAAAATCAAAAGGATTCGGATAATTCGGCAGTAGTTTCGGATTGGACGCTTTTCCCGCTTTTCGTCTCCGTACTTTTTTTTCTCCCGGTATTGAATTATACCACTTCAAAGCATTTTTAAAGAAACGATCGGTGGATGCCCAGTCGTTCATTGCCCGTGAATGTAAAATTATATGCTCAGCCTCGTTTAGAATTCCCTTTTTCTGAAACCCGGAAATCAGATGATACGAACGATCACGGTTGCCGCGCGTACCGTCGAAGGCACTGCACTGGATATAAAAATGAATTTTGCGATATAATTTAATTTCGGAGGCATCGGCAACCCGGATTAAACTGGAAGCATTGAAGCGAAGCATATACTCCCTGTCGGGCTCGTTGGTTTCAATATTCTTGAATGCCGGATAAAACAATTCATTTTCAAGCCAAATACGATCATCATGTCTTTCGGAAGTCGTTCGCGGATCGACCAGGTCTTTCCACATAAAGGTACCATCGTAACTGGCGACCGCCCCGAACAATTCCGGATGATTTAACGCAAGCGTAATGGCCGTAAATCCTCCCAGGGCGAAACCTGCGGCGGCCCGTGCCTTTTGTTCTTTGCGGATTCGAAATTTCTTTTCAACTTCCGGTAAAAGATCGTCGATAAAATATGACCGGAACTTACCGGTTCCAATTCCATCATGTTCAGAAGCCAGTTCAGGCGCCAGGAAGTCGACACCCAGTCCGGGAATTTGCCCGTCTTCAGAGGACATATTAACCCCGATCAGGATAACCGGTTTAATTTCTCCGGTAACAATCATTTTATCTGCAATAGTGTGCGCAGCCCGATCTTTGCGTGTACCATCCGCATCGGGGTCGAACCAGTCGTTTTCACGGGTGCTGAATAAGAAAATTGCGGGATATTCCCTTTTTGTACTTTTATAATCCGGCGGGAGATAAATGCGGAATTTTTTCTCAATGCCGAGAGCTTCACTGAAAAAAGAGTACGTTTCTAAAGTTCCGTTTAATTCATTTCCCATTTCATCAGTCCAGACTTGTTAATCCTTTAATCTTCCCGATGCACTCAGCGGTATCGGTAAAATGGATTCCTTCCATCCCCACCGCCCGGGCAGCCTGTACATATTCTAGTTTATCGTCTGTATAAATGCATTCCTGAGGTAAAACTTTTAATCGCTCTGCAGTAAGTCTGTAAATTCCGGGATCGGGTTTCGCCATCCCTTCTTTACAGGAAAAAACCGGTTCGTCGATGAATGTGTAACCCCGTTCGGCAAAACTGCCGGCAACGGGCTTTTCGGTATTAGAGAGCAGTCCGATGCGGAATCCTTTATTTTTCAATTGTGCCGCCAAGTCGTGCATCTTTCGCTTTTCTGCATACGCAGTGTTAAACGCCCGAAGCCACAGCGAGTTCACCTCATTAAAATCGGCGTTTTTTCCGAATCCCAGTGATGTCCACAATTTCTTTTCTGAAATTTTTCCGGTGATAAACCGCTCTGATACCAGTTTATATTGTTTAAGAAGACTTTCCGTTTTTACTTCGAAATAATTAGCAAAATATTTCGCCATTACCGGCGCCGGGTCATCAATCAGCACCCCGCCCCAATCAAAA
>JAJRVZ010000072.1 GCA_024277055.1 Calditrichota bacterium
GGATACCGGAAAGAATAGCCGGTCTTGAAGTACAGACCTGCAAACCGGGTATGGACACCCCGCTGGTTTTTTCAGGACTGGATGCTTCCGTTGCCGGAGAGATTGAAAGCAGTTTCGCAACCGGCGGTTACAAAGTTGTATCCAATGCGCGCAACCATCGGTACGATACCGAAGTTCCGCTGTTGATTCCGGAAGTCAACCCCGATCACCTGCAACTGGTGAAGACACAAAAATACGGCAACGGCTGTATCGTCACCAATCCCAACTGCTCGACAATCGGACTGGTGCTGGCGCTCAAACCGCTGTACGATGCCTTCGGGCTGGAGCAGGTGAACGTGACGACCATGCAGGCCCTTTCCGGAGCGGGTTTTCCGGGGATTTCTTCCTTTACCATCACAGAAAATGTGGTGCCCCATATCGGCGGAGAAGAAGCCAAAATGGAACGCGAACCGCTGAAACTGCTGGGTAGCTTAAAAAAAGATCACATTGAAGAAGCGGAACTGCCCATCAGTGCACAGTGCAACCGTGTACCGGTTATTGACGGGCACACGGAGGCTGTACAGGTGGTTCTGAAAAATGAGGCGAAACCTGCCGAATTAATCGAGGCCTGGAGTACGTTCGAAAGTGAACCCCAGCGTTTGAACCTGCCTTCGGCTCCAAAACCGGTAATTCATTATTTCGAACGCCCCGATTATCCGCAGCCGCGCCTGCACCGAGATCTCGGCAACGGAATGGCCATTGCCGTGGGCAACCTGCGTCCCTGCAACCTTTTTGATTATAAATTTACCGTGCTTTCCCATAATACCGTCCGCGGCGCCGCGGGTGGTGCAATTCTTTGCGCCGAACTGATGATGGCAAAGGATATGCTGTAATGAAAGCAGAGGACCTGAAGGGAGATGGCTGTACGGTTTTTGCGCCCGCCACGGTAGCCAATATCGGCTGCGGATTTGATATTCTCGGTTTCGCTCTCAAGAATCCGGGGGACCGGCTCAGCCTTAAAATCAGCAGGACCGAAGGGATCCGTATTGAAACCCGTTCGGCATTCGACACCATTCCCGCCGAACCGGAAAAAAATACGGCCGGAGTGGCAGTGCAGGCTATGCTGGACGAAATGCAGGCAGAATTCGGCGTAAACCTGCTGATCGAAAAGGGATTACCGGCCGGTTCCGGATTAGGCTCCAGCGCGGCCAGTGCAGTATCCGCCGTTTATGCTCTTAACCGCCTACTGCCGGCCCCGTATGACAATCATGCTCTGGTACAATTTGCTTTGGAAGGTGAAAAAATTGCCAGCGCCGGTCAGTACCACGCAGACAATGTCGCCCCCTGTCTTTTCGGAGGCATCGTTCTGGCGCGCAGTGCGCAGCCGCCGGATATTATCGAACTTCCGGTTCCCCGCAATTTGTTCTGCGTGATTATTCACCCGCACGTGGAAATAAAAACGGCGGTTTCACGCAGGAAGCTTCCGGAACAGATACCGTTAAAAACCGCGGTACGGCAGTGGGGTAATATCGCCGGAATGATCAGCGCTTTTTACCGCAATGACCTGCATCTGCTGGCACGGTCGCTGGAGGATTCCATCGCCGAACCGGTACGCTCCGGGCAGATTCCCCATTACGATGAAATAAAACAGGCGGCACTGCGGAGCGGTGCGATCGGTTGCAATATCTCGGGATCGGGTCCGAGTGTTTTTGCGTTGACGACCGGTATCGAGAATGCCCGCCGTATCTGCGCTTCGATGGAAAAGATTTTAAATGAGAACGAAACAAGATATGATGCCTTTGTTTCGGTAATAAACCCGAATGGCGCCGAAATTATATCCGTCGATTGAATGAAAATGAAGTATTACAGTACCAATCAGAAAAGTCATCGGGTTAGTTTTTCCGAAGCCGTCGTCAACGGACTTGCGCCCGACGGCGGACTGTACATGCCGTCCGAATACCCCGCTTTTCCCCGGGGCTTTTTTAATAAAATCGGGCAACGCTCCTTCAGTGAAAACGCATTTCAGTTTATCAGACCGTTTATCGCGGAGATTCCCGATGCGGATCTTATACAAATAATAAATGATACCCTGACATTCGATGCACCATTGGTGGAGCTGGAAAACAAGCTGTCTGTTCTGGAATTGTTTCATGGTCCTACTTTCGCCTTCAAGGATTTCGGAGCCCGTTTTCTGGCACGAACCCTGGCATGGATTATTCGCGAGAAAGACCGGGAGATTACCATTCTGGTTGCAACATCCGGTGATACCGGCAGCGCTGTTGCCAGTGGTTTCTTCGGTGTTGAAGGATTACGGGTGTGCCTGTTGTACCCTTCCGGAAAGGTGAGCCACATTCAGGAACAGCAGCTGACTGCGATGGGTGGAAATGTCACCGCACTCGAAGTCGACGGCAGCTTCGATGATTGTCAGCGTTTGGTGAAACGGGCTTTTGTCGATCGGGACCTTCTGCATTCGAAAAAACTGACCTCAGCCAATTCCATTAATATTGCCCGGTTGCTGCCGCAATCGTTTTATTACCTGCACGCGTTTGCCCAACTGAGGAACAAAACAGACAAACCGATACGCTACTGTGTACCCAGCGGCAATTTCGGAAACCTGACGGCAGGATTGATTGCGAAAAAATGCGGCATGCCGGCTGAATACTTTATCGCCGCGGTAAACGCCAATGCGGTGTTTTCCGAATACCTGCAGAGCGGTTTGTACAAACCCCGAACCTCATTGCGAACCCATTCCAACGCAATGGATGTCGGCGACCCAAGCAATTTCGTGCGTATACTGGAACTCTATGCCGGTAACTTCAACCCGTTGAAAAATGACATCCGAAGTGTAAGTATTTCGGACAGTGAGACCGTTGAAACCATAAAAAGTGTTTACAGCAAATTCAACTATATAATCGATCCCCATACGGCTGTCGGTGTTGCCGCCCACTTTACTATAAAAACAGAAAAAGATTTACACACTGTAGTCCTGTCAACCGCCCATCCGGCGAAATTCAGCCGGATTGTCTCGGCGGCGATTCGGAACCCGGTCCCCATGCCGGAGCAATTGGCTGAATACCTGAGAAGAAAAAAACATTCAATAAAAATAAGTGCCCGCTTCGACGACTTGAAAGAATTTCTCATTAATTCCTGAAAATGCAGGTTATATGTTCAATTGATATTCTATTTGATTTTTTCTTTTATATTTGAACGATTAATTCCGAGATACACTTAAGATGGAAAATAAATCAGGGTGACTCGATATTAAAATGTTGAAGACACTGATCGTTGAAGATGTTGTTGTAATTCGAAGACTTCTGGCAAATGTCTTACGGGAACACTGCGAATCCGAATTTGCTGAAAACGGCGGCAGCGCCGTTAAGAAATTTCATGAAGCACTTTCTGAAAACACTCCTTTCAAACTTGTATGCATGGATATTTTAATGCCTGTTCAGGACGGTATCAGCGCATTAAAAAAAATGCGCGAATTGGAAAAAGCCGCTCAAATCGATGAAAAGAACAGGGCCGTTATCCTCATGATAACTTCCATGAATGAGCAGGAATTCATTGTCGACAGTATTAAAGCCGGCTGCAATGGCTACATAATCAAGCCGATTGATCCCGTAAAAGTACTGGACGAAGTAAAAAAACACGGCCTGATCTGAACTATTTTCTTTTTTCTGACTTATCTGATTACTATATTGACGTTCGAATTTCCCTTGTTAAATTTTCAGCGGGACTCAATTATGCATAATTTAATTCGGAAATTGATTTTCGTATCGCTCACCCTTTCATCTCTTCTTCATGCCCAGGTTCTTGTCAGGTCCCCTTCACCTGCCGGCTATTCCGATTTTGTAGTCTGGGAAGAAAAATGCGGCACGGATTATTTTGCGATTCTTACCCTTGAAACCGATCGGATACCGTCGGATGTTCAAATCCTTGACAATGATGCCGAAACAGGTTCCTTCTGCTGGATCGAATCCCGCGGAAATTCCGTTCTGCCATCATCCGTTTTCAGGGATCGCCGTTTCAGTATTCTCTGGCATGACTCTTTCAGGGCCCTGGCAAGAATTGAAAAATGGTTAAAGGATATGGCCGATTACAAGAATATCTTCATGCGACCTATTCGACCTGAGGGGCGACCCCGGGAAAGATTTTATCACGCGATCGTTCCCCGAAACTCCGGTAATAAAACAAACCCGGAATATACTCTTCAAATAATTGACCAGGTGAGTATTGACAGTATTTATAAATACGAAGAGTATCTTAC
>JAJRVZ010000073.1 GCA_024277055.1 Calditrichota bacterium
ATACCACCTCCACCTGTTTGGCTTCATTGAGCCGTAACAACCCGGTATCGACAAAAATACAGTGCAGCCGGTCGCCGATGGCTCGGTGCAGAAGCAAGGCGACAACACTGCTGTCCACACCGCCGCTGAGACCGCATACCACGTGGCGCTCGCCAACCTGTTCCCTGACCTGTCGGATTGTTTCTTCAATAAATGATTTTGCAGACCAGTCGCCCCGACACCGGCAAATGTCGAAGCAGAAATTCTTCAAAATTTCGTGACCATATTCGGTGTGCATCACTTCGGGATGAAACTGCAGTCCGAAGATAGGGCGTTCGTTGTGTTGCACTGCCGCAAACGGGCTGTTGTCCGTGGTGGCAATTACAGAAAAACCGGGGGCCAGTTTATCCACCTTGTCACCATGACTCATCCACGCAATTGAATTTTTTGGCAGGGAAGTGAACAGGGACGATTCAGCCGAAATCGAAAGTTCGGCTTTCCCGTATTCTCGTTTTGATGCCGGCGCTACATGTCCGCCGAAGTGATGCATCAGTAATTGAAGCCCGTAGCATATTCCCAGCACCGGTAAACCCGCATCAAAAATCTTTTTATCGATTTTCGGCGATTGTTTATCATACACGGAAGCCGGCCCCCCGGAAAAAACAATACCGCGCACGGTTTTATCGAACCAGTTCTCCATGGGCGCCGTGCATGGTTCAATTTCAGAAAAAACGCCCAGCTCACGAATGCGCCGGGCGATTAACTGTGTGTATTGTGATCCAAAATCCAGGATAACAATCTTCTCGTGTTCCTGTATTCTGCTCATTGCTCAATTTCCCATTTTTTCAATTCATCAAGCATTTTCATATCTGTCAGATCGTACCGCACCGGGGTTATCGAAACCTTGTTCCGCATAATAACGACGTCATCCACATCTTCATCAGAATCGAGGATCATGCGTTTGCCCGCTAACCAGTAATAGGTACGTCTGGTCGGATCGACCCTTTTGTCAAAAAACTCTTCATAGCGGCCTTTGCCCTGCCGGGTAATAGCAATTCCCCTGATTTGATCGGCCGGGACCGGGGGGACATTCACATTGAGCAAGGTACCTTCCGGAAGGCCGTTCTTTTCGATTTTGCGCACAAGATCAACAGCAAGACGGCAGGTATAATCAAATTCCTTGACATCAAAAGCCGTCAGTGACAGCGCCAGTCCCGGAATGCCCATAATTACCGCCTCAGCGGCGGCTGACACCGTGCCGGAATAAATGATATTGGTGGCGGTATTCGCACCCAGGTTGATCCCGGATACTACAATGTCCGGCGTCCATTTTGCCAGGCAGCGAATGCCCAGTTTCACGCAATCGGCCGGTGTGCCGTTCACGGCGTAACCGAAAAAAACCCCGTCACGTTCGGCCTCGAAAACCCGCAACGGGTCGGAAATTGTAATGGCATGGCCTACAGCGCTTCGTTCGACGTCAGGAGCAACAACGAGCACTTCTCCGATCTGATCCAGTGCCTTTTTCAAATGATAAATTCCGTCGGCGTAAATACCGTCATCGTTGGTGATCAGAATTTTCAAATCCCTTATTCCTCTTCCGCAGTCATTTTTTTACCGGTTGCAGGTTTGGCTTTCGGCAGGGGATTTTGATGCAGAAAAAAACGGAGCATCCCGGCAATCTGTGATTTCAGTTCATGACGGTGAATGATGACATCGACAAAACCGTGTTCGAGCAGAAATTCAGAGCGTTGAAAACCCGGCGGCAGGTCCTGCCCGATTGTCTGTTTGATGACACGCGGTCCGGCAAAGCCGATCAGGGCGCCGGGTTCTGCGATATGTACATCCCCGAGCATGGCGTAGCTGGCGGTCGTACCGCCGGTGGTCGGATTGGTGAGTACGGAAATATAGGGTAGTCCGGCCTCGGCCAGCAGGGCCAGTTTTGCGGAAGTTTTAGCCATCTGCATCAGGCTTAAAACTCCTTCGTGCATGCGGGCGCCGCCGGAAGCGGATAGAATGATCAGCGGTATCTTTCTTTCAAGTGCCAGCGATATAACTCTTGAAATTTTCACCCCAACAACCGATCCCATACTGCCACCGAGAAAGGAGAAGTCCATTATACCGACCGCCACATCGATTTTGTCTATTTTTCCGGTGCCGGTAACAACGGCTTCCTTCAGGCCGGTTTTTTTTACCGCGGCATTATATTTGTCGCTGTACTTCTTGTTGTCTTTGAAATTGAGCGGGTCGGTGGATCGGACATGAGCTTCCGTTTCCTTGAAAGAACCGCGGTCAAGCAAAATTTCAATATATTGAGCACTTTTAATCCGGAAATGATTATCGCACTTCGGACAAACATACAGTTTTTTCTCCAGCTCTTTTTTGTATATGATTTCGGTGCAGTTGTCACATTTTACCCACAATCCGTCCGGCATCTCCTTGCGGTCCGCGGGATTCAGCGCTTCTTTTTTCTTTTTGAACCAGTCCATAATAAATCCTTACAATTTCCTTTCCCGGTAGCGGGCCATTACCAGGGCATCTTCACCATCGGGATAATAGTGTTTGCGGCGATAAAGCGTACCAAAGCCGAACTTTTCATACAGCGAAATTGCCGGCTTATTTGTAGCACGGACTTCGAGATAAATTACCTCGTAATCCTGAAATGTATCAAAAATCTTTTGCATTAAAAAGGCACCGTAACCTTTTCGTTGATATTTTTTGTCAACGGCGATATTACCGATATGAATTTCCCGTTCAATTTTCCAGACAACCGTGTACCCGATAATCATTTTCCCCTGCAGCAGAACATAGGGGTGAGCCACATTCTTGTTCTGAATTTCAATCAGAAATATACCCGGACTCCATGGGTTGTCGAACAGTTCCCGTTCCATTTCACCGATACGACGTACATCCGACGGACGCATGCGTCTGTACTCAAGGTTCATTGCACTCCGGCAAAATGTTGTACATACAACGGCTCAATTTCGTGCAGCGATGGCAACGGTCCCTTCTTCAGTTTTTGCATGGCCAGGGGAAAAAGTCTGCCGGCCTGCATGCGAATACCGTCAATCACCGTCAGTTCCGGCTCAAACTCAACATTTTCGGGTACCGAAAGATTGTTTTCCAGAACCAGACAACCCGAAGGAAAAGTTTGCACTTCCTTCCAGGAAATGACGCGAATTTTCTCCATCGCGGAGTTCTTATCCATTTGTATGGCTGAGTACATCCGGCCGCGCCGTGCATCGAGAAGCGCCATCCGCGGATAGATATCAATTGCAGCGGCGGCCAGTAGAATCTCGAGATTGGACACGGCAATCAGCGGCAGATTCAATCCGAAGGCCAGCCCCTTGGCATAGCTCATTCCGATACGCAGTCCTGTAAAAGAGCCGGGTCCGCAGGCGACGGCGATTGCCTCAAGATCCGAGAAGTGAATATCCAGTTTGTTCATACCGTCGTTTACCAGCCCGGCCAGCAGGGACGAATGCGCATTGGCCTTTTCAATATTGTATTCCAGAAGAATGCGGTTATTCGAATACCAGGCCACACTGCACAGAATTCCGCTGGTTTCAATGCCAAGTAAAATGTCAGTCACTCGATTGCTCCAGTATGAAATTTCGCCATTCGGGGCGTCCGGCTTTTGTTTCGATACGGATTCGGAAATGTCTCCAGGAAATCCGTTTTTCGACCAGTTGCGGCCATTCAATGAAATTAATAGCATCGCTGTTCAGCAGTTCCTCCAGGCCGAGGTTTTTAAGTTCCTTTTCCGATTCTATCCGGTACAGGTCCAGGTGATTGACGCTGGTTTCACCGTCATACTGGTTGACAATGGTGAAGGATGGACTGGAGACCTGTCCGTCATAACCGAGAAGTGCGGCAAATTCGCGCACAAGAAAAGTCTTTCCGCTGCCAAGGTCGCCGTACAGCAAAACGGTATCACCCGGTTTAAAGAACTTCACAAATTCCCCGGCGACCGCATGTGTTTCATCTTCGCTGTGCGATTGTATTCCGATCAGTTTTTCCCACTTCATGCCAGCTTGCTGTCCAGCCGCAGAAACGGCAGAATCATTTCCTCCATCGAAGCTCCGCCGTGCTGAAAACTGTCCTTGTAATAATTCAGATACTTGTTGTAATTCGTCGGATAGACAAAGTAGAAGTCTTCTTTGGCAATAATATAGGTCGTATTAACGCCACGGTTTGGTAATCGGTATTCCTCAGGGTTTTTCAGGAAGATGGCATGTTTCCTGTCGACCTTCAGACTGCGGCCGAATTTATAGCGCAAATTGGTGGAGGTTTCACGATCACCAAGAACTTTAGTACCGCGAAGACCGCGTACACTGCCATGATCGGTTGTGATGAAAAAAGTATGTCCCGACCGGGCAATGGCCTTAATAATCGAATAAATTGCCGAATGTTCAAACCAGCTGCGGGTCAGGGAACGGTAAGCCGGTTCATCCGGCGCGATTTCTTTCAATATCGGCATATCAGAGCGACTGTGGGCGAGTATATCAACAAAGTTTACAACAATAGCCAGCAGATCCGTGTCGAGATAGTTGTTGATATTCTTTTCCAGATTACGGGCGTCTTCATTATTCATTACTTTGATATACTTGGGCGCCCTGTTCAGTTTAACCGAATTACGCTTGAGGTTTTGCTCGAGCAGTTCCTTTTCATATTTATTAAGGCTGCCTTCGTCATCGTCCTCGTTTACCCACAGATCCGGGTAGCGTTTCTGGATATCTCTCGGAAACATGCCGGAAAAAATCGCATTGCGTGAAAAAGGGGTGGCAGTCGGTAAAATAGAATAATAGTGTTCGCGTGATACTGAAAAATAGTCATAAAAGAACGGCTCAAATATCAGCCACTGGTCAAGGCGCATACAGTCAATTACCATAAATACGACCGGTTTGCCCTGTTCCAGTTCGGGTACCAGATATTTTTTTATCAGTCCGGTAGACATCAGGGGCGCCTGGTCGCGATTGGCTACCCAGCGAGCGTAATTGCGTTCAATAAATTTTCCGAATTCAACGTTACACTCTTTACGTTGATCGTAAAGAACTTCACGGAATTCCGTTTGTGCGATCTCGTCCAGCTCCACATCGGTCCGGGTGATTTTGATATACAGATCAATCCAGTCCTGTGTGTCAAGATTGTTCATTAATGCCGTCGAAATCTGTTGAATCTGTCCGGCATACTGGCGGCTCCGTTTTTCCGTTGCAATATTTTTGCTGTCCAGTAATTTTTTACAGACCATAAGTATCTGGCTGGGATTGACCGGTTTGGTCAGGTAATCGTCTATCTTTTCACCGATGGCTTCTTCCATCAGGCTTTCTTCTTCGCTTTTGGTGATCATGATAACGGGGACTTGTGGGCGCAGTGCTTTTATTTCCTGCAGGGTTGAGAGCCCGTCGCGCCCGGTCATCATTTAATCCAGCAGGACGATATCAAACGGATCGGCGGAAATGCGCGAAATCGCATCATCGCCATTGGTCACGGTTTCAACATCGTAGCCCTTTGATTGCAGGAAAAGGATGTGTGGTTGCAGAAGCTCTATTTCATCATCTGCCCATAAAATGCGCTTGTTCGTCATATTGCTCCATCAGATTATAGCGATGGAAAGTAAACAAATAAACCAGTTTTGTCAAACAGATGCCGGCCTCCGGAAATAAAAAAACCTCCGGCAAAATGTGGCATACTCCACACCCGGCCGAAGGTTCCGCATTTTATTTGGCAGGTATTTATTTTTCCGTCAGCGTCGTTACTCCGTCCCAATCTTGTCCGGGCGGCTGTTCCTTAAATTTCATACAACGTTTACGATATACTTCCGATACCGGGTCGTCGGAAACAAGTTTCCGGCAATATTCAAAGCAGTCAATCGCTTTGTCCCATTCCTGAATCCTGTAATAGATGAGGCCCTTTTCATAGTATTCCATCATCTTGGCAAAATCAGCACTCATCGGCTCGTCTTTTACACCAATCAGTTCAAAAACTTTGATTGGTTTGTCTTTACCTTTCACTTTCAGTAAGTCGAGCTCGCGGGCGTGAAAATGGTCTTTTATCAGGTTATAGGTAAATTAACTGATCATAATATCCGTACCGAAAAATTTGTTGGCCGATTCGAGCCGGGCCCCGAGATTTACATGATCTCCCATTACGGTGTAATCAAAAACGTTTTTCGAGCCCATATTACCAACAATCACTTCGCCTGTGTTGATACCGATCCGGGCGGTAATATGCGGTTTCCCCTCCTTTTCCCAGCGTGTCCGCAACACTTTTAATTTTGTTTGCATTTCGAGCGCAGCTTTGCAGGCCATGATCGGATGATCATCGTAATGAACCGGTACGCCGAATTCCGCCATAATGGCGTCGCCCTCATACTTGTCGATAATTCCGTTGTTGGCCAGAATCAGTTCCGTCATTTCCGTAAGATAATCGTTAAGCAGATGCACCAGTTCCGCCGGGCTCAGTTTTTCTGAAATCGAGGTAAACCCCGCCACATCGGAAAATAAAACACTGACAACCCGCTCTTCACCGCCCAATTGCAGTTTATCCGGGTTTTCGAGAATTTCGTGTACGACTTTTTCCGGTACATAGTGGGAAAACGCTCCCTGTATCATTTTCTTTTCCTGCAACGAAAGCACATACTGATACAGGGTGTGCCCGACGAAGGAGAACAGAATAACAAGCGTCGGAGCCGGCACATCAACAAAAAGGTTGTGGTTCGTGAACAAATAAACGGCAAAAACAAAATACAACACCACGGATACAAGGGTTACAACCGCCCCCCAGAGGGTGGGCAGATAATGACTGGCCAGGTAAATAAAGATGGCCAGAATAGTGATGATCAGGAAAAACCAGCCATAGGGCAGTTCTTTGATATAGTTTTGCGACAGTATTGTCTGCAATGCATTGGCATGGATCTCGACCCCGGGTGTCAGAGATTTTACAGGATTGCCGTCCGCATCGATCGATTCCAGAAACGGAGTTGGAAAATCGTCATGCAGTTCCTGCATGGTTGAGCCGATCAGAACGATTTTGTCTTTAAGTTCGCCGGAGTAAAGAAGTCCCGGCGGCAGACCCAGTTCCGGGTCTCCGGGATCGTCAAACACATCCAGGTCGTAATCGAGCAGAAGATCGAAATCGGCGTCATCAAGTACATTGTCGAAGGAATATTTCTGAAAAGTTCCGGCCGGGCCGTAATAATTGATCAGCATGGAATAATTATCATACTTCGGTATGGCATAATCGCCGATGTAATAATTATCTTCATCTTCTTTCAGGGGGGTGTTACGCGGAATATCCTTGGCAATTTTTAACATTTCAACGGCAAATGACGAATAAATGGTATCTTCCATGGCGTAACCGACTAGATAGCGGCGGTAAAAGCCGTCGTGGTCGACTTCACTGGAGACCAATCCCCAGGGTGTACCCGCACGTACGAACTTTTCGAACGGAGGAACAATAATCGTTGAGGAAAAGCGGCCGCGTGTCTGCAGGATTTTTCCGACCATGACCACATTGTCATAACGGTCCAGCATCATTGCAAGGCTGTCATCCGAAACCGTTCCGTGCGAATCGGCCTGCTCAAGAATAACGTCAACGCCGATGGCTTTGACTCCGGCTTCATTCAGATTCTCGATAACATGGGCCAGGTACCTTCTCGGCCAGGGCCAGCGGGACGGCGTCGATTCATCGGACTGGTCGTCGATGGCGAGGATAACAATAGGTGAATCTTCGATATTGAGCGGACCGCGCAGCTGGAAACGATAATCGCGCAGGTTGTATTCAACATCGATCATTGCGGGGGTCTGACTGAACAGCAGGGCCAGCAGCACGCAGCCGATGGCGATCAACAGGCTGATCAGCGGTTTTTCTTTATGGCGCTTTTTCTTCATAATAACACATACCCCGTCCGCAACGCGGACGGGGCAGCTCCCTATGATAAACTATTACTGAAATAATCAGAAGTGATATTCGTAACGTGCATTCAGTACCGTATCGTTGAAATCCTGCGAATCGTAGGTTATCTGATTGAATCGAACGGATAATATGCCCAATTTCGGATTTCGGTAGGCCAGACCGGCGGCATAGTTACTGCGTGCTGTTTCGACCGTCGTCCCGGCAACCGAAGATTTTATATTGTTCAGGCTGACGGCGATATAGGGCTTGAAAGTATCACCACCCAGCAGGTTTTTCATCAGGTACTCTGCACGTATTGAGAATTTGCTGATATCGGTCGTTGACTTCGTAGCCGATCCGAAATTGGTGGTCGATTGCGAATAGTTGAGCTTGGTGGTCAGCGGAAAAGAATAGGTGTTCTGCAGCCCGAAAGCCAGCTGTGAAAAATCGTTTTGGCTTTCAATATTCACCGGTTCATCCCGTTTGTAATTGAATACGGAAATCGAAACAACATTCTGAATGTCGGATAAATCGAACCGGTAGCTGCTGGACAGTGAAAGACGCTGGGTCGTATTATCTTCTACAAACAGATAGGACAACGTATCGGCCTGGGCCTCGGAAACATCATTCTGACGGTTGATATTGGCAAAACCGACGGTGATGGAAGGCAGGTTTTGCATCGGATAATAGGAAATACTGCTGCCGAATTCCACATTGGAAGTGGCCATCTCATCCTGTGATTCATTGTATTTGAACGATTTGAAAAACAGATTCAGGTAGACCTGGTTGTTGAAAAGACGGATATTGTCCCCGGCATAAAACCCGGAAACATCCTTCAAAAGATAAGGATTACCAGGCGTGGCCAGATCTTTCTGGACTTTCGTATAGGAAATCTTGATGTTGTTTCGGTAATAACGGAAGCGCGATTCAAGCATGAAACCATAGCTGGGCAACGGATTCAGTCCGCCCGTGAGCGAAATAAGCCCGCTGCTCTCCAGAAAATTAAAGGCCTGTTCAGCGGCCGAATTGTCGGCAAGGGAACTGTCCAACCCTACCAGATCATCAAAAGTGATCTCCTGCCCGCCGGCATCGCTGTTGTTAATAGTGGCATGGATGCTGGCATCGATCAGAATCCGTTTTTTGTCAAAATTCAGGCTCAGGTCGGTACCCAACCCGACGGATTCACGAACATTACTCCCGATTTTGATCGAGTTTTCATCCTCGGCGGCCTTTAAAAAATTCAGATTCCATTCCACATGATCGCCGAAACGAAATCCGGGGCGTATTCCCAAAACGTTTTCGGCATATGTTCCGCCAAACGCAATCGTATCCGTTCCCGTGGCATTTGTCAGAATCTGCTCGGCACCTTCGACGCCGCGCTTG
>JAJRVZ010000006.1 GCA_024277055.1 Calditrichota bacterium
ACTACTTTGCCGGCATAATCCGAAAGAGAAATCTGGCCGTGGTCCAGGGTGCCCAGCGTAAAATCCGGAGCGGAAGTACCAACAGCCTGGGCAAAGGATAAGCTGCTGGATAATAGAAAAACCAGTATAATTTTTTTCATGATAAACCCCGAGTAACATTAGAACTACATAAAATAACTTAACCCTCTTTTGATAAATTCCGCATCTTCAAAACAGGTTTTGAAATGATTAAAGCGGAAAAGGATATTTATTATCCGAATTACTTGTAAATATGGTACATAGCTTTTATATTTTTTGATTGAATATTCAGCCGTTACAAGGAGAATTGATTGGCAGCATTAATGGTATCGATCAGCGGGATTCGCGGAGTGGTCGGTGAAAGTCTGACACCGGCGGTCATTGAAAAATATGTACTTGCTTTCGGCAAGTACCTGAACGGGGGCACGGTGATCGTTGGCGGAGATTCCCGCACCAGCGGTGCATTTATCCGTGATCTGGTCAAAGGACATTTGCAGGCCTCCGGTTGCCGGGTGATCGATATTGGAATTGCGACAACACCGACCGTTGAAATGGAAATTCTACACCACAGGGCCGCCGGTGGAATTGCCGTTACCGCCAGTCATAATCCGCCGCAATGGAACGGTCTGAAATTCATGAACTCAGACGGTCGCTTTCTGGCGCCGGATATTGCCACTCAGGTTTATTCCGACGGCGATCGCGGGCTGCACAACCTGCAAACCTGGGAGAACATCGGTTCGGTTCAAGCGGATGAAAAGGCACACCGCCGACACATCGAGGCCATTCTGGGATTGTCGTATCTAGATGTTGAAGCTCTGAAAAAACGTCGTTTTAAAGTAGTTGTCGATTGCGTGAACGGCGCCGGCGGCTTGATCATCCCCGAGCTGCTGAATGAACTGGGCTGTGAGGCCATCGTTTTGAATGGTGAAGCCAATGGTCGGTTTGCACACACCCCGGAACCGTTACCGGAAAATCTGGGAGAACTTATTGCCGGCGTGCAGGAGACCGGCGCTGATATCGGCTTTGCCGTCGATCCGGACGTGGACCGCTGTGCAATAATCGATAACACCGGCACGCCCATCGGAGAGGAATATACCCTTGCGGCGACGGTGAAATTTATCCTTTCGAAGCAGCTGGGGGCCGTAGTAGTCAATATGTCCACTTCCCGTGCATCCGAAGACATCGCCAAATACTACAATTGCCCGTTTTACCGTACCAAAGTAGGCGAGATCAACGTTGCGGAAAAAATGAAAACCGCAGAGGCCATCATTGGCGGCGAAGGGAACGGCGGTGTCATTCTGCCGGAGCTGCATCTGGGAAGAGATGCGCCGGTGGCGGTTGCTCTGCTGTTGCAGCAATTGCTCGAATACGGAGACGGCATGCATGACTTATGGCAATCGCTGCCGCAATATAAAATAGTTAAAGACAAGATAAGCATAGAGGGAATCGATCCGGACAAAGTGATTGACGCCATGGCCGACCGCCATTCCGATAAAATGATCAACCTCCTGGACGGCCTGAAAATCGATACCGAACAAACCTGGGTACACATGCGTAAATCCAACACGGAACCGATCCTGCGCATTATGGCCGAGGCCCCGACAGAGGAAGAGGCGAAAAACCTGGCGGAAAGCTATAAGCAGGAAATTCAGGAACTGGCGAAAAAATTATGATTATCTGCAAAGTAACCGGCAGTATCGTATCGACAATTAAAAACCCTAATTTTGAAGGTAAAAAACTGATGATCGTGCAACCGCTGGACTTTGACGGCAGCGATACCGGCGATGCCTTTCTTGCCCTTGATACCGTCTCGGCAGGAGTTGGAGACCGGGTTTTGATAAATAAGGAGGGGGGCTCGGCACGAATTATTTTCGATAACAGTGAAATTCCGGTACAGGCGGTAATCGTTGCTGTAATCGACGAAATCGACCTGTCACCGGCCAGTGATTCAGGAAAAAAAGAAATATGAGTTCAATCACCAAAGAAATCATCGAAGACATCATCACCCAGGTGTTGCGCGAATCCGAAATCGGCCGGCTGGGTCAGAATGATTATCCCTACTGTGTTCAGTGTCAGCCTTCACAGGAACTTTCGGTCGAGAACGGGCACGATCTGGTTAATTACGGTGCCAGTCGTATCGGTGTGCCGGCGCTTACCTGTCCGCCGAAACGTGAACTGGCACGCTGGATCGATCACACGTTATTAAAACCGGATGCCACGGAAAAGGAGGTTGAACAGCTGTGCCGGGAAGCGGCGGAACATAAATTTGCCTCGGTATGCATAAACCCGACCTATGTACCGCTGGCCCGGAAATTATTGCGTGGCAGCAAAGTAAAGGTTTGTACGGTTGTCGGTTTTCCGCTGGGCGCAACTTTTCCGGAAGTGAAGGCCGCTGAAACCCGCGCTGCCGTCGAAAACGGCGCACAGGAAATTGACATGGTCATGAATGTCGGCGCACTGAAGTCCGGAAATTACGCACTGGTGGAAAAAGATATTCGCGCCGTTGTCAGGGCTGCCGGACGACGGGTGGTAAAAGTTATCATCGAAACCTGCCTGCTGGACGACGAAGAAAAGGTTAAAGCCTGTGTGCTGGCCAAAGACGCTGGCGCCGATTTCGTAAAAACTTCGACCGGATTCAGCAAAGGCGGTGCAACCGTGCACGATGTGGCCCTCATGCGTAAAGTGGTCGGTAGTTCGATGGGCGTGAAAGCCAGCGGCGGCGTTCGCAGTTACGAAGAAGCCTGCAAGATGATTGAATCGGGTGCGACGCGACTCGGTGCCAGCGCCAGTGTGGCCATCGTCGGCAACGGGAAGACCGCAAAATCGGGATATTGATGCTGGATGCTGGATGCTGGATGCTGGATGCTGGATGCTGGAAGATAGTGCTGTTTTGATGAGGATATTCGTTTGTTTTCCAGCTTCTTTTTCAGAAAAAAACAGCTGCCCGGTTTGATTGCTCCCGGCAATATTTTTGTAATTTACAGTAAAGAAAAAGATTAATGATTAAAGAATATCCCGTTTGTTTCGTTACGACGAAAGATTTAAATATTCAGAAATTATTGGCAGGAAGCAAACGTAATTTTGAGGATGTCAAGTTCATTTTTACCGGTTAAAAGCATCCGGATACCAGTTATATCAATGACCATTTAAAAAATTATCGGAGACTCTTCAAAAAAAACCAGGTAAAGGAATTCGAAAAAATAATCAATAAGCTATGACTGCCTACGAAATTATCTCAAAGAAACGAGACGGACATGAACTGACGGCGGATGAAATCCGCTTTTTTATTTCCGGCTATACGGATGGAACCATACCTGATTACCAGATGTCTGCCCTGCTGATGGCTGTTTACCTGAACGGCATGAGCGCCGAAGAGACCCATCAGCTGACACAGACCATGCTGCATTCCGGCAAAACCGTTGATCTCAGCCATATCCCGGGCATAAAAGTGGACAAACACAGTACGGGCGGAGTCGGCGATAAAGTTTCCCTGATCCTGGCACCGATTGTGGCTGCCGCAGGCGTGCCGGTGCCGATGATCTCCGGTCGCGGACTGGGTCATTCGGGTGGTACGCTGGACAAACGGGAATCCATTCCCGGCTTCCGTGTCGACTATTCGATAACGGAATATGAACGGATTATCGCCGATACCGGTACCTGCCTGATCGGCCAGACGGCAGACCTGGCTCCCGCCGACAAAAAGATCTACGCCCTGCGCGATGTGACCGCCACCATCCAATCGATTCCACTGATCACGGCCAGTATTATGAGCAAGAAGCTGGCTGAAGGCATTGATGCCATCGTTCTGGATGTAAAAACCGGACGCGGCGCGTTCATGCAGAAACGGGAAGACGCCCGTGCGCTGGCCGAATCATTGATCGATACCGGGAAACAGG
>JAJRVZ010000074.1 GCA_024277055.1 Calditrichota bacterium
CGAAAAAAAGCGTGCGTTACCAACCAGTTTTTTAATTTTATCGTCGGTGATCCCGATTTCGCTCTCGGAAACCATGCGCGGATCGGCAAAACCGGTTCTGCGGGCGATGCGTTCAAAATCTTTCCAGTACAGGGCGCCACCCAGACATTCGCCGTAAAGTACATGATCTTTTCGGATTTCCTCCGACAACCGCCGGTCGCAATAAACATCGGAGAAATAGAATTCCCCTCCGTTTTTCAAAACATCATATACCTGCTGTAAAACCAATTCTTTGTCTTCCGCCAGATTGATCACACAGTTGGAAGTAACCAGATCCAGCGACTCCGGTTCGAAATGTTCGGCAAGATTCTCCATATAATCCTGAATAAAACGGGTATTGGGCACCGAATAGCCGAATCGTCTGGCCTGGTCCTTTTCATATTTTTGTGCAATGGCGATTTGCTGTTCGGTCATGTCTATGCCGGTTACCGAACCGTTTTCTCCAACGAGTTTGGCCATGATGTAAGAATCCCGTCCGGTTCCGCAGCCGATGTCCAGCACATGCAACCCTTCAATATCGGGCGGAAAGGCGGTTCCGCAGCCGTAATATTTCATCTTGATTTCGTCGTGGATCAGCGGCAGGGTCTTCTTCACGTAGTCAGGGATTTCGTCCAGCGTACAGCAGGCGGTCGTTTTTAAGTCGGAAGTTTGCTGTATCTCTTCTCCGTAATACTGTTTAACGCTTTTGCGTACATCGAATCCGGCCGGAGATGAAGTTGCAGGCTCCTGATCATCGGGATCACTGTCGAAAACCTGTTCCATCAGTTCATCATCCTGTTCGGCCAGCAAGGCGCCGTGGCAGCTGCTGCCGTTGTTCACCGTGCAGGCATAACAATGATCTTCGAAAGCGATTTCCGGAAAGAAATTGTCGAAATCGATCTCCCAGAATTTGGTATTTTCGTAGCCTTTCACCCGTAACCGGCCGGCCAGATTAAAATCACAATCGTAAATATATCCCTCATAGTCGATAGTAATCAGGTTGCGGCACATGATCACTTCCTGAGTAGCGGGGTTATAATTATCCTTCAGCAGCTTCAGATATTCATCATATTTACCGCTGCGCACAAGGTAATTACGGTAGCGCGTAATCGGACTGTTGACGATGGTTGCCAGACTGTTGAATTTTAATTTATATTGTTCATCAAGAATCTGTTTATACTCGCCTTCCACCTGTGATTGCGGCGGCGGCAAATATTCACCCACCGGGTTGTAAACGAAATCCAGTTTTAAACCGTTCGTACCGTAGCCGATTTTATTCAATTGCCGTAATACACGTATACTGCTGTCGAATACGCCGCGACCGCGCTGCTTATCGGTTGCATCGGCAAAAACCGACGGCAGTGACGCCACCAGTTTTACGTGATTTTTCCGATAGAGATCGAAATAGAAAGCATATTTCGGATCTTCCAGAATGGTGAGGTTGGTACGTACGGTTATTTCTTTACCGTGCCTGCTAAGTTCTTCAATAAAAATCGGTAAATTCGGATTCATTTCCGGTGCACCGCCGGTGAATTCAATTTTTTTGACGTTCAAATGGATCAGTTTTTCAAGGATCAGCCGTGCCGTCTTATCGCTCATGTTTTCCCTGCCACGGGGCGAGGCTTCTATATGGCAATGAGTACAGGCCTGGTTGCACAGATTCCCGAAGTTGACCTGAACGATATCCAGTTTTCGTTTACGAATACTTTTATCCTGCCAGAAATTCTTATTCTGTTTTTGAGTAGTGTCAACAGCCGTTTGACTCATGATAAAATCCTATTTTATATAACAGTTCCTTAAACGAAGATTCTACGCACATATTTGCAAAAGTTGAAATTGAACTGGATGATTCGTATGCAAACTTACAAAATTTCAATTTGAAACGGTAAACGAAATAAATAATCAAAAAAATTTCACTTCAATTCTGTTTTTCAGGTAACACCGGTAATTCCACTTCCACTACACCGGAATCATAATAAATTTCCAGAACGGTCTTTGCAGTATCCCGGTCACGGCCGGCGTGCATCAGAAAATTGTCCAGTGCCGGATAGGTTTTGAACGGGGCAATGGCCGGGTGCGCACGGATACGGGCCAGTGCGGTGGAGCGTTTTTCAATGGTTGTGAGAATATAGGGGGAATCGACGGCGACAGAATCCGACACAATCCAGCCGCCCCTGCTGCGTAACTCGGCGGGCATGTGTGTTTTGGGATCGTCCAGATACTGGGCCGCGGGGTGTACCAACTCAATTTGCCGGTTTTCCAGATATTCATGTACCTGCTCGATTTTCTCCGCAATTTTCTGGTACATGCCCCTGTGCTCCAGAAAAACAAAATAATAGGGTCCGCGCTCCGCCAGGGTCACATCGACTGAATTAAATGCGCCCAGATACCAGGCGGCTCCGATAAAGGCGATAAATAAAAACAGGACCAATATTCCGAAAATGATTATCAGTTTTTTTACAAGACTTGACATAGCTCTACCTGACGGTTAACGTTGCTCGTGACGCGACGCCATGAAAGTGTACTTAAATTCCCGGATTCCCCTAGATTAATTCTTCCAGAATCATTTTTGGTTCCGGCACTTCCGCTGAAGTTATTTCCACTGCATTTAATAATCTTAGTTTTGCGGGTTCCATTGCTTCTTTCCGGTCGGAATAAAGCGTTAATATTTTTTCACCTTTTTTTACCCGGTCACCGGTTTTTTTGTGCAGCGCAATTCCCGCTTTGGGATCGATAACATCGTCCGATTTTTGCCGTCCCGCACCCAGCTGGATGGCCGTTAATCCGGTTTCGAGCGCATCGATGCCGGCAATCCATCCGTCGTGTTCGGCAATTATTTCCCGTTCGTATTTCGATTGCGGGTACTGTTCAGGATTTTTTACGACCGTTGTGTCGCCTTCCTGGAGTTCAACAATCTGCAGAAACTTATCCATCGCTTTTCCCGATGCAATCATTTTTTTTGATATCCCGATTCCTTCGCCGATCGAATCCGCCTTTCCTCCCAGAAAAATCATGGCGCCGCATAATTGATGGGTTACTTCCATCAGGTCGTTCGGTCCGCCTCCCTGCAGGCA
>JAJRVZ010000075.1 GCA_024277055.1 Calditrichota bacterium
CCTCAGCAGGCATTTCTGAAATACCTGGCCTTTACCTGGCGGTTGACCTTTCAGGAATTCCGGCAAGTGGTGGAAGCGGAACGGGACCTCGCCATCTGGGGCGAACCCGGACTGGAAACCTGGTATCATGGCAACTCGGTCCGATTTACCGGTAAAAAAGATTTTCTGAATTCTCTTTTGCGCTATTTGCACGGATTACGCAACCTTGAAAAGGAGTACGGTGAAAAACCGTTTTCCCGGCCCAAAAAGCGGGAAAAGGCTCAAATCGTTATTCAGGATACGGATAAGAAAATCTGGGGCATGTGTCCCGTTGCCTCAGAAAAAACGGTCTGCTGCAACCTGCGCACCATTGACGCCGTTGAGAATTGCATCTTCGGTTGCAGCTATTGCACCATTCAAACCTTTTACCAGGACAATATCGTATTCGATGATTCCTTTCCTGAAAAGCTGAAATCAATCGAACTCGAAAAGGGACGCTTTTACCATTTCGGCACCGGCCAGTCATCCGATTCACTTGCCTGGGGCAACCGGAACGGCAATCTCGACGCCCTGCTCGAATTTGCCCGCAGGAACCCGAATATCCTGCTCGAATTCAAGACCAAATCGCATAATATCGATTATTTTCTGCAAAATGACATCCCGCCGAACGTGGTATGCAGCTGGTCGTTGAACACACCGGTGGTTATTGCCAACGAAGAACACTTCACCGCCGATCTGCAACAGCGGTTGAATGCCGCGCGTCAGGTGGCGGACAGGGGAATAAAAGTTGCGTTTCATTTTCATCCCATGGTCCGGTACAACGGATGGAAGATAGATTACCCGGATATCGCAGCCTCCGTTTTGAAGTGTTTCGATCCGACGGATGTACTGTTCATCTCCTTCGGTTAGGTTACGCTGATCAAACCGGTTATCCAAAAGATCCGCGATATCGGGCACCAGACGAAAACGCTGCAGATGCCTCTGGTACCGGATCCTCACGGCAAACTAACCTATCCGGATGAAATAAAGATCGAAATGTTCAGTACCCTATACAACGCTTTTGCTTCCTGGCACGACGCCGTGTTTTTTTATCTGTGCATGGAAAAAGCCGACATCTGGCAAAACACGCTGGGCTATGCTTACCCGGACAATGAAACGTTCGAGCGAATTTTCGGCGAAAATGTTATGAGCAAAATCGGCAGATTTTTCGGAGTCAGCTGAATAATAAATAGCATTAAAGCACCGGGCGCGTTCTATTTATCGAAATATTCGTCTTCGGTTTAGTTCCGGTTAGCCTGCGGATGTTCTGCGCATTCCTTTCACCGCTCCGGGATTGCGGGCTTTCGGACAATACCTGCAATTAAAAAAGTTTTATTGCCATCTGCTGAATTAATAGAGAATCGGGATATCACTTCGTTCGGATTGTTTATAGTTCGCAGTATTCCCCGTCCCCCGTCAGGTTCTTGCACGGGTAGCGCCAGTCTTCGCCGGGGTTATCAAACAGACGATTGGCTTCCTGCGGTCCCCAGGTGCCGGCCGGATAACCGTATAGCGGAATATCAGGATTTTCCCGCCAGGCGTTCAGAATCGGATCGATAAATTTCCAGCAGGCTTCGACGCCGTCGGCCCGGGCGTACAGGGTACCATCACCGTTCAGGCAATCCAGCAAGAGGCGCTCGTAGGCCTCGGGAATATCTATCGGCCCCAGATCGGAATAGTGAAAATCCATTCCCACCTGTTCGATATTGAATCCGGCGCCGGGCCGTTTCATGCCGAATTTAAGCAGTATTCCCTCGTCCGGCTGAATGCGGATGATCAGCTGATTATCGCCTTCATTGACGGAATGGGTATCGGCAAAAAGGGAATGCGGTGTACGGTTGAAATGAATTACGGCTTCGGTCACCCTTGTCGGCAGCCGTTTGCCGGAGCGGATAAAAAACGGTACGCCGCCCCAGCGCCAGTTGTCGATGTAGAATCTCAGGGCAACGAAAGTTTCGGTCCGTGAATCGGGTGGAACATCTTTTTCCTCACGATAAGCGGCAACTTTTTCACCCCTGATGGTTGAAGCTGTGTATTGCCCGCGAACGACCTGCTTCGAAACGTCCTCAGTACGGATCGACCGCAGCGCCTGAAATACTTTTACTTTCTCATTACGCACGGCATCCGCCCCGAACACCGCGGGTGGTTCCATGGCGATGGTCGCCGCGATTTGCAGTAAATGATTCTGCACCATATCGCGCACCGCCCCGGAACGGTTATAATAACCGCCGCGTTGCTCCACACCCAGTGCCTCCGCTCCGGTAATTTCCACATGATGGATATAATTACGGTTCCACAACGGTTCGAAAATACCGTTGGAGAAACGCAGCGCAAGTATATTCTGCACCGTTTCCTTACCCAGGTAATGATCGATGCGGTAAATCTGCTCCTCTGAAAAATATTTCAGCAGGGTTTTATTCAGTTCCATCGCAGAAGCCAGGTCGTAGCCGAAGGGCTTTTCGACGATAAGCCTGCGCCAGCCGCCGTTCTCAGCGCTGCGGTTCAATCCGTGGGCTTCCAGCATGGCAGGAATAACCGGATAAAGGTTGGGCGGCGTGGAAAGATAGAACAGCATATTACCGCCGCAGTGACAGGATCGGTCAATTTCAAGCAACCGCTTTTTCAGCTTAGCATATTCGGCAACAACGGCGGTGTCGATGGACTGGTAAAACAGATTTTTCAAAAACACCGTAATGTTTTTCCGTTCGGCCCCGGAATCCTTCTCCAATTCATCCCGCATACGCTTCCGGAACTGCTCATCGCTGATGGTGGAACGGCTGACGCCCAGCACGGCACAATTCTCCGGCAGAAAGTTCTGCCGGTATAAATCAAACAGCGCCGGGATCAATTTACGTCGGGTCAGATCCCCCGAAGCGCCGAAAATTACGATGATACTGCTGGCGGGCTTTTGCACCGGTCCACCTATTCTTCCAGCCAGCGGATCAGCTGTTGAACACCGCGCAACCCGTCCCGGCCGAGATGAATGCGGATCACTTTTCGTCCGGCTTTTTGCAGGGCTTCGAAATCTCCAAGCGCCTGGGCCATGATCAGGCTTCCGAAATCCATACCGCTTTCATTTTCTCCGGCCTCATCGGGTATGGGAACCTGCTTGTTATAATCGATCGTCAGTTGAATAAATCTTCCGTGTCCGGAATCGCCTTTGTGCAATTGCCCGGTAGAATGAAGATAACGGGGTCCGAACCCGTATGTAACGGCCACTCCGAATTTTTTCTGCAAATTCTGTCGCAATGCGGATAATGCCCGGTAAGTATTTTTCTCCGGTGTCAGAAAAGCCTGCAGACACAGGTATTCCTGTTCTTTCCCATCCTGCAGCATACCGTCCAGGAATGACTCATAAACTTCTTTTACCGATTGTCCCTGCATGTTACCATAAACGGCTAATCCTTCGGACTGTGCAACCGGTTGCGGTTGCGGCAATTTACCTTCTTTTCGAAACATTTCCGTTTTTTCCCGTGCCAGTATTTTAGCCGATTCGACATTGGGCTGATCAAAGGGATTGATATGCAGAAAATATCCGGACAGGGCCGTGGCCAGTTCCCAGCGCAAAAATTCACCGCCCAGATCGTACAGATCGCTCATTACGATATCGACCAACGGCTGGCCGGCCTGTTTCAGATCCTGCAAAACAGTATCAAAACGACTGCTTTGCTGCAGACGGATAATCACAAACAATCTGTCCTTTCCATAGGCATCCACCGGCATCGGATACGGTTCCTGCACCGGCAGGATCCCCTTGCCTTCTTTACCGGTGCTTTCGGCAATCAATTGTTCCAGCCAGTTTCCGAAGGGCGCCACCTGCGGATCGAGCATCAATGTTATTTTATCTGCGCCAAGATTGGTCAGGCGGCCCATCAGTGCGCCAAGCCGGGCGGGAGTGTTTTTCGGTGCCTCCTTTTGCCCCTTGCCGATCATAATTTTGGTGCGTTCGAGCAGTTTTTCCAGATTAACGCCGCACAGGGCCGCCGGTACCAACCCGAAATAGGAAATTACCGAGAATCGCCCCCCGATGTTCGGGTCGTTTAAAAATATCTGTCGAAAGTCCAGCTCGCGGGCCAGTTTTTCCAGCGAACTTCCCGGGTCGGTGATGGCAACGAACTGGTTCCCGGCTTCGGTTTTGCCAAATTTATTCAGCAGGCGATTATAAAAATATTTCATCAGTGAAAGCGTTTCGACCGTTCCCCCGGACTTTGTGGAAGCAATAAACAGGGTATGTTTCCAGTCGATCTGACCGGCTACGCGGTTAACGGTTTCAGGATCGGTTGTATCCAGCACTTGCAGACGCAGTGCATTTTCACGGCGGCCGAACACGCGTGCAAAAACTTCCGGCGCCAGACTGCTGCCGCCCATACCCAGCAACAGCGCGTGCCGGAACTGATCTTTTTTCGCTTCGCGGACAAAATGGCGGATGACCGGAATTTTCTGTTCCATCAGCTGCGGCGATTCGAGCCAGCCGAGCCGGTTTGAAATTTCATCCGGCTTTTCTTTCCAGATCGTATGATCGCGCCGCCATAACCGGTTAACGATATCCTTTTCCCCAAGCTCAACCGTTGCCTGTTCATATTCGCCCGCAAAACGCCCGGCAAATACCGTCATGCGGGATTGCTTTCGCGTCAGTCTTTCACTTTTGGCCGCCACGGCAATCAGCAGGCGTTCGAAGGCATCGGCAAACGCCCGTATTCCATCCTTTTGCAATTTCACCGTGATCTCATTCAAATCAATAGAATACTGCTGTAGTTGTTCCATGTAAGCTTCGGCCCGATCCGGATCTTTTGTCACCGATTCATCCAGTTTACCGTGATCGAGCCAGGCCTTTAATGTGGCCGGCGGCAGCGTATTCACGGTATCGGGTCCAATCAGTTCGTCCACATAAAATGTGTCGGGATAGGCGGGGTTTTTAGTGCCCGTTGAGGCCCACAGCAAACGCTGGACCCGGGCGCCTTTTTCCTTCAAAGCTTCCCAGCGGGGTCCGCTGAATATTTTTCGAAATTCCTGATAGGCCAGTTTGCAGTTGGCGACGGCGATTTTACCCTGCAGATCAGTAATCTTCTGCTCGTTCAGTTTTTTATCGACGGCGGTATCTATACGGCTGACAAAAAAAGAAGCGACGGATGAGATGTTGGAAATTTCCTCTCCGTTTTCCACCCGTTTTTCCAGCCCGCTGATATATGCCTCTGCTATATTGCAATAATGCTCGATACTGAAAATCAACGTGGCATTAACATTAATACCGGCTGCCGTCAGTTTGCGTACCGACAGGTACCCCTGCTTCGTTGCCGGGACTTTTATCATAACATTCGGAAGATTCAGCGCCGCATGAAGCCGCTTTGCTTCTTCCACCGTATCTTCGTATTTGTAGGCTAATTCCGGACTGACTTCAAGGCTGACATACCCATCCAGTCCACCGGAAACCTCATAAACCGGTCGTAATATTTCAGCTGCCAGACGAATATCTTCAAGTACCAGTGATTCGTATATCTGTAAATGGTCGAATCCGCTTTCCGTCAATTCATATATGGCTTCATCATAATCGTCGTTCTCAGCAATGGCCTTCTCGAAAATAGCCGGGTTTGATGTCATCCCACGTAAACCCTGTTCAACCAGTTGGCGCATTTCGCCGGAATTCATAAATGAACGCCGAATAAAATCATACCAGATGGCCTGACCGCGCTGAGCCAGTTCCGCCATTTTATTCATCTCAGTCTCCTGTTCATTAAATCGGATCAAGCTTTCAGCAAATCTTTAACCGTTTGCACGATATTTTCTTTGCCGAACCCGTATTCTTTCATCAGTTGTTTATACGGCGCCGATGCTCCGAAATCACTCATCCCGAGAATTATACCTCTGCTGCCCACAAAACGATACCAGCTGTTTTTTGTGCCGGCCTCTACAGCAA
>JAJRVZ010000076.1 GCA_024277055.1 Calditrichota bacterium
CGTTTTTCACCGTTGGGGACGACGAGTGTCGCTCGTGGACTATCCGGCGGGGAACACATGCCCAACAGGCAGCCGGCGTTATCCATTCCGACCTGGAAAAGGGATTTATCCGTGCGGAAGTGGTGTCCTATGAGGACCTGATTCAGCATGGCAGTCTACAGGCCTGTAAGGAAAAAGGGGTTTTGCGCCTTGAGGGTAAAACTTACCCGGTTCAGGACGGCGATATTCTGAATATTCGTTTCAATGTATAGAGCGGTTTATTCGAATTCCCGCATACACGTTTTCAACTCGTTTAAAACATCAGACGGCTGGCAGGTGGTTTTTGCCGTCTTTTTTATCGCTTCATCGGCGGCATAGCCGTTAAGGAAATTACCCGTTATCGCTGCCTCCTGCGCATTCATTCCCCGCGCCATCAGTCCTCCGATCAATCCGGCCAGCACATCGCCGCTTCCTCCCCGCGCCAGCGCCGGATTTCCGGTGGGATTCACAAAAATATCTCCCCCGGGATTGATCACCATTGAGGGTGCACCTTTAAGATTCATTACGAATTTTTTGTTTTTCATGTATTTGCCGAGTTCCTCCCAGGGAGCCCGGGTCATTTGTTCCTTCAAAGCTCCGCTCAGGCGAATAAATTCGCCGTGATGCGGTGTGAGCACAAATTTTTCCCCCGGTATTTCAAGATACTTTTCATTCTGTGCCAGTGCAAAAAGCGCATCGGCATCGGCCACAACCGGTTTGTTGCTTTCGGCCAGACTGCTCAAAACCTCAATAATCAGATTTTGAGTTTCCTCATGGCGTCCCGCTCCCGGACCGATAATTGCCGCATCGCACCAGTCGACCATTTCCCGCACATCAACCAGGGCTTCCATGGCGAGATGCTGATCCTCCGTATGGGCCAGAGGCACGGTCAGTGCTTCCGTCAGTTTTGTCTCCAGTATCGGGTTCAGGCCGGCAGGAACCCCAACCCGGATCAATCCGCATCCGGTGCGCATGGCACCTTCTGTGCTTAAAGTAACAGCACCCGTCATTCCGGGAGAACCGCCCAAAATAAAAACCTTACCCGCCGTATATTTATGGACATCGCTCTCCATGGGCGGCAAATAAATATCTGATTTTTCAATCATATTCATTTTCAGATGATCCGCCTTGCGTAAAAATTTGGGAATGCCGATATCTGCAATGAACAGTTCCCCGCAATAATCGCGGGCAGGATAAAACACATGCACCCGCTTCGGTAACGCCATGGTAACCGTCGTTTCCGCCACGATCGCAGGCCCCGGTATGTAACCGCCGTCGCCGTTCAACCCGCTGGGAATGTCCACGGACACAATTAATGCCCCCTGATGATTCATAAATTCGATCAGTTCGGCGAACAGCCCCCGTGCAGCACCCTGTGTTCCTGTTCCCAGCAAAGCATCGATTATCATAGAAGGAGGATCAATATTCTGTATATCTTGCACCTCGTTAATTATCCTGACGGGCAGGGAAAAGCTTTCGCATATCCGGTAGTTTAAAAGTGCGTCACCTTTAAGTTTGTGCGGGTCACCGACACTGAAAATCATTACTTCAAATCCGGCATCGTAGAGGTGGCGCGCAATAACGTATCCGTCACCTCCATTATTACCTTTGCCGCAGTAAATATGAACCGGGCCGCGTAAGTTGTATTCCCGGTACACCCGGCCGGCAACATTGGCGCACTGTCTTCCGGCATTTTCCATCAGTACAATGCCCGGAACCCCCAGTTTCTGGATGGTGTGTGCGTCCAGATGTTGCATTTCCTGATTGCTAACGATTTTGATCATTTCAAACTCCGTTACTTATCAGTACAAAAGCGGCTGCCGTTTGATCGGTGTGTGACAGTTAAAGCAAAACGGTCCTGTTCTGCAGGCGATCATTTAATCCCCGGTGAAATTTAAAATACGGCTTGCCGAGATCATCATTTTTTACTTCAATATCCGTCCAGCGAAGATTATTACGCAAGCCCGTTCCCAGAGCTTTTAAAAGTGCTTCCTTCGCCGCAAAGCGGGCAGCGAAACATTCATATTTGGTGACCCTGTTTTTGCAGAACCCGATTTCGTCGGCAGTGAACAGTTTTTGCAGCAGACGCGAACCGTTCTTTTCGACTGAGCGACGAAACCGGTTGATATCGCACAAATCGATACCGATGGCAGGGGTATGTACATTAGGAACCATTTGACTGGCTACCTTTCCAGGATTTCCGATCCATAAGTTTGAACATAATTATCCCAATCGAACAATTCAACCGTTTCTTCAAATTTAAGGAACAGAGTGGAATATATCCTTGACAAAAGCATTTGAAAATTTTTAATTTGAAGCAAATAATCCGTATGTTTACCCGTATGTTTAAAGCTTACGATCAGAGTTGCAACAATATTGCGGCAAAACCGTAATTCAGGGAAAGTTTTGAAAGAGAAAGATTCCGAACTGATTCGATTGGCGAAAGCAGGCGATTCGAAGGCGTATGATCAACTGCTTCACAAATACAAAAATCAAGTGTATAATTTGATTTACCGCATGGTGCGCAATAAACAGGAAGCGGAAGACCTGACCCAGGAAGCTTTCATCAAGGCGTTCAAATCTCTGGTGTCTTTTAACGAAGATTATGCCTTCTCTACCTGGCTTTATAAAATCGCCACCAACAACTGTATCGATTATTTCAGAAAGCGGAAACTGCAAACTTATTCACTGGATAAGCCAATCAAATATAAGGATTCTGAGATTCAGCAGGAGTTACCAGACCCGGAGCTGAATCCCGAAAAGAAAATACTGGCCCTGGAACGATCCAGGATAATTCAGGATGCTATCGATTCTTTACCGGAGAAATACCATACGGCAATAGTCATGCGCCACCGGGAAGAAAAATCCTACGAAGAAATTGCAGAGATTTTAAATTTGCCTCTGGGTACCGTAAAGGCGCGAATATTTCGTGCACGCGAGATGCTCAATAAGGCTCTGAAAGACAGGTTGCACTGATCATGAAAAAAACAATTATTTTGATTTTGGTTCTGATTTCACCGGTTTTGATTGCCGGCGATACCAATCAGCTGTTCAAAAAACGCATTGAACTTTCGGATGAAAAGAGTGCGGATATCCGCATTCACTTTTCCGCGGGAAGTATGCAGATCGGAGAGGCTGTTTCTTCTTATCTGTTTGAAGGACGACTGGAGTACAATGAAAAAGTGCCGGCAATAAAATATGTTTTGTCATCAAGCGAGGGATTTTTAAAGATTGATGATGAGCAAAATTTCAGTAATGAAGATGGAAATTTCAATTTCGGCGATCTCAACGAAATCAGGGGTAAAAACTGGGAATTGAATTTTACCAACCGTATTCCGTTAAACTTCGATTTACAGATCGGCGCCGCCAAAGCCGATCTGGATTTCGGGGGAATGGCTGTAAAGGAGCTTAATCTGGATGTTGGGGTAAGTGAAACACTGCTGGATTTTTCCCAAAAGAACAAAATCAGGATGAACAAACTGCGCATCGATGTCGGCATTTCTCAATTCACGGCAAAAAATCTGCTTAATGCCAACTTTGACCGATTGGTATTTGACGGCGGAATGGGTGAATATTCGCTTGACTTCGGCGGGCGTCTGGATGAATCCGCTGAAGTGTCTGTGGATATGGGAGTGGGATCACTGAAAATTATGTTACCGGAAAGTGTACCCTTTCTGGTGGAATACGAAGAATCGTTGTTCAGTTCCGTAAATATCGAATCAGCTTACCAGCAAAACGGGTACTGGTACTCGGATAACTACAATTCCAGAAAACCCTGTCTCAAATTCTATGTAGAAACCGGAATGGGCAGTGTAGACATTATTCGGAACGCTAACGATGATCTCTAATCGGCGCTTCCACCGATCCCTCCGGACTCTCCCCATGTAAATTCCGATTTACTCAACTGTCTTGAGTTGTTCGCAAAATCCGGATAGTGGTTTTGCGGAATTTTTATTTCATAAACGCCCTGCGGAAGGAAATCGCGTACAAAAGACGGGTTGGCCTGTTTGAATTGCGATACCGGTAATTCGCACAATTCGGCTATTTCGTCCAACGTCATTCGGCTGGATACTATTTTTAATTCGACGCTTTTCAAAGGGGTTGTTTCAAAATAATCGTTTTCATTCATTCTGAATCCGTATTTTTCGGCGTCGGACAGGATTATCTTTGTTGCCACAATTTTGAAATAGTACCGTTCCGTTTCTTCCGGTAAACGTAAATTGAAATAATTGTCGGTTTTTTGAGTTTTCATATTGCGTCGTACGCGTCCCATACCGGCGTTGTATGCCGCGATTGCCAGCGGCCAGTTTTTAAAAGTTCCATGCAGATCTTTCAAAAAATTCATGGCGGCGGCAGACGCCTTTTCCGGATCACGCCTTTCATCCACAAAGGAGTTTATCTTCAATTTATAAAGACGTCCGGTTGAACGCATGAATTGCCAGATACCGACGGCACTGGAACGACTTTTTATATTAGGTAACAGTGCACTTTCATGTACCGCCAGATATTTCAGGTCATCCGGAAGCCCGGCCTGGCGCAAATGGCGGGATATCATCGGCAGGTAGCGTCGCTGTCTTTTCAGGTATAATTGAATTTGTGCCTGCGAACCGAGCAATACATAGAATTCCCTTTCCAGCCGTTCACGAATAACAGGATCTTCAAGGTCCAGCGTGTCGCCGCAGAACGTTACCAGATCCGGGAGCGAATGGCTGTTTACGTAACTTCGTTTTTCGACCATGACAATACGGTTTTCGATGCCGTCCAGCCGATGATTCAGTTCTTCAATCTGGCGACCGAATTGATAGTTAAGATCGAACAGCCGCTCGGTGTGTCTGGTGAACTGGTAATCGAGGTAAACGATTTGCAGCGCACTTAAAATTACTATTCCGAACAGATAAACAAGATATTTTTTGAATCGCATAACCTTCCTCTGGCTTTTTTATTGCTAATATCTTATAATCGGGTTCGATGAATTGTGCTTTATATCAAACATACCGATCACCGTCACAAAGGATTTCATAATGAATCGTCCTGTTTTTATCGCATCCCGCAATCAACACAAGATTGCCGAGATATCTGCTATCTTCAGTAATATAGGGCTTGCCATCAGCCCCATTGGTAATTTGGATAACATTCCGGACGCGGTAGAAGACGGAAACAGTTTTTACGAAAATGCTTTAAAGAAAGCTGAGCATTATTATCATTACATTAAAGAGCCCCTGATCGCTGACGATTCGGGACTGGTGGTTCCGGCTCTTAACGGTATGCCCGGTCTGTACTCCTCACGTTATGCCGGAAAACACGGCGATTACCGGGCCAATAATGAAAAGTTGCTTCGGGAAATGAAAGACCTGACCGGGGACCAACGGCGGGCTTATTTTATTTGTGTGGTAGTATACAAAGATGCAAACCTGATTTTAAATGCGGAGGGACGGCTGCACGGCTCTATCATCACGGCACCCAGAGGGACGTACGGTTTTGGGTATGATCCTTTGTTCAAACCGGACAGCGGGCAATTCACCCTGGCCGAATTATCCGATTCCGCCAAAAACCGTATCAGCCACAGATTTCTGGCATTTTCAAAAATAGCGGAAATAATCACCAAACAAGCTTGACAGCCAGTTTGAAATCTTTTAAATTTGAGGCTCGATTTTTGAAAACAAGGGCCCATCGGGGCGTAGCGCAGTCTGGTTAGCGCACCTGCCTTGGGAGCAGGGGGTCGGAGGTTCAAATCCTCTCGCCCCGACATTGCTGCGCCCTTAGCTCAGTTGGATAGAGCAACTGCCTTCTAAGCAGTGGGTCGGAGGTTCGAATCCTCCAGGGCGTACGACACATGGTGGGTGTAGCTCAGTTGGTTAGAGCGTCTGGTTGTGGCCCAGAAGGTCGTGGGTTCAAATCCCATCACTCACCCCATTATCTTTGAAATAGTTGCTCCCATCGTCTAGAGGCCTAGGACACCGCCCTTTCACGGCGGCGGCAGGGGTTCGAATCCCCTTGGGAGTACCAAAAAAAGGTTGCCGGAAACCGGCAGCCTTTTTTTATTTCCGATTCCTGTTTAACTAATCAGGCCGGGCGGAAGCAGGGGTTCTCCCGGAGGAACCACGACGCGGGAATTCCCCTGAAATAAATTGATAAATTATTTTTTCAGATATTTTTCAAACCATTCGTGCACGGTTTTCCACCACAGTCCGGCATTCTGCGGTTTTCGTACAAAATGATCTTCATCCGGAAAGAAAAGTAATTTTGACGGAACACCCCGTCGTTGCAGCGCATTGAACAGTTGCAGCCCCTGCGTGTAAGGAACCCGGAAATCCTGTTCGCCATGAATGATCAGTATCGGCGTTTTGAAATTTTCCGCCAGACGGGAGGGTGACCATTTACGATACAAACTTCCTTCTTCCCAGGGCAGGCCGTTCATTTCCCATTCCGGAAACCATAGTTCCTCTGTCGCACCCCACATACTTGTCTGGTCATACACCCCATCATGGGAAACCAGGCATTTAAACGGGTTGTCATGACCTTCTATCCAATTGATCATGAATCCCCCGTAGCTGGCACCGGCGGCACCGATGCGATCCTTGTCGATAAAACTGTAATTTTCAAGAACGAACTGAGTACCTTTGATTATGTCCTCAAACGGTTTGTCTCCCCAATGCTTTGAAATCGAATCGGTAAATTTCTGACCGTATCCGATACTGCCATGAAAATTGATCCAGAATACAACATAGCCCCTGGAAGCAAACATCTGATAATTCCAGCGATAATGAAATTGATCGCCGAACATTCCCTGCGGTCCGCCATGGATCAATTCAATGGCCGGGTATTTTTTACCCTCTTCAAAATGCGGAGGCTTGAGAATAAAACCCTGAACCTGGTCTCCGTCTGCTCCGGTAAACCAGAAACTTTCCGGAACGGGACGTTCGTAGGCAGCCAAAGTTTTTTCGGCAATCCGAGTCAATTGCACCAGCCGTCGATCCGTTATGTCATATTTAAAAATTTCTTTCGGATTGCTTGCGGTCTGCAAGGAAAAAACAAGGGTTCCGGTATCAGGCATTGTAAGTCCCTGAATGAAATGCCCCCTTAAAACAGGATCAATCTTTCTGTCGGTAATGTCCAAAGCGTATATCGCATATTTTCCCTTTTCAGGAGCTGTGAAATAAATAAACCGGCTGTCCGGCGACCAGACCATTTCCCTCACTGTGTTTTCAAATCCTGTTGTATACTCCTGCAAAGTATTATTACTGCGATCATATATCATAATCCTGTTGCGATCGGATTCAAACCCGGCACGTTTCATGGAAAGGAAAGCGATCCATTTACCATCCGGGGAATAAAGGGGATAGGTATCATTTCCTTTGCTTTCGCTGATTTTCATTGTCTTGCCGCCGGTTACCGGAATGATAAAGACATCATTATTCGTGCTGGTAGCGATTACTTCGTCATGGTTGGAAACAAAGGCGATTTCCTTTCCATCCGGCGAAAAGCAATAGTCGTGACCGCTGCCAAGCGCAATCGGGGGACTATCAAAATCCCCGGGTGTGATATCTCTGATTTCCCCGCCGTTCACCGATGAAAGGAATAAATGACTGCGCTTTCCGTCCCACCACGTGTTCCAGTGGCGATACATTAAACGGTCGTATATTCTGGCCTTTACCGGATTCTCTTCCCTTTCTTCATCCCGCAGTTTTACACAATCCATATCAGGGCAATCCGGATATACTTTGCTTTTAAACAAAACCAGCGGTCCTCCGGGTTGAAAATGTACACCACTTACCCCCACTTTCAGATCTAGCAATGCCTCGGAACTGTTTTCACTGTAAAGGTCGCCGTTGCTGATGTAATACAGAACTCCATTGCGGTCGAACAGGGGACTGCCGACCGATTTTTCAGCGCCTATCCGTTTAACCTGTTTTCCATTCGCATCAATTACATAAATGACTGTTCTGGAGTCGTTTTTGTTTACATTGAATTGCGTTACGGTGAATGCAATTCGGTTTCCATCCGCCGAGACAACGGGATTTCCCAGACGGGGTGCCTCAAAAAAAGCTTCGAAATTCAATGCCTGCCGGCCGTAAAGATTCAGCCCGGACAGCAGCAGAACCAGGATAAGGGATTTAAAAACTTTCATAAAATTTCTCCGTAAACATTTGAAATTTTTTTATTGTAAACGAATCATTGTAAATTGACGCAAGAAAGTTATTTATTTTATTGCAAACAAAAAAACAAAAATGTACAGTATAGAAACCTCAGACCTGACCAAATATTACGGACCTACGCGTGGTATTGAAAATCTGAACCTGCAGATCAAATCGGGGGAAATTTACGGCTTTCTCGGCCCGAATGGAGCCGGTAAGTCGACAACCATCAGATTGCTGTTAAAGTTGTTATTACCGACCCGGGGAACGTTCAGAATCTTCGGAAAAGACACGCAAAAAAAATGGAAGGAAATAACCGGAAATCTTTCGAATGTACCCGGGGAGATTAAAATGTACGAAGATATCAGCGGGGCGTATTTTTTGAATTTCATGAGCCGTCTGAGTGGTAAACCGGCCCCCCTAAAGCCCGAACTGCTCGAAGCCTTCCGCTTGAGTTCCTCCGACCTGCAGAGAAAAATTAAATACTATTCCCGGGGCATGAAACAGAAACTGGCCATTATTCAAGCCATGCAGGACAACCCTCAGTTGTTGATTATGGATGAGCCGTCGGAAGGGTTGGACCCGCTGAATAAAGAGGTACTATACGAATTTCTTCGTCGTTTTCGTAACGAGGGGAAAACCATATTTTTTTCCTCGCACAACTTACCCGAAGTGGAAAAAATCTGCGATAGGGTGGGTCTGGTAAGAGACGGAAAATTAATTACCGAAGAACCGGTCGGCGAATTCAGCAGAAAAACCATTCGGAAGATGACCATTCGTTTCCGTCGGAAAATTAATTGCACCGAATTCGATTCCGCCCGGTGGACCGTAGTTGAGTGCATCGATCGGAATTTAACGCTGCTCGTCAGCGGTGATATAAATCCCCTGTTGAAAAAACTTAGCGAATATGAGATTGAAAACCTTATCTTTCCCGAACCAAGTCTTGAAGAAACTTTTATGAAGTACTACAACTAGAGATTGTCGTGAACAGCTGGTATCATATAAAAAAAATATTCCATGATCAGAAATTGATGGTTGCCATCCTGTTTGTATTCCTGATGTTTTTCCAGTTTATGTTTTCCTGGATCGCCTTCGAATCCGCCATGGGCGCCATGCTTGAAACCTACATCCAATTTCTACCGAAAATGATCGTAAACCTGCTTGAACTGCAAACCGGCGGCCCGGCATTCGCTTCGCAGATGCTGGCTTTCGGATATTCCCATCCACTGATTCTTACCGCTGTTTTCGCCATGCTTATCAATCTTGCCGCCCGCTATATCGCAGGTGAATCCGAAAATCATACCTTTGATCTGCTGCTGGTTCGTCCTGTTTCCCGTACGCGTATCGTCTCAAATGTATTTCTGGTTCAATTGTCTGTCACCGCCCTGTTGTCCATATCGATGTTTGCCGGAACGGTTCTGGGAAAAATTATTTTCGATATAAACATTGCGCTCAGCCGCTACGCCCTGGCCGTACTCACGGGATTTTTCTTTTTCAATGGTATCGGCAGTATGGCGCTTTTAATTTCGACTTATTCTTTCGAAAAGGGAAAAGCTGTTGCCCGCAGCGTAGGACTGATCGTTTTTCTGTTCTTCTATCACACTATCTTTAAAATGTGGACTTCAATGAATGACCTGTTGTATATCAGTTATTTTCAGATTTATGTGCCTGGGCGAATTGTAGGTGGCCTGGACGACTGGCGGGTAAAAAGTCTGATTGCCGCTCTCGTAACGATCGCCTGTTTCCTTGCAGCTGTTCATCGCTTCCGGTACAGGGATTTGTAGTTAAAAGGAATAGTTCAACAGGGCATGAATGTCCTGCCTTGTATCTTCTTCAATTTCGTTATCCCCACTGCCGATCGAAGTTACCCCATCATAACGCAGCCAGCGATATTTAAAGTACAGCGTCAAATTCCGGAAAAAATTCCAGCGAATCCTGAAATAGGCCTTCACTCCGTTTCCGTAATTGGCAATGTTTGAAAAACTGCCCGGTACATCCGCTTCATACTCGTAAATTCGCGAATTGAAATCTTCCGTTTTGAACGATGAAAAGCGGGCTGAAAGATGAAAGTTGTCGGCTGCCTGCCACGATATATCTTCATAAAAACTGAATCCTGTACGCTGCCCATCATTACCGCTCCGGTAATAAACCTTTTCGATTCTCGAAGTAATAAACAGATGAGAATTCATCCTATGGCGATACTGCAATCTCCATCGTTGCCTGCGGGTTTCGAACCGCCGGTCGGCAGATTGCAGAAAATCTTCATTTCTGTTTTGCTGCCAGCGGAGTGATAATTCACCGCCCGTTGACAGCTTCAGTTTTGCCTGAACAAAGGCTTCCCGGGAATTTGCCGGAAGGGGGGTATTCCAGGTACGCCACAAATCGTTTCGCAGCAGCCAATAACCATCCAGCTGCAATGCCGGAAGCGGCTTTCCGGAAAGGGCCGCATAAAATCCGGTCTCCGCCTGTGGAAAATATCCTGAGCGGGCAAAGGCATGGCCGAATGGCGATTGAAATTCTTTCGAAATACGCCACCATTTACCCCCTGCCTGCCACCGCCCGCTGTTTACAAGCATCTGCATGCTTATCGCCGGTTCAACCGTTTTTTGTTTTACCAGTTCACCCTGCAGGGTGAAATCGCTTTTATGCCAGCGCGCAAAAAGCGAATACAATTCCGTAGCTGTTCACGAGAAACGGAAACGGTTCCGCCGAAAAGATGAAATACCTGCGGTTTCCGCAGTAAACAGAATGGCGGGATTATATTCAACTTTCAGGGCGGCAAAACCTGTTTCAAAATATCTGAGCGGTTTGAAAATCATTCCTCCCGTTGCGCATTGTTCAGTAATGACATCCTGTCCCGCTATTTCGTTTTCAGTACGGTGATACCCGTCAATCGATAATCCGGTCACCGCGCTCCGGTCCGAAGAAAGACCGGCATCCCGCCGCGTGTTACCGTATGCCAGAAAAACTTTTGCCTGTGGTCCGAATCCATATTCGATATACAGGCCGTTTATGCCGCTGCTTTCAAAACTGCTCAGATATTCTCTGCCCGTTTTATACACCCTTCCCAGTCCGGCGGTACTGCTGCTGCTTTTATCCAGCACAAACGGAGCGGAAAGCATGAGTCCTTCCGCCCAGTTCAACAGATAATTTCCACCGATTAGGTGCAATCTTCCCGATGGATCGTTCCAGCTAATGTAGCCGCTCACATGATCGGTCCAGTTTGCTTCACCCACATCCTTTTGCAGAAGTACTCCGAAACGATAGCGGTCATAAAAGCCTGTTATGCGGGTCAGGTTGTCAACCGGGGAATTGCAATACCGTCCGTTCTCGATACCTTTAATCGGTTGCAGGGTATAATAATTTCGCTGGCGGATATTGAGCTGCCACTGTTTCACCGGTGGCTTAAATCGAACAAACGGCAACAACATACCTGCGGTTCTGTCACCGATTATTTTTTTCAGTTCATTACCGCTTGCCAGCGGCAAGTGGGCCAGAATGCTGTCCATCTGCGATTCCGATAAAAAGGGAAACCGTTCAAGATCTTCCTTCTGCAGTTCATTGATATTAACAGGATGGGTGCTCAGAAACTCAAAAAATTCATTGATACCGCTGTCGGAATCGTTGAACTCCGCCAGTAGTTCATCCAGGTGTTGTGCCTGTGCGGTGATCAGGCTAAGCAGGGTAATTAAAAGTGCAATAATGGATCGATTGCCGGGCATGGGTCCTCCGGAAACCGTTTTTATCAGCTTTTACGAAAAACGAGAACGGCGATTTTTGCCTCTGCTTCTTTTAATATCCAAGCCCGTTCCGGACTCAGTTTTCCGGCCTTGAATAAAACAATATTTTTAAACGCCTCTTTCAGTGCCGGAAAATCATTTTCTTTACCGGCTTTTTCCCTTATCACCAGCGCAAGCTTCCCCCCCGGAACCAGAGATTTTTCCAGAACCGCCATTCCGGATTCCAGATCGAGTAATTGCTTCAGAATTGAATATAACTCCGGCTCCGGCCGAGCGGATTCAACCGTCTCAAGAAATTCCAGTACCGGCTTGCCAAGGCGATTAAAAAGAATTGCCGATTGAGACCATTGCTCTTTCAAACTGTCGATCAGCACAGTGGAAGATGGTTTGTCCGCCAGACTGTGCTCTTTGATTTTATTAACCATGGATTCATAGCCAAGCAACCGCAGGGTATCGATCTGTTTTCTGGAAGGCAATTTACCGGCCGGTACATTGATAAAAAGGACTGCTGCATCCAATTCATATTTGATTTTACTGAGACACAAAGGTAGTGAATCATCAGAACTTATTATTTCTCCGGGAAGAACATCAAACCAGCGAGTCAGGATTTGCAATATTTCCACCTGAGCAAACAATTGTTCAAAGCTCTTTCTGAGGAGCGGTTCAATATCTGCGGGTCTCCGGCTGCTTCCGGTGAATTTTTGCACCAGTTCCTGAAAAATAAATAATAGAATATTATTAACCGTTTGCTCCGAAGAAATCTCATTATTTTCCAGCAGGTACCGCAACGCCGTGATGCGACTCAGAAAATTACGACCATAGCGACGAATAAACCCGTTTCCCAGCCGGACCATTTCCTGAGCATGAAAAGCCTGGAAATTGTTCCTATTGCCTGAAAATTTAATACTCAATTGTTCCGCTTCATTGCTGAGCAATTCCTTTTGTTTTTCAAGCCATCGATCGATTGCAGCGTCTATTTTATTACTACTTATGTTCAGCGCGTCAATCACACCGCGTGCGTGGATGACCGCCAGCGGGCTGGCTTCATTAACCACACCCCGGATTCCATACAAAGAGGATTTTATCATCCAGGAAGAATCATTGCTCCTGTTTCCGTGAATCAGCAGGTTTCCTTTGGAAAGGCTGTTTAAAAGACCCGCATTCCAGGATGAAGATAAAAGCGATTCCAATATTTCGTTTCTATACGCATTTTTCAATCCGCCAGGAACGGGTCTCGTTCCTTCTCCCGATATCAAATGCTCTTTAATCACCTCCAGCATGTCCGCAGGGGTCTTTTCCCCGTTCTCCACAAAGTTATTATAACATGCCTTTATATAGGAATTCAGAACCGGCAAATGAAACACATCCCAGTTATATACATTGTATTGGCTTGCAAGCCCTATAGACAAAAGGGAATTAAGAAAACTGCCCGCATCCTCCGGTACTTTCTGGAAAAGAAAAATTTCTCCGGTATAAACCAGGCGCCTGGTAAGTATTTCCATGGGCGCCGCCGCTTCGGTTGAACACATGATACCATGTGAATGGGAAATCGGCAGATTGCGGGTAAGCAGGAATTTCAGTTTGTCATGTTTCGCGATCAGGTGACGAATGTCTTCAATATTCATCAAATCGAGCACATTATCGATCTGCTTTACAGGGCCGAGCAGGAATTCAATCTCTGCCAGGGCTATCTGTAATTCAGCAGCAGACATTTCGAGTTGGTTATTCAGTTTGAAGTAAAGGTGTTTTCTTGCCATATAACACGCCCGATTAATTGGTATGAATGTATTGAAATGACTTCAGTTCTGCAAAAGAAAAATATACCTGATCTCAAAATAGGTAAATAAACTTTTTTCATGAAGTTAATAATTTAACCGTTCCGATTAATTATCCTGAAACGTTCAGTCATTCCCCTCGGGAGTTTTGTTTTATATTTTTTCGCTCGTATATCGGCAGGAATCCGGAATCGTTCGCCCTGTGGATTAAAGGGTTGTGAAGATGGGAATATTAAAAAACCATAATACGGGTCAATCGGCAGAGAATTATTGTCCGCAAATTCAACAGATGGGTATGCCGATTCAGAGAGATAAACTTCCTTTACTTCAATATTTTTTTCAACATGATAGTATCGGTTTTACAGATCATTTGTAAATCCTGTTTCATAATAATTCACATAAAATGTATCTACAAAAAAGAAGCGGTTTTTATATATTCGTACTCTTTGTATACCCCCTGGTGGATTGTTATTGTTTTTAATCGCTACCAAACGGTGTCTTATCTCCTGGGCTGTGAATATTAAAGCAGCTGATTATTACAAAGACAACTCTGATTCCTGGCGGTAAACAGGCCAAATTTAAAAACGATCGGAATTTCATTTTTATGTTTTTGTAAGTGATTTTTACTTAACAAATAAAATTTGATTCGCAAAAAGCACTCAGAAGTAAAGGTTAAGCAATACAGCCACGGAGACACAGAACCCTCGGAGCAAACGAATCTGCTTATCCCTGTGTTTTCCGTGCCTCTGTGGCTACTTATTTTTATCGTTTATGAACGATCAACCATAAGTCCGGACATGAATTCCCGGGCGGAAACCGCCTCGCAATCGAAGATCAGGTCCTTCACTTCCGATAAACGTCCGGCACTTAACACTCCACCGGAAAGGCTGTTGAATTTGTTCTCCAGATCTTCCATCGTCATCGGCTGACGCGGATCGCCTTTGGGATATTCGAGATACTCCTCATAGGTACGCCCATCGTTGGTGGTGATGACAACCCGCGAAGGCTGTTTGGCCGGAAACATTTTCTCGAATTCCATTGACGGTTCACCTTTAATCTTGTCAATCACTTCAAAGATGGCCGGGTCATTCAGCTTTTCTTCTGAAAATGACTGTGTAGTGATTTTTTTGTCCACGATAGCCGCAGCCAGGCAGTAAGGCAGGGAATGGTCTGCCGTCTCCCGTGATTCGGGACGGTACTTGGCCGGATCAAACAGAATGTCGTAGGCCTGGGCGAAAGCGGTTACTTTCACTTCCTTTATATCTTTGTAATCCAGGTTATTATTGATCATGGCATTCAGTACACAGGAAATATGTGTGTGCGTCAACGCCTCTGTCGGAAAAGCCTTCATTCCGCATTCCAGTATTTTGTAGCCTTCACCGAGATTACCAACCAGCGCCTCAATATCCCAGGACCAGGTCGAAATTCCATCCCGGCCTTCCATATCGGTCGGTTTCGGTATTTCCTCTTTAGCATTCCAGCCGATGAAGGCATCCATAAATCCTTCTTTTCCTTCGAATACTTTTTCCGTGCCGGTGTATCCCTTCTGTGCCAGCAGGGCGGCAAAAACACCCGATTGAACCGCCATGGGATCGACCGTATTTTTCATCATGGTCAGCTTGCCGGCGGTGGGACATCCGATGGTATGGTTATGACAGCCGTTGATGCCGATGGCATTGACCATTTCATCCACCGATAATCCAAGGATTTTTCCGGCCACGATCGGTGATACAAACTGGGTCAGTGTGGCGTGGTGCCATTTCCGTTCACGGACACCGGGCTTGGCAAACAGGCACAGACGCTGCTCAAACTCATAGGCCAGCACGATAGCGACGATCACATCTTTCATCGAGGCGCCCGTTTTTTCCGCTACGGACAACGCAGCCGGGATAATATCACTGGGGTGGCTGGGATCGTCTTTCCAGTAAATATCGTTAAAATCCAGCGCCCGGATCATCAGGGAATTTATCAGCGCGGTGCTTGCGGCAGGCAATTCATCTCCAAAACCAATTACTTTTGATTCCGGCTTTCCGCCCATTTCCCGGTAAATTTCCAGCATGGATTGTACGTCGTGCGTCTGCATGCTGCCGTAGGCACAACCGATGGAATCGTACAAAAAGCGTTTTACCTCGAGAACAACGTTTTCCGGCAGGTCTTCGTATTTTAAGCCGACGGCGAACTCGGCCATGCGGCGAGAGATTGATTTTTGTGACATAACTTGATCCTGTGTTTTATTCTAAACTTTCCTCTTCTGATAAATCAGGCCGGCTTTCCCCTGGCATGAAAGCGGCTGGAGGGCTATAGTTCCTTATAACTTCTCAATAATCGCATCGGTCATCTGCTGAGTAGACGCCGCCCCTTTTTCAACGACATCCTCCCGACCCGGCATTTTAGCCATATCGTAGGTACGAACGTTACCTTCGGCAATCACTTCTGCGACAGCCTTGCGGATCTTTTTGGCGATTTTCTGTTCATCGATAAAATCCAGCATCATGCAGGCCGATTCAATCATGGCGATCGGGTTAACAATCGAAATTTTGTACCCGGCATATTTCGGCGCACTGCCGTGGGTGGGTTCAAACACGCCGACACCGGTATCCGGGTTGTACTGGGCGCTGCAGGCGAAACCGAGTCCGCCGATCAGGCCGGCAAAACCGTCCGATACGATGTCACCGAACATATTGCCGGCAACAATCACACCGTAGTTTTCCGGGTTTTTGGTCAGCCACATCATCTGGGCGTCGATATTGGTATTCCAAAGTTCGATTTCCGGAAAATCCGCCTTCTGGATTTGCTGCGCCATTTTATACATCATGCCGGAAGTTTCCCGGATCACATTTGGTTTTTCGCATACCGTAACCGATTTATAACCGTATTTTCCGGCATGTTCAAAGGCCGCTCTCAGGATTCTTTCCGTCGCTTTTTTGGTAAAAATTCTGGTGGATACGGAAATTTCTTCCTTCGGTGTGCCGCCAAAATTTTTGGCAAATTTGGGGTGTGTCAACAGAGCGTCATATACCTGGTCCGGCGGATTACTCCATTCAACGCCGCCGTATAATCCTTCGGTGTTCTGACGGAAAATAGCCACATCCACCTCCGGTTCTTCTATGGTTCCGCCCGGACCTCTGCGAATAAAATTCAACGGATTACCCTTGTATGTGCGACAGGGTCGCAGGCAAATGTCCAAACCGAAATGCTGCCGCAGCCCGACAATGGGACTCGAATAGACCAGGCCCTTGTCTTTTAATTCCGGGGCAAGTTCTTCAAATGCTTCATCTTTTGGTTTGGATGTAATGGCGCCGAACAGCCCGATTTTATGTTTTTCAAGCAAATCGATGGTTCGCTGCGGCAAGGGGTTTCCCTCTTTGCACCAGAATTCCCAGCCGATGTCGCCTTCTACATAATCAGCCTCAAAGCCGGCGGCGTCAAATACCCGAATCGCTTCATTCAGAACGGTTTTACCGATACCGTCGCCCGGCATTGCTACAATTGTTCGCTTCGACACTTTGTTTTCCTCCTTTTTGCCTCAGAGACACTGAGGACTCAGAGATAAAATCTGATTTCCTCCAACGCTCAATTGCAAAGTTTTCGTTTTTATTATCTTCTTAATTCTTTGTCGTTTTTCTATCCCCGTGATCTTTGCTTCTCTGTACCAGTACGTTTACTTTATTGCGGGGGCACTGAAAATTATCAGTTTAATTTCACCCTATGCCAATCGCTGTGATTATGCTTTTTTTTCTTCATTATGCCTTATCGTTTTTTAATCTCCGTGCTCTCTGTGGCTGCTTACTTCACCAGTTCGAAATCAATAAAATCCACATGATGGAATATGATACATTCCGGTGAACGTTTCTCCCCGGCAGCCTCTTTGGAGTGAGTGGCAATTACGTGCATCACCTCCGAAGGCAATCCATGCTTGAATGCCAGGCCGACCCCGCTGAAGGGATGCCGGATATGTTTACCGTAATCACTTTTGAAAACGGTGCCGTCCGGCTTTTTATCGAATTCCAGCAACTTTCCCACATCGGCCAGCAGCGAACCGGCGATCAGGTAATCACGGTTGACCGGTGTTTTGCGTTCGCCGTATGCTTCATCCAGAACCTTGTCGCAGGCGATGGCCATTTTACAGCAGGTACGCACATGTTCGATAAAATAAATCTGCACGTTGTCCGCCAGCAAGGTAAAGGGTATACTGCGCAGTTCCTCCACCGTCCAGTTACGGTACTCCATCGCTTCCGCCCAGCAGGCGACCACTTTTTCCATCAATTCGATTTCTTTGATCTCATTGATCTCGGGTAATAATTCCAGAACTTTTTCCTTCATACTTCCTCCATTTATTTACCACGGAAACAAGAAAATCATTTCACCTTTAAACTATTTCCCCGATCCCAGGCCCGTGTACTTTGCATATCATATTCCGGCTGTTTTTTATCTTAGTTTTTCCAGATCACTTCCCGCAGACAATTTTATCTTATTTAGATCTTCCCGTTCTCTGCGCCTCTGTGTCTAATTTTCCGGTCCATCGTATTCCACATCCGTCGGATGGATTTTGCGCATCGGTTTATAACGCGTCTTTTCCTCGTAAATATGCGCCACCAATCCCGGAACACGGGCGATCATGAAAAAAGCATTGGCCAGCATCGGGTCAAAATCCATTTCGCATAACACGGCAGCGATCGCTCCGTCAACATTGAGAGGTAGCGATTTCCCCAGCGCCCGGGATATCTCGTCGACAAAGGCATTGGCCAGATCAATGTATTTTCCGGCAATACCATAATCCTTTGCCAACGCAAAAAGCCTGGCCGTACGCGGATCGTTGGTGTGCAGGCGGTGTCCAAAACCGGACAACCGCTGTTTCATCGGACGATAATCGCTTATAACTTCCGCCGCTGATTTTTCCAAACTCATCCCGTCTTTTTCAACATGGTCCATTCCCTTGCGCAGGATGTGCATGCAATCCTCAATGGCCCCGCCGTGAAATTTCGAAACCGCCAGAATACCTGCCGCCACCGCGGCATTCAACGGCGCGCCGGTTGAAGCAACGGTAATGGCACTCAGCGCCGAAGGGGGCGTCGTACCGTGATCAACCGACGATACCAATAGCGCTTCAATCATCCGGCCTTCATTTTCCGAAGGCATTCTTCCCTTCAGCAGCAAATAGACCATCTGTGCATAACTTGCCGAACCCATCAGCTCATCAATGCGCTTTCCCCGCACCCGGATACTGTTCGGCTCAATTTTAGTGATGGCTGTTTTCCAGTGTAATTCCGACATTTCTTTCTCCTTTGCCACAGAGACACAGAGATCATAGAGGTTTATTTAATTATTTATGATCACTGCTGTTGTGGCTAATTTTTTTTCATTAGTGGTGAACTTTTAATCTTTTTTTCTATGTGAAAGTCATGGCCTTTTTTATCTCAACCACAAAAAGATTCCTGAACAACTCACAGAATTATTCTTTTAATACCTTCTTTTAACAGTTGTTTATTGAAATTTTTAAGTAACCCTAATTTATATTTACCAAGTTTAAGATAACTTAATAATTGTGCTTCAAAAACAGGGTCGTGGCGCTCAACGCTTTTAAGTTCAACCACTATTTTATTTTCCACCGGGAAATCCATTTTAAACCTGCCAATGGGATGATCCTTGTAAGTTATATTCAGTTCTTTTTGCTTTTCAAAATTCAAGCCGTATTCTTTAAATTCTATCGCCATAGCTTTTTCGTAAACCGATTCCAATAATCCCGGACCAAGATTTCGATGAACTTCAATTGCACAACCGATTATTTTTTCTGTTATCCTGTTAAGTTCATCCACAAAGCCTTTCTCCTCATTTAATGAAATGTACTTGTCACTTATAAACCGTGAAATGCTTAAGGTTAATATGCGTTTAGTTTTTCTGTGCCCTCTGTGCCTCCGTGGCCAATATTAAATTTCAAAGATCTCATTCGCTTCGCGGCCGAATTTTTCCGCCATGCGGATCGTGTAAATATCATGGATGATGTAATCCTTGGCTAACAGCACCATTCCTTTGTTAGTGGTCCATACGGCGTTGCTGCTGCCGTCTTCCAGGAAATGGCCGAGAATAACCCGCTCTTCATCAACTTCAAGAGCAATGCGTCGGGCCCCGCGTTGTTGCCGTATGCGGTGCTCGCGTCCGTGCCGATATTCAGTTCCGATACCCAGCAGCGCCGTTCCGAAATGTACGATACTTGTTTCCACACCCCGTTCGTTTGCCTGCAGTAAGGCGTCTTTAATTTCTTCCACTTCTTCGTCCCAGACAGACATAAACAATTTGAGTTTTGCCTGGTCGATGATTTCTCTGATTTTATTCAGGATCGCTTCCCGGCCGCTGATGTTCCAGATATAATTATCCGCCTGCTGGTGACTGGTGTAAATTTCTTTCAGGCTTTCGGAAAGCAGATCGATGGTATTCAGAAATTCACCGCGGAAACGGTTCAACACATCTTCCGGTGGGATCGGTGCATAACGCACCGGCCCGGAGTCGAGTGCCAGAACTACTTCTTTGGCAATCAGTTTGTTAAGGACCTGGTATATTTTGGAAGCCGGTATGCCTGAATTCTTGGCCAGCTCATAACCGGTTACGTTACCCTGTTGCAGCAATGCCAGGTAGGCTTTCGATTCGTACTGGGTGAAATTCAGGTTTTGTAATTGCTGAATTATATTTTTCATCTTGCCTTTATGTCTGCTTTCTGCTTATATTGTCTACCACGGTAGTTAACAATTTAACCAACTGCCGGAAGATTTCAAAAAAAAATTTTCAACCGGGTGCTTGGTACAGATTTGCATTTTGATTGCAAATATGTACCAATTTTATTATTTTCAACCATGATTCACAGAGCCATCTCATCGAAAATAATCGATCTGTTTAAGTCCTTTCCCGTAGTTTCAGTCACTGGGCCGCGGCAAGCCGGAAAAACTACTTTGGTCAGACATCTTTTCCCGGATAAGGACTATGTGTCGCTGGAGGATCCGGATATTCGTTTATTAGCACTGAATGATCCCCGCTCCTTTTTAAACCGTTTTCCTAACGGCGCAGTACTGGACGAAATCCAGCGGGTACCCGATTTATTTTCTTATTTACAGTCTATTGTGGATGAATCCGGTCGAAACGGACTATTCGTATTATCCGGTTCACAAAGTTTTTTATTACATAATAAAATATCACAATCACTGGCAGGGCGCACAGCAATAATGAAATTATTGCCGTTTAACTGGGAAGAATTACAAAAAACTGATTTTGCGAATGCTGAACTAAATCTTGTATTGTATACCGGAGGATATCCGCGCATTCATGATAAAAATCTTTCGCCGCAGGACTTTTTTCCTAATTATATTCAAACCTATATTGAA
>JAJRVZ010000077.1 GCA_024277055.1 Calditrichota bacterium
ATCGTTCAGACCGTCACCGATCATCAGAACCCTGCGGCCCTGTTGCTGAAGCTGTTCGATGTATTTCTTTTTGGAAAAGGGTGTCTGCCGGAAATACATTTGTTCGTCATCAAACCACCGCTTTAAAATACTCCGTTCATGATCCGAATCGCCGGAAAGCAATGATATTTGTTTTTCCCGTTTTAAAAATTTAATGATGCTTTCCAGGCCCGGCCGGAAATGATTCTCTATCACGAACCATCCGCGCAGGTTACCGTTTATAACAGCGTAAACTCGTGTTCCGGCCCGGGCATCCGATTCCAATTCATAACCCTCCGGGGCGGATCCGATAAACACATGCATACCGCTTACGATTCCTGCAATCCCCTTTCCCGGTTCTTCCCTGAATTGTTCAACCGTCTGTAATTCGCCGGCTTCCAGAAAACGGAATATCCGGTAGGAAAGTGGATGACTGCTGTGACGTACCAGCGAACGGATTACCTGCTTTTCAAACTCCGACAATGGTGTGTCATCCGCCGCATGAAACCGAACATTGGCCGAACCGCTGAGTGTCAGCGTACCTGTTTTATCAAAAACGATATGGTCAATCGCGGCCATTTTTTCGACGATTTGCGTGCTGCGCAGATAAAAATCATTTTTTCCGAAAATACGCAGGGTATTACCCAGCGTGAAGGGTGTTGAGAGCGCCAGTGCACAAGGACAGGCAATGATCAGCACGGCAGTGAAGGCGTTTAAGGCCAGCGAAATATCCTGCTGCCACCAGTAAATCAGCGCTGAAACAGCGACCAGCAAAACAACCGCCGTGAAATACTTGCTGAAACGATTGGCCACTTCAACCACGCGCGTATGTTTTTCCTCTGTGCCGGTATCACTGTTCCAGAGCTGCGTCAAATAGCTTTGTGAAACATTTTTCACCACATCCAATTCCAGGACCGCCCCACGTTGCCGTCCGCCCGCATATACATAATCGCCCGATTGCACCCGAACCGGGGTTGCTTCTCCGGTTACAAAACTGTAATCGATCAGTCCGTGTCCTTTTATCAATACGGCATCGGCGGGAACGAGCTCGCTGTTTCGCACCAGAATACGATCGCCGGTTTGCAGGTGTGCCAGGGAAATATTCTCTTCGCCGCCACCCCGGCGACGAATGACTGATACCGGAAAATAGGAACGGTAATCACGATCGAACGAAAGCGCATCATAGGTTTTTTTCTGGAACAATTTTCCGGCCAGCAACAGCAAAACCAGTCCGGCGAAGGAATCCAGATAGCCGGTTCCCGTTCCGTTAATCAGTTCCACCATACTTCGACCGTACAAAGCGGTAATACCGATGGCGATGGGCACATCCATATTTACCATATGCTGACGCAGGGCTGCAAAAGCGGATTTGAAATAATCGGTGCTGCTGTAAAACAAAACCGGCAGTGAAAGCAGAAAACTCAGGAAAGCGAAATAATTGCTGAGCATCGGGTCGATTCTGTTATCGCCGGCCAGATAATCCGGAAAAGCAAGCAGCATAATATTGGCAAAGGCAAATCCGGCCACCCCGATTTTAATATACAAAGATCGGTCCGTTGCAGAGCGGATTTCCTGCTGCAGGCTGGCCAGGTTTATTTCCGGTTCGTATCCCAGTGAAGCCAGCAGTTCAACGATTTCGCGCAAATTGCTTTTCTGATGATTAAAAGTGAGTGTCACTTCGCGCCGTAAAAAATTTACCCGGGCATCCGATACCGCCGCATTGAGCTTGTGCAGGTTTTCCAGCAACCAGATGCAGGACGCACAATGCATCGACGGAACTTTGAAGGTGACCCGACTTTCGTCTCCCGAGCGGAAACTGATAAGGCTGTTTTGTACCGAAAGATCATTCAGGTATTCAAAACGATTACTGAATTCACGACTGAACATTTTCTGCCCGGGCGCCCGTTCCAGTTCGTAGTAGGTGCACAGATCTTTTGCTTCCAGTAATTCGTAAACGAGCTTGCACCCCTTGCAGCAAAATATTTTATCACCGATAACAATTTCCGAGCCGGAACATTCATCCCCGCAATGAAAACAGTTATGCGGCTTTTCATTTTCAATAGAACTGTAGGTTTCCAACGGAGCAGGATTCATTTAAACATCAAAATTTTATCATCGATTAATTTATTCAAGTACTTCAGGAAAAATCAACTTGATTTTCCTCCGCCAGCTGTGCCAGGGTTTTACTGCTTAAAACCTGTTGCAGTTTTTCCTGTGCTTCCATCCATAAACCATGCATGGCACAAAGCTGGTCATGTTCGCAAAACCCTTCACTGATCAGACACTTGTTCAAAAAAAACGGACCTTCCACTGCTTCGATGATATCCAGTGCCGTTATCTTCGAACTGCTTTTCAGCAGGGCGATGCCGCCGCCGGTGCCGCGCTGTGAGTAGATCAGGCCGGCTTTTGAAAGCTGAGGGATGATTTTACGTAAAAAGTTATCCGGAATATCCCAGGCTCTCGCAATTTCCTGGATCTGCACTTTTTCGCCGTTATCCGGCCGGGCGGCCATGTACATCATAGCCCGTAAAGCGTATTCACCCATCATCGTGATTTGCATGTATCACCCGCAAGCAATTGAATAAACCCGATTAAACCCGCAAATTAAATGCCAAATACGAGTATTTTAGTCTTTTTATGCTGCAAAAACCCATAAATCAATGTTTTACATTATCTTACTATCTTTAATTTTCAATGAATTATAAAAAATATTCCCGGCCGGAATTCCGAAAAATAATAAATATACCGGAATGATTCCAGTATGTAAGAATAATATTATACCAGCCAGTATATGTGCACCCAGCCTAAGGCATCCACCCCGCGCAGTATCGTAAGCACGCCCATCAGTATTACCAGCCAGGAAGCTGTTTTGTATAGCCGGGCGCGCCAGCGCTGTGTGATGATCTCCGTTGTAAAACCGACCAGCAGCATGGCCGGAAAAGTACCCAATCCGAATGCCAGCATGGTCAGCATACCTCCGAACAGACTTTGTGTCGATGCGGCTACGGCGCCTGCGGCGTATACCAGGCCACAGGGAATAAATCCGAGCACAAAGCCCAATCCGAATATATTGCCGCGGTTCACCCGCCGGAACATATCCCGCACCAGCTCCTTAAACCGGTTTATCCCCGGAAAATAGGAACTGTCCTTTTTCGGCAGGATTCCGCTCAAATCCAGTCCCATAACGATCATCACGATTCCGGCAAACAATTGCAGCAGTCCCTGCAGGTCGCGGACGGCGAGTACAAATTTCAGGGTACTGCCGAGCAATCCGAAGACCTCTCCCAGAATCATGTAGGTAAGTACTCTGCCACTGTTGTATAATACATGCGGCCAGATCATGCCCCACGATTTCCCTCCGCTATCACCCGCGCGCAACTGCAGGGTATATGTCATTACGAAACCTCCGCACATACCGATACAATGGCTGAATCCCCCCAGCAGACCAATAAGAAAAACGGCAATAAAGTCGACCTGCATATATTTCCCCGGTTTTGTTTTTTAAAATAACGGAATCCTTTCAACCGTTCAACGAAGATAAAAAGTTTTTCTCTGTTAATTACAATTGTTTCCCATGGTGCGGGACATTAAATTTTGCCAAACGCAATCCATGGAGTACATTATGCTAAAATACCTGAATTTCGCAATCGCTCTTTTACTGCTTGCCTGTACCGGAAAACAGACGCCGCCGGCAAGCCTTCTGCAGGATATCGAACAGATTCGTGAAAATTTCGCCCCGGATAAACGAACAGCCCTGTTTGAGGTCACCGTTGAAAATGAGGCGGATCACTGGATACTTTCCGGTGAAACCAGCGAACCGGCAGCGTACAATGCCCTGGGTCAATTAAGTGCAAAAGCCTATGGTGGACTTAATCCGGTTGTGGAAGTTACTCTTCTGCCGGGCGAAGAATTCGGCGATTCAACCATGGCTCTCGTTAGAGTCAGCGTTGCCAATTTGAGGCGCGAACCGAAACACAGCGCCGAACTGGTAGATCAGACGCTGATGGGCAGACCGGTGCGGCTGCTGAAGTCGGACAGCTACTGGCTGCTGGTTCAAACCGAATACGGATATCTTGGCTGGGTTACCGCCGGTTCACTGGAACCCTGCGATCAGGCAACAATAGATGATTGGAAACAAACCGCAAAAGTCAGTTTAAAATCGGTTTTTGCACAGGTAAAATCCCGCCCGGCGGAAAATGCCGAACCGGTTTGTGACGCCGTACTGGGTTCGGTATTCAAGTTTGATTCGGTAAAGGAGCCGTGGACCAAAGTTGTTTTACCGGACGGTAGAAGCGGATACCTGAAAAGCAAGGAATTGCAAAATTACAAACCTGTTTCCGAAAATGCTGGAATTTCAAAGAAAAAACTTGTCGCCACCGCAAAAATGCTGCTCGGCATGCCCTATTTATGGGGCGGCAATTCGTCGAAAGGACTTGATTGTTCCGGATTCACACAGACGGTTTTCAGGGAAAACGGTCTGCAGCTGCCGCGTGATGCCAATATGCAGGTCGAGTTGGGTACCGAAGTGAATTTCAGTGATGACTTTCATGAAGTACAACCGGGTGATTTATTATTCTTCGGACCGGAGAATCGGATTACCCATGTGGGTATTTCGCTTGGCGGAGCATATTTTATTCATTCCAGCGGAGATGTTCATATCAACAGCCTGCATCCTGCGGATGAGAATTTCAATCCCTATCGCCGAAAAACCTTAAGATATATCAAGCGCGTCATCGGTAACTGAAAACAACCGTTCACCTGGAGAGCCCTAATGATTGATATTAAAACCCGCAGGCTGCAACTGGCGCACACCTGGACTATCTCGCGGGATTCCACCGATTACAAGGATAATGTATTTGTCCGTATTGAAAAAGACGGTGTTACCGGAATCGGGGAAGCTGCACCGAACTTCCGATATGGTGAAAACGCAGAACTTACCGTACAGCACCTGAATGCCGTCGCTGAAAAATTTGAAACCGGTGACTGGTGGCAGTATTCCGAAATCAAAGACATGCTGGATAAATTCATAACGGATCAGAGCTGCGCCAAATGTGCACTGGATATTGCGCTGATGGATTGGGTGGGCAAGAAACTGGGTATTCCCCTTTATCGCCTCTGGGGCCTTGACAAAAACAAGGCACCGGTCACCTCCTATTCCATCGGCATCGACACACCGGAAATCATAACGGAGAAAATTCAGGAAGCGACGGACTACCCTCTGCTGAAAATCAAACTCGGTAAAGACGATGACCGCATAATAATGGAAACAGTACGTGCCGCTACAGACAAACGAGTTCGGGTAGATGCCAACGAGGGCTGGAAGGACAAGCATCTGGCGCTGGAAAAAATGCAATGGCTGGAGTCGTTGAACGTGGAGTTCGTGGAACAACCGATGCCGGCTGATATGCTGGAGGAGACTGCCTGGTTACGGGAAAGAGCCGGGCTGCCCATTGTTGCCGATGAGGCTGTTAAAAACGCTTCCGATATACCGAAACTGGCGCGCGCCTACGACGGTATAAATATTAAAATCATGAAATCGGGCGGGGTGCAGGAAGCGTTGCGCATGATCGGAATGGCGCGAGCTCTGAATATGAAAATAATGCTCGGTTGTATGGTGGAAAGTTCCGTTGCCATTACGGCTGCGGCGCATCTGAGCCCGCTGGCCGACTGGGCGGACCTTGATGGTAATTTATTACTTGCTGAAGATCCCTTTTATGGGGTAGAAGTAAGGAACGGCAAACTGATACTGCCGGAAGAACCGGGCCTGGGAGTTACTGAAAACCCATAAAAAAAAGGGTTGTCTGAATTCGGACAACCCTTTCCGTCATCATATACTCTTAATAAATCGGGGTCAACCATTCCTGCGGAATGTCGGTTTCTCCTGTGAATATGTTAAAAAAAGCATCCTGTAATTTTTTCGTTATCTCACCGCGCCTGCCGCTGCCGATTTCAATTTTGTCGATTGAACGGATCGGCGTGATTTCCGCGGCGGTACCGGTAAAAAACACCTCATCGGCAATGTACAGTGATTCACGCGGAATGGTTTCTTCGATCACCTCTATGCCCATATTCCGGGCCAGATGTATTATCGTGTTACGGGTTATCCCGGGCAGTACCGAGGAAGCCAGGTTGGGTGTGCGCATAACTCCATCCCGAACCAGAAACAGGTTTTCACCGCTTCCTTCCGAAACATACCCGTTTCTTTCAAGGGCAATGCCCTCGACATAACCGTTCTGTATGGCTTCCATTTTAATCAGCTGCGAGTTCATATAATTGGCGCCCGTTTTAGCCAGTGCCGGAAGTGTGTTGGGAGCAATTCTGTTCCACGAAGATGTACAAACATCGACTCCCTGTTCCAGAGCCTCTGCGCCGAGATACTTGCCCCACTCCCAAACGGCGACGTACGATTCAATGGGATTGTTAAAGGGATTAACTCCGAATTCCCCGTAGCCCCTGAAAATGACGGGACGAATGTAACAGGCATTCATTTTGTTTTTACGAATCGTTTCCAGGCTTGCTTCGATCAGCTGATCAACCGTGTAATCGGGCTGCATGCGGTAGATCTTTGCGGAATCCAACAGTCGCCGAATGTGTTCGCGAAGACGAAAAACGGCTGCTCCCTTGTGTGTATCATATGCTCTGATGCCTTCGAACACGGAGGTACCATAATGAATGACATGCGACATGACATGAATATTGGCATCGTTCCAGGCAATATACTCTCCATTGTGCCAGACATATTCTCCATACTTTGAGGCCATAAAAGCTCCTTGCTAATTAAGCGGTTTTTTTTGTTCTTTGATTTCCCTGAATGATATATCCATTATCGGGTATTGTCTGTAATTTTTAATATGGTAGTGCCACCATTCCGTTTCCAGCGAGACGAAACCATATTTGTCCATGATTGTCTCCAGTAATTTACGGTTCTCAAGTACCTCGGCCGGCAGATCGTTGAAAGAGTGATAGGCCTTTTCGGTGAAATCGTCATAATCCGTCGGCATCGGAAGTTCCTTGCCGGTGGAATCGACCAGCGAAACATCGACGGCTGCTCCGCGGTTGTGCAGCGATCCGTACTTCGGATCGGCAACATAGCGGTCGTCCGGGAGAATCTCCCACATTTTATATTGTACCGCAAGCGGACGGTAACCGTCGAATACCTTCAGTCCCAATCCCTGCTGCTCCAATTCCTGCTGGATAGAATCCAGTTTTACTGCCACCCGCTCACGTACGAAGCACCGGGCTTCGGGATATACCTGCTCATGCAGGAAATTATTGGTTGTTGCGTAGCGAATATCCATCACAATATTCCCGTTGTAGTCTTTCAGTTCAACAAGCGGTTCATTGTTTTGTGGAGGACCTTCACAGAATTGCAGCAACAGTGCGATTATTACGATTAAAGGGGCAGGTCTCATTCTGATTCTCCGGGCTGATTCAAAAGAGATTTTAGGAAATAAGCAAAATAAAGGCAAATAATTTTCCGTGGCTGTACTATACTTGACAAACGGATAATATACTACTGGATTAATATATTTGATTGCACGTAAATTATATTTTTAGTATTATCAAAAGCTTGCTATGTACAACAGGGAGTTTCCTATTTGCGAGCATTTTTGCTGAAATTCGCAATTTGTGCCGGTCTGCTGTTAAATTCAGGCTTTGCGCAGGATTTAAATCTGAAACCGGAACCCGGCGACCGGTTACGCATGGGCTATGTTAAACAGAATGAAATAGCCTTCAACCCGCTTTATCAGCCTACTGAATACGAACGTGAAATTAACCGTTTTATATTCGGAGACGGGCTGTATACCGTGGCAGATGACGGACATATCATCCGGGGGTTGGCTGCTTCTGTTTCGGCACAGCCGCAACGAAACCGTATCTGGCGTGTAAATCTCCGTTCAAATATCTTTTTCCACAACGGGGAGCTGATCACTTCGGAAGACGTAAAATTTACCTTCGAACTTTATAAAAAATTCGCCCTGCAGGCGCCTCATCTTTTCAAAGCCCGGTTGATTGATGAAATAAAAATCATCAGTCCGAAAAGTTTACAGATACTTCTTGTTCAGCCGCTTCCGAATTTTGACGAAACACTGGGTCAGTTGCCCATCCTTTCCAAAAAACTGTATCAACAGTGGATGCTGTACAACAATGTTCGGGAATTGCCCCGTATCACACCAGTCGGCAGCGGTTATTTCAGGTACCGGGAGGAACTTCCCGACGGTACCCTGAAACTTGAAGTAAACCGAGACCACTACCGACGCCGGGCGTACCTGGACGGTATGGACTTTTACCTTTTCGAAACCTACGATCAACTGATTGATGCCTTCCTGCGCGAAAATATCGATATGATCAGTGTGCAGGATAAATCGGTTATTCAGAAAATCTACCAGTTTACCCAGGCCAGAGAATATATAATCGGGGTTGACCGCGACGATGTAAAACTGTACTACATCAATTTCAACACCAGTAAATTCCCCTTTGATGATATTAATATCCGCCGGGCGGTCAACTATGCTTTGAACAAGCGCCAGTATATTGTGAAGCTTCTTGAAAATCAGGGACGTATCGCCGGAACCGTACTGGACGAATCCTCCGATTTTTACTTCGATGCCACTATCGATTATCCTTACAGCCCCTTGCGTAGCCTCAGTATTCTGCGCAGCGACGGATTTCGCCGCAGACCGGACGGAAAATTGTTCAAGGGTGGCAGAGAACTGAAATTTGAGTTTTATTTTGCAGAGGGTTCACCCTTCGAGGAATCACTGGTACGCATGATATCCATCAATCTGAGCGAACTGGGGATCAATATTATCCCCAGGCCGTTAAAACCGGTTGAATTGCAAAAGCGAATTAAAAACGGAAATTTCAGTGCTGCATTGCAGTCTTATCAGTACCTGCGCGTAAACGCTGCTGAAGCAATGAGAGATTTTTACATTAATCACCTGAGGGGTGGCAACGGTTTTGAAAATTTTAAATCGAATAGTCTGGATAATTTGATTCGCTATACACAACGCTCCCTGAAATCCGATGATATGAAAAATGCCGTTCACAGAATGCAATATCTTATAAGTCAGTCCGTTCCCTGCGCCTTCCTGTTTTTTGAAGACCGCGCTTACTATGCAATCAACAATCGATTTGAAAACATTAAAAATCTTTTTTATCAAAAACTGGAATACGTGGTCAAATTCTATCCAAAAAATGAATGGTACGTACCAAAAGAGAAACAGAGATTTTAGGGGGCCGATCGAATTTCTGAGGTCTTTGTTTCAAAAACGCACATTTCGCAGACTCAGCACGCGGCTGTTGTTTACGCTGACTATGCTGGCCGCATTGCCACTGGTAGCCGTCGGTCTGTTCATGACCTCCGTCACGGAGGATTCCTTGTCGGAATATATTAAAAATCAGCACCGGGAGATTGTACGTCGTGCCGGCAATGAGATTAAATTATTCCTTGAAACCCCTAATACCATTTTGAAAACACTGCTTGAAAGTAACGATATCATTGAAATGAATCCGTTCGTGCAAAACCTGATTTTGAATAAAGTGATATCTTCCCATCCGATTTTCAATCGTATTTTTACCGTCGATACCCAGGGAAATGAAAACACGACAACGGCTTTCACCCACCACCCCGGAAATTACAGGGAAGCGCCCTTTTTCGAAAGCGCCATTCGCGGAAAGAGCTATTTTTCGCGGGTTTATTTCAACACCGCCAAAGAGCCCTATGTATTCACAGCTTTTCCTATTTATCAGTTTGATCGGATCGTCGGTGTGCTGGTAGGGGAAATCGATCTCAAAAGTATCTGGGACCTGGTGGATGAAATCACCATCGGTGAACGGGGTATTGCCTTTGTGATCGGCAGCAACGGTCAGCTCATCGCGCATCCGGATAAAAAGAAAGTGCTGGAAGGGGCCGTAGTTATTGATCCGCTGTTGCTTCGCGATCTGAAGTCGGGAATTCATGTTTCGAAAGAATATGCGGATGAAACCGGAGAGCATATGCTCGGTACCTTTGCTCAACTGGAAGAGACCGGCTGGGTGATCGTGATCCAGCAACCGGCCGATGAAGCTTACGCCGTTGTAAAAGTGATGCGTTTCCAGGTTTTCGGTTTTGTGGGACTGGTAATATTTGTTGCCGTATTTATCGCCTATGTACTCGAAAAAAGGATCACCGCTCCGATCAAAACTCTGGTTGGAGGCGTGAAGCGTTATGCCGAGGGAGATCTCAATTACCGGATCGATATCAACCGCTATGAAGAGATAGCTGTGCTGGCGGAAGAGTTTAACTCGATGGCCGAACGCCTGCTTGAAAACCAGCAAAAACTGCGTACGGCCGAACGGCTTGCCGCCATGAGTAAATTCGCCGCTTTGATCAGTCATGAAATCCGGAATCCCCTGAACAGCATGAATATAAATATGCAGATATTGAAGCGTGAAATTGAAAATCCGCAGGGCAATTTTGAAAAAAAGACCAAGTACTTCGAGATCATTGCATCGGAGATACGCCGGGTGGATAACCTGATCAACAATTTTCTCATGATTTCACGACCGCCCCGTTTCGATTTTCTGCCGAACGACATCAATGAAATCCTTGAAGAAGTTTTACTCATCTATACGGCAAAGGCAGAACAACAGGGTGTGCAGATTGAACGCAGGTATGCGAAAAAGCAGATACTGGCCAATGTTGACCGCGATCAGTTAAAACAGGTGTTTCACAACATCATTATCAATGCCCTGCAGGCTATGCCGGGGGGCGGCAAACTGACCATCCGCACCCGGGAACGCCAGATTACCAACCAGGACAAACAGAAAGTATCCGGCGTTCGTATTCATTTTATAGATACCGGCGTCGGCATTCCACAGGAAAAAATACGGGATATATTTGAATTTTATTATACTTCAAAGAAAACCGGCACAGGCCTGGGACTGGCCATTGCCAGACAGATAATCGAAGGGCACCTGGGTACGATCGGGGTTGACAGTGTCCAGGGCAATGGTACGACAATCGTCGTGGACATTCCGTTGAAGGCCACTGCGTTGGGTATAAAAAAAGAGCCAATGGTGAAATCAGGGTGAGGTAGATGGCAGACAGAATTTTACTGGTAGAAGATGACCGAAATACGCTCGAAGGATTGGCGGAAATACTTTCTCAGGAAGGTTACGATGTAACCAAGTGTCTGGATGGGCGTTCTGCCGTCAATGAAATCAAGGCAAACAGTTTCAACGTAATTCTGACGGATCTTTTACTTCCGGATTTTGACGGTTTGGAACTTGCCAAAAAGGCATGGAATGAGCAGAATGATGTCATGGTAGTTATGATGACGGCATTCGGTTCGGTAAAACATGCGGTAAATGCGATGAAACGGGGTATTTACGATTATCTCACCAAACCGATAGACATCGACGAATTGCTTATTGTTATCGCCAAGGCGATCAACGAACAAAAACTGCGAAATGAAAATATTGCCCTGAAGGACAAGATCACCCAGAAATATCATTATGACAATATCATCGGCACCAGCGGCAAAATGCAGGAAGTTTTTCGTAAAGTCAGCAAAATAGCCGGCAGCGATGCAACCATACTTATCCGCGGAGAGAGCGGAACCGGAAAAGAACTTATCGCCCGCGCCATCCACTATAACAGCCCGCGAAAAAACAAAGAACTGATGGAAATCAATTGTAGTTCGATACCGGAAACTTTGCTGGAAAGTGAATTGTTCGGTCACGAAAAAGGAGCGTTCACCGGTGCCCATAAGATGAATAAAGGAAAATTTGAAATTGCCGATGGTGGAACGATTTTCCTCGATGAGATCGGCGATCTTTCCAGCGGTGTGCAGGTTAAACTGCTCCGGTTTTTACAGGAGAAAAAATTCAACCGGGTCGGCGGTAATGATTTTATCAGTGTGAATGTACGACTGATCGCAGCAACCAATGCCAATTTGGAAGAATTGATGCACGAAGGAAAGTTCAGGGAAGACCTGTATTACAGACTCAATGTCATCCCCATTTTCCTTCCGCCGTTGCGTGAACGGCCGGAAGATATCGGTCCGCTCATTGAATATTTTGTCGGGAAATTCGCCAAAAAGAACAACAAGACTATACGCGGACTCCATTCTTCCGCCCTGGAAATATGCCGGAACTATCACTGGCCGGGAAATGTACGTGAATTGGAGAATGCACTCGAAAATGCCGTTGTAATGGCTGAAGGAGAATGGATTCAAAGTGATGATCTGCCGTTTTACATCAAAACCCGTTCCTCGGATTCACCCCTGCCCGATTTCGCTCATCTGGACGGTTTGACTTACAAGGAACAGCTGGAATACGCCGAGAAACTGATTATCCGGAAAGCACTCGAAGAAAATAACGGAAACAAAACGCATGCGGCGAAAAAGCTGGGCTTCAGCATCCGTACCATGCGGAACAAAACAAAGAAATACGGTATTTAAGTACTATTTTTTATTTTTTTCTCTTTTCACGAAATAATGAACAAATGTCTGGAACCCGTTTAATATTCCGGCCAGGGTTGCAGCAGCTTCCAGCGCCGGTTGCCTGACTTCACGGGACAGTTTCCGTTCAAGATCCGCCAGATTTTCAACACTTTCACTTATCCGTTTCGATGCCGCACCGGCATTTTCACTGATCTCGGAAACATTTTCTAAAATATCCGGCAAATCTTTATTTACATTTTCCAGCAGGTTCGACAGATTGCGCAGCGTTTTGCGTAAATCCAGTACGGTAGGAATTAATAACATCACAAGTACCGATAGCGTCAGCAGCAGTACAACAAGCGCCACTTCCCAAACCATTATTCAGCCTCCCGGTTATTCGATTCGCTGTGGTAGATCATGCTTCAGATTTCTTTTTCGGGGGGCGTCCCCTTTTCCGCCGTGGTTTGGACGCCGGTTCCTTTTCAGAATTCTGCACTTTTGATTCCATTTCCCGCTTTTCGGCAGATTGTGTCTCTTCGGCGTTTGCTGTTGCTTCACTTTTCTTTTCCGGCTGCCCGGTCATTTTATCGAGCATGGCGTCCCGGCTGCTTTCGTAAGTTTTCATGGCCGCATCACGGGCATGCTGAATATCATCACGGGTGCGGTCCCAGAATTTTTCAGATTCGTCCTGTAATTCTTCTCTCAATTCCCTGCCGCTTTTTGGTGCGAACAGCATTCCGGCGATGGCTCCGAAGATACCGCCGATCAGAAATCCCTTAAAAAAATTATCACCATTTGCAGACATGGATCCTCCCGCTAAAAATAAATTCGACCACCCAGGAAACCAGCAGCATAACCAATATCAACACAAAATTCAATATTTTTTTGTGCAAGCCATGCAATTTCCACCCCGGCCCTCGGACCGTAAATCAGGTTGAATCGTGTGATCCATTTCTTCGCAAGCGGGATTTCCAGCAGAACCCCCAACTGCGGACTTAATTTGGAGGATGTGCCCCATATCCCGCCCAGAAAGCCAAGATAAAAAGGCAGGTCCTGTGTGTATTCACGATACATGTAGGTGGCGTGCATTTCGAAATAGGTTGTTTCATCACTTTTCAAAAAGGTGTTTTTTCCAACCAGGAATCCACGGTCCCGCTGGTTGAATAACCCCAGGGATGCGCCTATTCCGAGATTTTTTCGTAACCCGTAATCGCCGTTAAAAACAAGATTCGGAATACTCTCAAATCCGAAACTGTACATTTTTTCCTGAATGCGCGCAGCCGTCAATGCTGCTCCGGCCGATGTCGCCATAAATAACAGGAAAAAGATTAAAACAATCACCCTTCGGTACATATTACCACACCTTTCCGCAAATAGAATTAAGATTTCATTATCGGCGTCCGTGCACCAAGGTTAAATTACTCCCTCTGAAAATGGTCTTGTTTGAATATTTTAATTTATACAGAGTTGATTTGCAATATATTACGAATACGGTTCATTATATTTCCACCTCGCGATAATTTTGTAATTTTGACGCTAATCGTTAAATTTTGAAATTAAAATTATTCTGCGGATCCATGAACACCAATCTTGAAATAAAAGCCTCATGCAGTGATTTACCATTGTTTCGTCGCCGCGTGCTTGCGATCGCTACTGAGCACCTGGGGACTGATTATCAGACAGATACTTATTTCCGTACAAACCGGGGCCGTTTCAAATTACGGGAATCGCGGTTATCCGGAGCTTACCTTATCCCCTACCTGCGTCCTGATACAAATGAGCCGAAAATATCCAGTTATCATAAAATAATGGTTGATGATCCCCGGGGCGTCAAAGAATTGTTCACTGAAATTCTGGGCCGGCATCTTGTAGTAAAAAAACGGCGTGAGATTTTCATGTATGAAAATGTCCGCATTCATCTGGATGAAGTTGACGGTCTCGGCACTTTCGTGGAACTCGAGGCTGTTTTTGAAAAGGGTCCCGGTCAGTTGGAAAAGCAGCAGGAAAAAATGCGGTGGCTGATGCAACAATTAAAAATCGATCCGGGGAACCTGATCAGGACATCCTACGAAACACTGATTCTTGAAAAGACCGGAAACCGTTAATTCCATTCAATTCTTTGAAGAATACTCTTGCAGGTTTAATGTCACTTTGCGCAGATAATCACGGGTTTCACGGTACGGTAATCCGGAAAGCAGCTTGTCGTATACGGCTGCAGCGGGATAGTCGTTTATTTTTTCAATGGCCGTCTCAAGATCCGGTGGGCTTACAAAGGCACGGCTGACATTTCCGGGTCCCGTGTTATAGGCGGCGATCATACAGTATGTCTGGCTCAGAGAATCCCGAATCTCGGCAAAATATTTATTCTTCAATAAATACAGATAGGCACTGCCCAGTTCAATATTGTTTTTAATATCATAAAGATAGTTGGAAGTCACTAGACCATCCGCACCGGTAATGAAGCGATAGGCGTCTCTCGCTCCGGTCTGTGGCACCAATTGCATTAATCCATAGGCCGGGACGTTTGATCGTGCCAGGGGATTAAAATGGGATTCGGTGTGAATAACCGCATAGATCAAACTGGAAGGCAGATTATATTTTTGCGCAGAAGAATCGACAAAGGCATGAATCAGATCCCGTCGCTTTTCAAGATGATCTCTGGAAAGTTCAAATTGCAAAACGATTTTTGACCTGGATTTGCCGCTTGCCGGGATTGATAACTCATGGATTTGTTTTCGCCGGATGAGCCTGTCAATGAACCGATCCAGATTGCCGAAGGTGACCTTTCCGCCGTCCGGAAATGATAATTGTGATTCCAGAATCGGTTTTTGTGAAACGATAGTGGCTGCTTCCAGCATGCTTTTGTAGTTTTTGGTTTTTCCATGCGATTTAAACAGTTTGATAACGGCCGCATATATTTTCTTTTCAATGAATTTGTCGTCCTTTAACTCCATCGGATCGACAAGAATTTCAATGCGAGCGAGACCCTTTTCAAAATCCACCTGAGATCGAACGGAGGCATCATCACTGTATTCCACCCAGTCGTTGACCGTGCTTCCGATATAGTCTCCCCATTTTTCCTCGACCTGCTTTCTGAATTGCTCCTGCTCCATTTTTTCGGCCGAATAATACTTTTCATACAGCTCTGTAATTCTCTTTCGGTCAGGCGAATTTTCGAGCAGTTGGACCACTCTTTCCAATTGCTCGTCAAATTCCTGCACGTAATCCTCTTTCAGAAAATCTGCCTTCAGCCGTGGAAAGGATCGCTTGACGGTTTCCGTCACCTGGTCCCGGAATACCAGCACCATTACGGCAGCCACGAATAATACGACGGTTATCCAGCCGCCTTTTAATTTTCCTGATTTGTTTTTTACTTTACTGCTTTTCTTCGCCATTATTTACCATTAATTACAAAAATTCCGTTAAAACGGCAACGGTAATCTGCCGCTGAAATACAGCCACGCCAGGGCCACCAGTAAAAACACGATGGAAATAATCGTCAGTTTCATCATTCGACGGATAAAACCCCAGATCGCCGTAACCAACGATATAACTACGGAAATATATATCGGATTGTGAATCAAAAAGTCTGTCATGCAAAATCCTGCTTTTTTACTATTTTCGGAATGTTCGTTCCTTCCCTTAACATGGATCGGAAGCTTTGTTGGACGAACAAAGTTTTTGAATGTACTAAATTCACCTGCCTGACAGGGGAAATTATTTATTTATCCTTGCAATGGAAATTACTTTATCGTATATTTACGATGTACGATAAACATCGGAGAAAATTGAAATGGCCGTTTCAAAAGCAATAGAATTTAATGAAAAGGAACAATTCCTGGCTGATCTGGCAAAAGCGCTGGCACATCCCGCACGGATAAAAATTCTGCAAATTCTTGTGAATAAAAATGTCTGTATGTGCGGTGATATCGTCGATCTGCTGCCGCTTTCGCAATCAACCGTGTCGCAACACCTGCGCGAATTGAAACGCGTAGGACTGATCAAAGGCGAAATTGAAGGACCAAAAACCTGCTATTGTCTCAATCCCGAAACCATCCAAAGGGCGCGGGAAGCTTTTGATGAACTGTTCACCGTGATCGGGGAGTGTTGTTGACTTTACACGGTACGGGGATCGGACTCCGGAATTCCGTTTCAAAACCGTTGAACCCTTTATTCAAATAATCAAATCACCTTCAATTTAACAGGAGAATTTAAAATGGAAACCAATGAACAGATCAAGAAGAGCGTGAAAGAAAAGTATGCATCCATTGCCGAATCCAGCCGGTCGGATTGTGGATGCGGTTGTTCGGATTCGGGAGACTATTCCATATTCAACGATGATTATAAGCAGCTTGACGGTTATGTTGCCGATGCCGATCTGGCGCTGGGCTGCGGGTTGCCGACGCAATATGCCCGCATTCAATCCGGCCAGACGGTAATTGACTTGGGATCGGGTGCGGGAAACGATGTTTTTGTTGCCCGTGCCCTCGTCGGGGAAAGCGGTCGGGTAATCGGTATCGACATGACCGAAGCCATGATCAGCAAAGCACGGGAAAACAACACTAAATTAGGATTTCGAAATGTCGAATTCAGACTGGGTGATATTGAAAATATTCCGCTGGAAGATAATTATGCCGATGTCGTGGTTAGTAATTGTGTATTAAACCTCGTCCCGGATAAAACAAAGGCATTTGCCGAGATTTTCAGAGTATTGAAACCCGGTGGTCATTTTTGTATTTCGGATGTCGTATTGAAAGGGGAATTAACGGAAGCCCTGATTCATTCCGCTGAAGCCTATGCGGGATGTATTTCCGGCTCCCTGCAAATGGAAGAATACCTGCAAATCATTAGCGACACAGGTTTCACCGAAGTGGAAGTAAATACGCTTAAGGAGATCACGCTGCCCCGCCCATTGCTGGAAAGTTTAATGACGGCCGAAGAAGTTGATACGTTTTACAAACGGGATGTCGGTATTTTCAGCATTACGGTTTCAGGAAATAAGGGATAGAACACCGGCAAATACAGACGGTCCCGACGGCACAGAGACCAGAGATTGAAAAAGTGAATTCATTTTTCATCCGGATTCTATTTAGGCCGTTCAATCATTGAGTTTTAAAAATAAATCATCAAATAAAAAGACCTCCCGGTATCACCCCGGAAGGTCTTTATTTCTCTTATCTTTTTATCTTTTCTCATTTTTCATTTTTCATTTAATCCCCTACCCGACACTCGGCAACCCGGCCAGCGCCATGGCGATTTCTTTTTCCGGGTATTCGTAATCTTTCAACTTGCCGGCCAGATAATCGCTATAGGCCTGCATATCGAAATGGCCGTGACCGCTCAGATTGAACAGAATGGCTTTGCTTTCACCGGATTCCCTGCACCGCAGCGCTTCCTGAATCACCCCGGCCACTGCGTGATTGGCCTCCGGCGCCGGAATGATCCCCTCCGCCTTTGCAAATTGCAGTCCCGCCTGAAAGGTTTCCAGCTGATGCACACTTTGGGCTTTAATCTGTCCGATTTCCAGAAGATGGCTCACCAGCGGCGCCATACCGTGGTAGCGCAGTCCCCCGGCATGTACCGGCGGCGGAACAAAGGAACTGCCCAGGGTATGTGTTTTAACCAGGGGGGTCAGGTGCGCCGTATCGCCAAAGTCGTAGGCGTACTTTCCGCGGGTCATGCTGGGACAGGCAGCCGGCTCAACGGCAACTACTTTTACATCCTGCTCGCCGCGCATTTTTCGCCCGATAAACGGGAACGAAATGCCGGCGAAATTACTGCCGCCCCCCGTACACCCGATGATCACATCCGGGTAATCGTCGGCCTGCTCGAACTGAAGCAGCGCTTCTTCGCCGATAACCGTCTGGTGCAGCAACACATGATTCAACACACTGCCGAGGCTGTATTTGGTATCCGCATCCTTTGCCGCAACCTCAACCGCTTCTGAAATGGCGATACCCAGCGATCCGCTGGAATCCGGATGCTCTGCAAGTATCGCTTTTCCGGCGTCGGTTTCCGTACTGGGACTGGCAATAACGGTCGCGCCGTACGATTCCATTAATGCTTTGCGGTAGGGTTTTTGCCGGAAACTGACCTTAACCATGAAAACTTTACATTCCAAACCGAACATCGCACAGGCCATGGCAAGTGATGAACCCCACTGACCGGCGACGGTTTCCGTTGCCAGTTTTTTCACACCCTGCTGTTTATTATAGTAGGCCTGGGCCACCGAAGTATTCGGTTTGTGTGATCCGGCCGGACTGATTCCTTCGTATTTGTAATAGATCCGCGCCGGCGTATCAAGCACCTTTTCCAGTCTGCGTGCCCGGAACAAGGGAGAAGGCCGCCACTGACGATAAATATTTCGTACCTCTCCGGGAATTTCGATTTCCCGCTCGGTTGAAACCTCCTGCATGATCAGCGCCATCGGGAACAGCGGAGCCAGATCATCCGGCCCGATCGGTTCTCCCGTTCCGGGATGTAAAACCGGAGGTGCCGCCTGCGGCAAATCTGCGGCGATATTGTACCAGCTTTCGGGCAGCCGGTTTTCATCAAGTATAAATTTGATTTGATCAGACATTGTGATGCCTCCTTATTATACGAATCTGATATTTATCGCTGGCGGGCCGGCGTTTTTCTTTATAACCGGAGGGCAAATATAGCGTTCCGAATAATTTTTCGCAAATATGTATAATATTTAATTTGTTCGGGTGATAAATTTGGTTTTTTATTTTAATTTTTACCTTATTTTTCTAAATTGTGTTAATATGCTGCCCGATACGATCATATTTGTTACAAACAACAGAAAAACCTACTTTTATTGAGGACTAAATGAAAAATACATCTGAAACATTACCGGAACTTACCCTTGAACAATTACCACGCGTTATGCAGGATGCCGCATCCAGAGCCGGCTGGACAGCCCTGATGCCGGTACAGGCAAAATCTATTCCCTATTTACTGGCCTCACGAAACATGTTAATTCAGGCGCGAACCGGCAGCGGCAAAACCGGTGCTTTTCTATTACCCATGCTCGAAAAACTTGATTCCGCCAAAAACCATACCCAGGCACTGATACTGGTTCCCACCCGCGAATTGGCGCGTCAGGTGTGGCAGGAAGCCGAAAGACTCTGCGGAGACAACGGGTTCCGGTCCGTGGCCGTTTACGGCGGCGTCGGTTACAAAATGCAGTTTGACGCCCTGAGAAAAGGTGCACATATCGTCGTCGGTACGCCGGGGCGCGTGCTCGATCATTTACTGAAAGAAACTTTGTCTCTCGAACATCTCAGAATGCTGATATACGACGAAGCCGACCGTATGCTTTCGATGGGTTTTTATCCTGACATGAAAAAACTGTTGAATTACATGCCGCGGCGTTCGGTACACAGCTGTATGTTTTCCGCCACTTTTCCCTCACATGTATTCGGCACCGCCAATGAATTCATCCGCAACCCGGAATTTATCACGCTCAGCAGTGACCACGTACACGTTACCGATACCGAACATGTTTATTACATGGTACCGGCCATGGAA
>JAJRVZ010000078.1 GCA_024277055.1 Calditrichota bacterium
AGCCGATTTACGAAATTAAAATAGCCGACAATCAGATTGGCCTGTAAAACACCCTTTTCCGAAAGCCCGGCTGCCTGCAGCGCATCAACATCCGTCTTTTTCATTTTCGACGGGGAAAGCGTCAATTTTCGTGCGTAATCAATCAGCAACCGCTGCAATTCCGTAGCCTGCCGCGGGTATCGGTTGGCTTTCAATGCATCAATGAACGATTCACCGGCGCCGCTTTTGCGGAGACCCTCCGCGTGATGCGTAATTCAGTAATGACACTCGTTGGCAACGGAAACAGCAACAGCAATCATTTCCCGCTCCAGCCGTGAAAGTTCCGATTCACCGAACATCAACCGTTTGTACATGTGTACATGATCTTCCATGGTCGGGGGATCCAGGCTGTGGATTTTAAGAATATGATCCATTCTGCCACTGCTGCGATCCTGAAAACGATCATACAATTTCCTGAGATACCCGTCCGCTTTGTCTTCGGGCACCATGTTTATCCATGCATCCATTTTTCACCGATCTTTTTGTACTCAAATAGTTTCGTGAACAAATCCGGCTGATTTTTTAACCGGCAGCAGGGGTCAAATATAAATATAGTTCCGGTTAAATAAAACCAATGTTCAAAGAAAAAACGGCTAACCGAATTCTAATCGTTTCCTGATAACTCTCCAATCTTTCATATTCATATTTACAACTAAAAGAAAGGAGATGATTTGAATACGAGTACCCTGACGACCGGAAACATAAACGACGCACTGGAATTGATTGAAACGCAGATGTACACACCGCGGCAATTTTCCACCGCGGATTCACGTTTTTACCGGGAGGAAAAAATCAAGTCAAAACACCGTGTATCGGCCTTGAAAGTCCCTGAAGCATTCGGATTTTTAGTCGGTATTTCCATTTCACTTTTCATGTGGGCTTTTATAGCATTTGTTATAATCTTCCTGTAAACTTCCCTTTCGTTCACCTCACACACGGGTGATTCCATTTCGCCTATGAAATCAATATAGAAACACTTCCGCAACAATTGGTAGCATTAAAGCTTCCGGTTATTTAATTTTGAACACTGAATTTTTTTCGGGGAAAAATATGCGTGCTGTCGAACTCAGAAAAAGCGGAAAGCCGCAGGTCTTGAAAATTTCCCGGGTTGCCGACCCCCAACCGGGAAAAGGGGAAGTTCTGGTGCGGTTACACTATGCCGGAATCAATTATGCCGAAATTCTGTCGCGAAAGGGACTTTACGGCTGGGCGCCGAAGCGTCCCTATATTCCGGGAATGGAGGGCACCGGAGAGATTATTGCGGTCGGAGCGGGTGTTGATTCGGAACGAATAGGAGAAAAGGTAATGATCGGCGCGCAGTACGGCTGCTATGCGGAAAAAATAGTCGTTGCCTCCGGGCAGGCTTTGCCGGCGATTGCCGGTTATTCCGCCGCTGAATCGGCTGCTTTTCTGGTAAATTATATGACCGCCTGGGTGGCGCTGGCCGAACTGGGACGCATGCGGTCCGGGGAAAAGGTGCTGATCACTGCTGCCGCAGGAGGCGTTGGTACGGCGGCTGTTCAACTGGCCGTTGCAAACGGATGTGAAGTTTACGGTCTGGCAGGCAGTGAAGAAAAACTGGAACGCTTGCGGCGCATGGGGGTGGCTGCCGCTTTCAATTATCGTCACACTGAAGTTTTTAAGAAACTGCGTGAAACAGCCGGAGGAATAGATGTTGTGCTGGAGGTGGTCGGTGGCGAGATTTATCGCAACAGCCTGGACCTGCTCAACCCTTTCGGGCGAATGGTTGTAGTCGGTTACGCTTCTCTGGATCTGCACTGGTGGAATCCGCTGAGCTGGTACCGATCCTGGCGCGATATCCCGCGGGCGAATATAATGAAAATGGCTGAACAGTCAATCGGCGTTCATGCCACCCACCTCGGCTACCTGCTGAAGGATGCCGAAACCATGCAATCTGTTTACGAGCGATTGGTATTCTTTGTAAAACAGCATGATATCCGGCCGGTAATCGGTGCCGAATATCCCCTGGATAAAGTAGCCGCAGCCCATGCCTTTATTGAATCCCGGCAAAGTGTCGGCAAAGTGGTTTTAAATATCGGAGAATGACAATTCTCAGCTGAAATCAGCCCAACAAAAACAATGAAAACCCCGGTGCCGGCCGGGGCTATCGGAACCGACTATTTTAAAAGCATCATTTTTCGCACCTGCCGGAAGTTGCCCGCTTTTAATTCGTAAATATAAAGTCCGGAAGCCAGGTTGCTACCCTCAAAAGGTACCCTGTATCGCCCCGGTTCCTTTTTACCATTTACCAGTCTGGCAATAACCCTTCCGGAAAGATCATAAACAGTCAGCCGGACTGCCGTTTGTTCAGGAATATCGAAGCGGATTTGTGTAGCAGGATTGAACGGGTTGGTATAGTTTTGATATAAGTTAAAGCGTTCCGGTAAAGCACCCGGTTGTGTAATACCGGAAAGTAATTTTCCGGTATTCATTTTACCGGAATGTCCTCTGCTGAAAGCATAACCATCAATCAAATCTGGTTTTGTCCGGTTATGTTCCGTCAGGTCGTAGATACTTTCAAATTTTAAACCAACTGTTTTTCCGCTATACGGGCTGAGGTCAATGGAAATGGAATCAGCCTGTGAGAATTGCCTGCCGCGGATTGCAGCAAATTTTACAATTGGTAACATTCCCAGACGCCGGCGGGATTGCTGGTCAATTATAGATAAACGCATTAGCGGCTGCGAAGGTAATGTGGCGCCGGGCTGATAATTCCTGATCCGCAGGTCGTATTTGAATGAAACTGTATGCATGGAATCGGTTACGATAACCGGGGAAGAATGCAAAAAGTCATTTTGCATGCCTGATAAAAAACCAATATCGCTCATAGCCGATTTTATATCACTTATCTTCAATGTTACTTTTCCGTGCATGTTTAAGGCGGACAGGTTCTGCAATCTGAACAACTGTTTCCGGTAACGCACCGGACGCAGGATGGGATGCGATTGTTTTTCGCTTTCGGAAGATATTATTTGATTTGCCAGCAGATAGGGTAGTCCATCGCTGTTGTCGGTGGCGACGCCCATCAACTGTTCGCCGTAATCGGCAATAGATGGATTAACACCGGAATGGGACAAACCGGATTGCGACCAGTCCGATCCGTCAAAATTAAAATACCAGGTATTGGCCTGATTAATTTCGACCGCAGCAGAAAGGATGGCGTCCGTTGCTTTTTTAAAAGCGCCGACAGAAGGGCGATGCAACTGCAGGTCTTCGTGACATTTACCGCAGCTGATTTCGCGAATCGGTTCCCAGGTTTTCCGGGCAGTATCATAGCGCCGGTGATGAATAACACTGTTTTCATCTTCATCCCAACTCTCCCACATCACGTTGGCTTCTCCGCCTTCTTCACAAACAATTGACGGCGCGTAGGATTCACCTGAACTGATGGCGGCGCTTTCAACAAAATGCTCTTCCTCAAGGTCATAGGTGATAAATTTAATTTCATCATCCGGGCCTTCGTCCTGACGCCAGGTAATATATAATTTACCGGATATGGACATTTGACGTTCCGGCGGTTCGACGCAAACAGCAGGTTCAAATGAATTGGCATTCGTTCCGGGAATTTTGATGGCGTCGGCAATATAATATTGAAAACTTTCATTCCGCTCAAATGGGAAAAGATAAATGCCGTCCGGGTACCCCGGAGGATTATTGATCAGACGACCGACTGCATATAATTGCCAGACCGGGTCTTCCTCTTCCATGCGATATACAGAAAAAGTGGCCGAAGGATTAATCGGTACATCGGAATCATAAATATAAGACTCAAAAGCCGGTTCATACCAATTACCGCCTATGGGTTTAGTTCTTGTATGCAGACAGTGTCGGCCGTCAACTATCTGATCCCAAAGCACCGTAATATAACTGCCCTGTGGTTCATCGACGCCTTCCAGTTCAACAATCTGGCAAATGGTCGGGTTCTCCGCTGCGCCACCCGCCTGGTTTACCCGGAATTCTTTGGACCAGGATTGCGAAAAGGCATCATACTTTGTGTAATAAATATTGCTGCCGTCGGTATAGCACAGATGCATATCCTGCGAATCATTTTCATTCAATATTCGCCTGCCGTTATTCGCGGCTGTAGCCGTAGTCGAACCGGATACCATGTGCCCTTTGTACACGGCTTTCACCTCGGCATTATCCTGACGGAAAACTACTGCTGTGGTTCTGTAATTCGGAGATTGCAAATCTGCGCCGGCGGCTTCCCAGTTCAGGAAATAGCCGGTAATATCTTCGCCATGCGCCTGGAAGGTTTGCTCCTGCTGCGCCCGCACGGAGTAGTAGGGATATTCTGGATGTTGTGGATCTGGTTCTTGATCCAAAAACACGCCTTTATAATTTGAAGCTGGTGTAAGATTTAAAGGTGAAGGCTGTGAATGAAATATTGCTGACATTCCGCGGTTACGGTAACCATAGGGAGGTTCGTTATAATCTTCATACCAGGGATCTTTAAATTCAACATTACCACCGCTGCCACCTGATGTTAGTTCTGTTTTGATAATAGCATTTTTTGTATAATCCAAATGTGAGGTGAGCGAGTTTATCGTTTGGTCAATTGTAAAATGATTGTGATTCTTATATTCGATGACATTATTATTATCTTTCCAATTCATATATTTTTGGTTATTTACTACCCCCCTTGCTCCTTCTAATGTCTGCTGGGAATTTTCATCCCATTCAAAGGTATGAGGCAAATCCCAATAGTTGTTCCAAGCATTGTTTTCCCAATGCCATATTGCATCAATAGGCGAATTATTTTTATCTAGTTGATTTACAATTACATTCAATGGACCGCCGCCAAGCGCTTCAAAGGCATTTGCTTTGCCGTAGCCACTCTGGTTATTCCAGGTTCTTCCTTTTCTTCCTGCAATTCCATCTGCACTATTTTTAAGATCGTCATAAAAATTTTGCTGGTTTGTACCAACACCATATTTTTCATAATATAATGCGGCAATTCCGGCAATATGGGGCACCGCTGCTGATGTACCGGGAAACGGATTAAAACCGGATACA
>JAJRVZ010000079.1 GCA_024277055.1 Calditrichota bacterium
CGGCGACAACCGATCGTACCGGATCCGAAGAAATCAGGATTACGGTAATATCCGTGGTATAACGTTGTCTATTTCAAAGCGCAGCACGGCAGCTTTACCGATTGCCGTAAAAATAGATTATACCTTCCAGGTTGCGGAAGGTAACGACAATAATTCGAGCGCATTTTTCTATAATTCGCTTTCCGGCCAGGAAAACGAAAAACTGGTTATTCCACTGGACTGGGATCAGACGCACAATCTATACGGTTCATTTACCGTTCACCCGACTGAAAACTTCAGTGTCAGTATGATCGGCAAACTGTCAACCGGCTATCCCTATACGCCGATAATTGCCAATTCAAATTATGACGCCAAACCGAATTCCGCCCGCAAGCCCACCCTCACAACGGTGGATTTGCTGGCTACCTACGGATTCAGTATTGGTCCGATCCGTTACCAGGTGTTTGCAAAGGTATACAATCTTTTCGATACGCTGAACGAGCGTTTCGTATTCGATGATACCGGTCGTGCCACCTATACCTACTATTCGCGATCGACACAGGAAACGGAGACATTTAAAAGTCATTATGGCGAACCCGGTGTGCATACCTGGGATGAGTACAATACGCGACCCAATTATTACTCGCCACCCCGCGAATTTCGGCTTGGGCTCAGCGTGGAATTTTAGCAGAATCGAATAAGGAGACGATTATGAAAACAGGGTGGATCAATAGATTCATTGGTCTTCTGTTATTGAGCAGTACCTTACTTGCCCAGTCAGACATGGACAGTATTTTCGCACAGGGCCCAAATAAAACCTGGACGCCGGATATGTACCGTTCCTATTACAGCTGGGCGGAAGCAAGATTTCAAAAACCGGGCGGTACCGTTCTGCGGCAGAATGCCATTATGAACGGAAACAAAATTACCACAGAGATCTGGAATTTCGGTTCTATTTCATCCCCCGGAAACCGGATCACCGATATCGTCTGGGAAGGTCTCGGTTACGGCTATGAATTTGCACCGTTCGTCGGTGCGCAGGTCGATGTGCCCGAAGGCAGCGATCAGGATGTATTCATGGCGGTCGTCGGCACTGATACGACGTTTTTCACTTATATTATTTCAGACGGGCTGATTTCCAACGGCGGTGAAGTTTCTCCCGACCTGTTGGTTCGCTGGGGCTGGCAGCCGCTGGCGCTGGCCGATGACGGCAGCATAGAATACGTTGACCAGAGTCAGGACCGGATACCGACCAGTGACGACCGTGATCGCGATAACGATGGCAAACCGGACAGCTGGCCGGCCAGCTGGTATAATCAAAACCTTCGCGATTACGTCTGGCCCGGCGCGCTCGGGCAGGGGGCGACCAACGCCGATAAAGAAGCTTTTTTCGTAATGGACGACCGCGATAATTTTGAATTTATGTATTACCCCTATACCAGAGAAAATTTCCGCAACCGGACCGCGGACCTGGATTTCGGAGATGCTCAGGCGGACGGCCTGTTATTCCTGGTGGATCAGGGCGCCGGCTTTGAAAACGCCGAACTTACGACTGGCAGGGATTTCAGCGCCGATGTACTGGTATGGCACGACGGTGACCGCGAACGGTTCTATTTTATAAAAGAAGTACTGAACAATGATTCACTGTTGCTGGAAACACTGCCAGACAATCGCTGGAGTATTGAAACCACGCAGAGCAATATCAATTATTCGATCAAATCGGGACAGCGAAAAGGACTGGGATTGGAAGTTGAAGCACGCTATTACCAGTGGGCCAATGTACTTGCCGAGGATGCCATATTCCTGATCTATAAAATTACAAACAAAGGTGAAAAAGACCTTAATAATGTCGTGTTCGGTATGTGGGGCGACCCGCATATCGGAGGTCCCTCGGACTGGCGCGATGACTGGGCGAGTTTCGACCGCCAGCTGGAAATGACCTTTGCCTGGGATAGTGACGGCAAAAGTCTGAACAACCCGAATATCATTCCCGGGTATCTCGGCTATAAATTCCTGGAAAGTCCTGGTATTTCTAACGACGGGATCGACAACGACGAAGACGGAATGATTGATGAAAGCTGGACCGACGGTATCGATAATGATAACGACTGGAACCCCGATACGGATGATGTCGGCATAGACGGGGTACCGAATACCGGTGACGAAGGCGAAAAAGACGGTGTACCGACTTCCGGCGATCCGTTCGATATCCGAAAACCGGGAGAACCCAACTTCGAGTTCACTGATATCGATGAGTCGGATATGATCGGTCTGACCAGCTTTTCACAACCGTTATTCAGCGGTTTGCGGATCAGTAACGACCGCCTGATCTATCAGGATCACATGCAACCGGGAACCTTTGATACGACCGAGGTGGAAGGAGATTACGTTTTCCTGTACGGTTCCGGGAAATTCACCCTGCGCTCGGTACAAACGGTGGGGGAATCGGAGATCAGCGAAGCCATTAAGCGGTTTTCAATCGGACTGATCATCGGTGCCGACCGCAATGACCTTGTTCTGAACGCAAATACGGTTCAGAAAATATACAATTCCGGATACCAGTTCGCCAAGCCGCCGGCAAAACCGAATGTTACCGTAGTACCGGGTGACCGGCAGGTAATGCTGTACTGGGATGATGTTGCGGAAAAATCCGTTGATCCCGGTTCGAAAAAGATGGATTTCGAAGGCTATTATATTTTACGCAGCACACATCCCAAATTCGAAGATCAACAAACGATCACCGATGCCAATGGCAACGGTTTTCTGTTCGAACCGCTGAAGACAGCGAGCGGCGCATCAGCCCGTTTTGATTTGATCAATGAATATTTCGGTGTATCGAATATTCCCTATGCGGAACAGGGAGTGGCTTATTATCTGGGTGAAAACAACGGTATCCGTCACACGTTCATTGATTCGAACAATGTGATCAACGGGCAAACGTATTTCTATGCCGTTGTTTCGTACGATCACGGCGACGACTCGCTGCGTATTCCGCCCACCGAGTGCTCGAAGATTATCAATTTCGACCCGACAACCGATGAATACACTTTCGATGTCAACACGGCAAGGGTGGTGCCGCGCAGCCGCGCAGCCGGATATACTCCGCCAGCAATCGTTAATTCGGATGTAAACAACGGTATCGTCCGTGAGCGGGGATTTTCAACAGGAGTAATTACCGTAGACATCGTAGATGAACTGGCGGTCGAAGAGGATAACAAATATATGATCGTATTTTCCGATACGGCCGGTACCGAATATTCCGTTGAGGATTTGAAACCAGTAGAGGAACAATTCACTTCTTTTTATGATAATTTCGTACCGCTGACCTATCCTTATATAAATGATTCGAGTGCGGTTGTTACCAGTCTCGACGGCAGCGATGTTTTCGAACTCGGTGTTGATTATGAAATTGATATGATCGGGGGCAGTATCCGGGTTATCCCGCCGGGGCCCGGAAATGATGCCCGTATGGAAGATGCCGTCGATTACCTGATCCGCTACACCCGTTTCCCGGTATTCCGCAGCACGGCCATTGATTCGGAGGCAACCAATCCCATATTCGACGGCTTGCGGCTGGTGGTGAAACAGTCCGATTTCGGAGTGAACGAGACCCTTACCGACTGGAGCAGTTCAAGTAATACGAATCTGGTTCTTGAAAGCCTGGTACCTAAAAAGGAAGACCCGTCCGACTATGAAATCCGCTTTTCTTCCGACATAGTTGATACGGCGGTCACAGGTGTTGTAGCTCCGTTTCAGATTTACGATGTAATTACCAACGAACGCATGAAATTCGCGATAACGGAAGTTCCCCCGCTCAACCAGGCCTGGGATCCGGGCGATGTGATTTTTATGCTCAAGGGCGGGGTTACATCGAGTAACATCGTCTGGGAAATAAAATTTGTAAAGCCCGATTCGGGCACAGGCGAATATATTCCGCCGTCGGACGGCGACATATTTTACATCGGTACCGACAAACCGTTTGCCAACGGTGATGCCTTTTCTTTTTCGACCATCGGTGCGAAAATTGATAAGGCCAGGGCAAAATCCCAGCTGGATAACATACGGGTGGTTCCGAATCCCTATGTTGCCACCAATGTAATCGAACCGATGAACCCGATCGCCCGTGAAACGCGCGGTTTCCGCCGGTTGTACTTTGACAAACTGCCGATGAAATGTACGATTCGCATTTATACCCTGGCGGGCGAACTGGTAAAAGTGCTGGAGCACGACAGCACGGTGGACGACGGACAGGAATACTGGAACCTGCTGACTCGTGATAATATGGAGGTTGCCTACGGGCTGTATATTTATCATGTGGATGCCCCCGGCATTGGAGAAAAGATCGGCAAATTTGCCATAATTAAATAACAAACGACAGCCATTACGGAGAAGATAAATGAAAGTTAAAAAGCTGATAGCTTCGTTAATCATTCTGCTGTTGATCGCCGGCAGCATGCAGGCACAGAACGACCGGCTTTCGTCGGGAACTATTTCAAAAGTGGGGACGACGGTCGGCCAGTTTCTCAAACTGGGTGTTGATGCCCGTTCGATAGCCATGGGCGGCGCGGTGGCTGCCGTTGCCAACGATGTGAGCACCATCTACTGGAACCCGGCGGGATTGTCGCGGATTCATGCTCACGAAGCCATGTTCACCCATACCGAATGGCTTGCCGGCACCCAGTTCCAGTTCGGCGCCATTTCTATGGATTTAGGATCGATAGGAACGGTGGGTACGATGATCATGTCGCTCAACTCGGGCGAAATGGATGTCCGCACCGTTGAGCAGCCGGACGGAACCGGTGAGCGCTTCGATGTTTCCAATTTCATGGCCGGTTTGTCCTACGCGCGAAACCTGACGGACAAGTTTTCCATCGGGATTACGGTGAAATATATTTACGAACGCATCTGGCACATGTCCGCTTCATCAATCGCCGTTGATGCCGGAACATTGTTTGAAACGCCGTTCTGGGGAATCCGTCTCGGCGCCAGTATTACCAACTTCGGTTCGGATATGCAACTCAGCGGGCGGGATATAAAATTCGCACAGGACCCGGATCCGTTCAACGAAGGTAATGTGGTGGTTGTAAATGCCCAGTACGAAATGCAAAGTTATTCGCTTCCACTGCGATTTCAGGTCGGCATCGCCAAAAACCTGATCGAAAACGAAGACAACCGGCTGACCATTGCCGTTGATGCACTGCATCCGAACGACAATTTTGAATCGGTGAACGCCGGTTTCGAGTACGGCTGGCAGGAAATGTTCTTTCTGCGTGGAGGTTATAAATCACTGTTCCTCAGTAAATCCGAAGAAGGACCGACCATGGGGCTGGGTGCACGAATTCGTCTCGGAGGTACGGTATCGCTGCGCGCGGACTACGCCTATGCCGATTTTGGCCGGCTGGAAAATGCACAGCGATTCTCCCTGTCCGTTCGTTTTTAATAAAAAATTTATTCTGTAAATTAAAGGCAGGTTCAAATTTGAACTTGCCTTTTTTTGTAATACGGGGTTTAATCCATGAAAAATTTTTTCCCGGCAGGTATTGTAATAATGCTTGTAATTATTTTCGCCGGCGGCTGTGAAAAGGAATCAAAAATGCCGGTGGTGGCCAGGGTCGGTGACCTGCAAATATCTCAGGAAGAATTCGAACTGGCCTACCGTTTCAACCCTGCGCTCGGTATAATCAAATCGGACACCGTTGCCAGGCGGATCGTTCTGAATTCGTTAATCGCTAAAAAACTTTGGGCATTGGAAGGATACGCGCGGCAGCTGGACAAAAAACCGGTAATCAGAGAAATGACTGAGCAATACCGCCGCGAGGCCCTGATCGAACGATTCTGGGAAAAAAAGATATTCAGCAATATAAAGATCGGTGAACAGGAAATCAGAAACGCCTATTTTCGCTCGAAACGGAAGCGGATCATTCAATTTCTTGTTTCAGATAATGAAAGGCGGGCACAGGACTTTGCCGCTCAGTTGCAAAATGGGGTAAGTTTCGAACGCCTGGCCGCCCTGTTGGGCTACGATATCCGGCAAATACCTGTGGATAGTGTGTCGTTCGGGTACCGGTTCGAGAAACTGGAACAGACGGTTTTTGATATGAAAATGAATGAGGTCCGTGGTCCGATCACTCTGGGGCATCGTTATTTTTTTGTGAAACTGATCGGCGAAAAACAGGATATTTTCACGGCGGAAATAGATTTGGAAGCTCAACGTCGGAAGCTGGTAAAAACCCTTCGTGATCGCAAAAGAAAAACCCTCTTCGAAAAATATGTTGCGGAGCACCTGCCGCAGAAATACGAACTGGATAAATCCGTATTCAAAAAACTGGCCCGGGCACTGGAAAAGCAACTTCAATTCGAGAGGAGTGGCAATCCGCAGCCGTTTCTTTCCGCCATAGAGAAAACACTTGACACCGGAGAAGAATTATTACGGCAACCGGTTGTGACTTTTCCCGACGGCGAAAACTGGACTGTGGAACAATTGCTGAAAAGACTTCGAACCGGTCCGTATCCGCTGGAAACTTCATCGCCCGGCAACTTTCGTAACAGCATCATTGCTGCGACCCGCATGAATCTTGATGACGAATTGCTGGCAAAGCATGCCGCCGCCCTGGGACTCGGCGGGGATGAAAAAGTCGAAATCATAACGGCTTTCATGAAAGATGACCTGGTGGCGACAGCCATGAAAAGAGACTGGATGCGAAAAAACAGTTCCAGTGGCGATGATGAAAAACAGCCGGCTGAAAAAATCGACAATTTTCTGTGCGACCGGTTGACCCGGACCGGTATATATATTAATTGGGAAAAGTTGCGCGGTTTCCCGGCAAAACGGGCAGATATGCTGGTTTTTAAAACACACTTCCCGTCCCGGACCATCGGACCGCCGCTGGAACTGGTGGATTACCTGCCTCAATTCAATAAACTGCTCAGGGATATTCGGAACAGCAGCCCGCCTTGATTGCATCCCCGAAATTAAGTATATTGAAAATATCAGGTATGTAACTCAATGTAAATAAATACGTTATGCTTGTTAGCTTTGACAGAATACAATCAGGATAAATACAAAACCGTCTCCGGCAGCGAAGCGAATGCCGAAATAAAGGTAAAAGGATCACGGTTCACAGGCCGGCTGTTTCATGTACAAAGCAAACAGGAGGCGGATCGGGTTTACCGGGAGATTTGCAAAAAATACTATAATGCGACGCATAACTGCTATGCCTGGCGTATCAGCCGGACAGAATTCAGATATTCTGATGACGGTGAGCCGTCCGCTACGGCGGGCATTCCGATTCTCAAAGTTCTGGAGAGTCATGATCTGGTAGAAGTGCTGCTGGTGGTGACGCGGTACTTCGGCGGTACAAAACTGGGCACCGGCGGACTGGCACGCGCCTATGCCGATGCGGCCGTTAAGGTGATAGAAGCGGCAAAAATCGTGGAACGAGTAAAGTATGCCATATTGGAGCTGGAAGCGGATTATGCCGCCGTCGGCGATATTCAGCACATCCTGAAGGGCTGTGACGGTCGGCAGGTCGATTCGCGGTTCGAGCAGAAAGTCTGGCTGAAAGTGGAGGTACCGGTTTCAAGGAAGGAGATATTTGAACAGCAGATATTTAAAAAGTTTTATTCAAATGAAAATGTTACGATTCGGCAATCGGGTATTTGAATTAATCAGGACGACCGGCTTCTATGCTTGAAGTAAAAGAGCTGAGAAAAGCATTCAACGAAAACCAGGTGCTGGACAGTCTGTCTTTCCGGGTCAAACCCGGTGAGATATTCAGCCTGTTGGGACCGAACGGTGCGGGAAAAACCACAACAATACGCATACTGATGAACATTCTGCGGGCCGATGAAGGCGAAATTCTTTACAATGGAGAACCACGGTCGAAAGTCAGCCAGCGGAAATTCGGCTATCTTCCGGAGGAACGCGGTCTGTACCAGCGTGCTACTGTTCTGGCCCTGCTGACGTATTTCGGAACCCTGAACAACATGTCCCGCCACCGTGCAGAAATCGAAGCTATTCGTTTTCTCGATCGGATGGGTTTGGTGGAATACACGGAGAAAATGGTCAACGAACTTTCCAAGGGAATGCAGCAGAAAATCCAGTTTATTGCTTCAACCCTGCACGCCCCCGAAATACTGATCCTCGACGAGCCTTTCGCCGGGCTGGACCCGGTGAACCAGATCGTGCTACGGGAAATTATCAGGCAATACCAGGAAGAGGGCAAAATCATCATTCTCTCAACACATCAGATGGATGAAGTGGAAAAACTGTCGGATCATATCTGCCTGATCAACCAGGGGCGGGTTATTCTGGACGGCAAAATGGAAGAGATCAAAAAGCAGTACCGCGAAGACGCCTATTATATCGAAGCGGAGGATGACCTCGGCTTTCTCCATGAAATGGAGGACATTGAAATACTTGAAGAAAAAAATAAAAGCTGCAAAATAGCCATCAAAAACATGAACGGAGATTTTAAAAAAATCATCAGCAAGCTGTTCAGTAGGGCAACGGTGAAGAAATTTTACATGGTTGAGCCGAACCTGCACGATATTTTCATTAAGCTGATCCAGAAAGACAATTCACAGGCATCCAAATGAAGAATTTTTTTCGAATCGCCCGCTGGGAGTATATGACCCGATTCCGATCCCGCTCTTTTTTATTTTCCACTTTTATTCTGCCGATGTTGTTTTCGTTGCTGATAACATTGCCGGCTTTTTTCCTGACCTACGAAGAAGAAGTTTCCACAAAGTTGATCGGGGTTGTAAACCTTGGAGAACGAAGCCTGGTCACCAATCTGCAGAAGCAACTGAATAAAAATTTCCGCCTGAAAAACGGAACGCCTGAATATGTCGTTATGCCGGTTTCGGTGGATAATTCACCGGATTATAAAAAGGCACACAGCGAATTACAGACAATGCAGGCTCGCATGGACTCCATCACCCAGGCGTACAATGCCATAAAAGATCTGCGTGTACAGTATTACAACCGGCGCAATCTGCCCAATAAAAACTATCTGTTGCAAAAAACCTATGACGAAATGGTGGAGACGCGGGAACTGAAGGATCTGATCGAAATCGAGCTCGAAACCCACCAGGCACAGCTGGATTCGGTTTTCAACAGCGAGGCCCGGCGTGCGGCTGATTCCCTCCTGTTCAAACAGGTGCTGAACGCTTACCTGGTAATTCCGGAAGATATCGAGGACAACAGCGTGATCGAATACCACACCTACACCCCCGGCAATCTGCTGGAAGCAGAGCGACTGCATGCGGTGTTGAATGAAATAATTATCGAAGCACGCATGGCCAATGCCAATATCAATACCCGACAGATTTCGGAATGGCTCGAGCCGGTACAACTGAAAAAGTACCAGTTGCGCGCCCGGGGTGAACAGGAATGGAATTTCTATGTTGAATTTTACGGTTCGATCATCGGGGTCGTTCTGCTGTTCATGGCCATTTTTACTTCCGGCGGATTTCTGTTCAGCAGTGTTCTGCAGGAAAAAACCAACCGTGTAATCGAGGTGCTGCTCAGCTATGCCAGCAGCCGGCAGATCATGGCCGGTAAAATTTTCGGGTTGGGATTCCTCGGACTGACCCAGGTGCTTATCTGGCTGGGTATTGCCGCGCTGTTCGTATTTCTGAACCTGTTTCAGGCAGGACAAATCCCGTATCTGAACTGGGACAATGCTTTGTATTTTCTGCTTTATTTTTGCCTGGGCTATTTGCTCTATGCAGCAATCTTCGTCTCGATCGGCGCTGTTTTTTCCAGCGAACAGGAAGCCCAGCAGATTAACCTGGTGTTGCGAACACTGGCTATTTTACCCGTACTGCTCGTTTTCCTGTTGCTGAAAGAGCCGAATTCGGGAATTATTCAGGTGCTGACCTATATTCCGCTGCTGACACCCTATTTCATGATCATGCGCATTTCACAGCAGGGGGCGCTGGCACTGCAGGCCGATATTTATATCACAACCGTCATTCTCGTGGTCTCGATTATCGGGATGGTTTTTGTAGCAGCTAAAATATTCCGTATGGGTATTCTGATGTACGGCAAAAAACTGAATTGGAAGGAAATAAAACTGCTGCTGAAAACCAGCTGATTCTTACTGCCCGTTTCCGTTGTCCTTCTTCTTTTCTTCATCGGAATCATCCGTTTCGAATCGACGGCTGAAAACGATCAACCCTGTTTCTATGACGGCTGCTATAACCAGCAGCGGCAGGATCGTTGCCCGGAAGTAATGCATACTCTCCCCGAAGGTAACCACCGGTAAACCGAATTCTCCCATCAGGTTCATCTCGAAGGCCAGCGCCAGGCTGATCCATGCCGTTGGCAATTCGATCATGGCCACCGGATTCAGCAGGGCGGGATAATACAGCTCACCGCCGACGGTGTGATACAGTACCACGCCGATATTAATCCCCAGCAGGATTGCGAAGATAACAGGCAAGCCGGGTACGATTCCCGACAGAATATTTGTGAATAATGAGAAACTGTTCAGCGTCAGCAGCAGGAGAAAAATCAATGCCGGATGCCAGTCGGTCTTAAAATACTTGTCCATTAAGTGAATAATGAAAAAGGGGTAGGCGGTAAGCCATTTTATTTTTTTAAAATAGGCTGTCGGCGCCAGCGCATATCCAACAAAAAACATCAATGCTGCGGAGAGAAACAACTGCATATTGATAACGCTGAAAACCTCGGTGAAGGAATCGATCAACTTGATTCACTCCGTTTTTCTTTTTACCGCATTGATAACGGCTTTACGCAAAGCTTCCGCCGCCAGTTCGGCAATAAGATCAACGGGAGCTTCCTGTCTGCCGTTGGACAGGGCAAAAATGATATCGCCGTCAAAACTGGTGCTGGCCGGTATAATTGCCCTGGCCAGTCCGCTCTGCGCCCGCTGTGCCAGCAGGAAGCACTGGAGTTTATCGAGATTGGCATTGGTCATTAGTACGGAGAGTACGGTGTTTTCGGCCATGCCGACTTCAGGTGGCTGCCAGCGGCGGGAAGGATCATCCTGTGCCAGGAAGTTTCCTTCTTTCGACCGTGCTCCGGCTGCAATACTTCCGTCCCGCCCGACTACATCGCCGACGGCATTCACGACCGACAGGGCGCGTATCCGTAGATTACCATGGTTTATCTCGGCAATACCAAGCCCGCTTTTCATTGCGTGCTCAAGCCCGGCCCATTTTCCGACCGTGACCCCTGTGCCGGCACCGATGCCGCCCTGTTCGGAAAAATCGGGAACGGCCTTCTCACAGGCGGTGTATGCGTTTTCCGCCGTGGGTCGGACAGCGGCGCTGCCGAGATACAAATCAAAAACGACGGCGGCTGGAACAATGGGGATTTTGGCAAAGGGTGTTTCGTAGCCGATTCCCTTTTCCTCCAGCCAGCGAACAACACCGGCCGCGGCATTCAATCCGAAGGCACTGCCGCCGGTCAGCAGCAGGGCATGAATGTGCCGGAGCTTACGTTCCGGGTGCAGCAGCGCCGTTTCTCTTGATCCGGGAGCCGAGCCGGCGATATAACAGGATGCGGTGGTATCCGGCGGACAGAGAATTACCGAACAACCGGTCTTGTTTTTGTCGTCGGTATAATGACCGATTTTAAATTTATCGTACATAATAGACTCCGCTGTGAATCGGGGCAATTTACAATTTCGGAAGCAAGCAGGCAATCGGTATCTGTGATCCGCTGCAAACAATCTGAAATCCGATTGCGGTGTGTATCCGGCAGAAAATACTTAATCCGGCGGACCGGATTAAGTGCCGGGGAAACAAAGACTGTCCTTATCTCAGGAGAATGACTTTACGCGTGAAATTAAATTGTTCCGTCCGAATCGTAACTAAATAAACTCCACTGCTCATGCCGGAGGGCTGCCAGCGGAGCGAATGGGTGCCCGCGGCAAGATTCCCCTGAAATAGTGTATAGACCCGGCGTCCGCCGGTCGTATGGATTTCTATCTGTACTGCAGAATTTTGTGATAATGTGAATTGAATATTTGTCGAAGGATTGAAAGGGTTTGGAAAAATACGCAGGCTCATATCCGCCGGAATCAAAACATCGCTTTCGTCGCCGATGGCCGTCGGGTTCGGACTGCCGGCATTCACCCACGCGCTGTACCAGATACTGGCCAGATCAAGTATCGCCCTGTGAAGGGCGTCGGTGGTCTGCCCCTCCAGCAGTTGCCACAGGTTGCTGTAATACACCGAACCATAGCCCGGATCGGTTGTGCTGGCCGCATCATCAGCAGCCATGATATCGGCTACATAGGGATATAAATGATCGATGTACGAAAAAACACTGTCAATTGGTGAAGTCCAGAATTCAGCCTGCCCCTGGGGTAAACTCAGCGAAGTGAGATAAGGAGTGATCATCTGTGTTTCATATCGGGAATGAATGCCGCCGTTGCCGGTCATCCAGCCGTTGTAGTTTTCGGTCAGGTGCAGCGGTTGGTGTGAATCGGCCACATAATGACCGAGTTCAGCAGCCACCTGCCAGGCGTCGTTCCATTTTCCCTGCCGCATCAACGAAGTCAGGCTGTCCGACCATTGTTCAATGATCCACGGAACAATCCCCGTATCAAAAACATAGTTGTAACCATAGAGAGCGATAATTTCATCCCATTTGTGCGGAAGGGTGCCGTTAAAAAATTCCGGGTAAACATCTATGTCGATATAATGGTATTGACCCGGAAGATCGTCCTGGTCCGGGTCAACGGCATGATCCCGTAAAAATGTTTGATAGGAAAGAAAAAAGGCCATTTCAGGCGGCAGGTAATTAACTGCCTGTTCATTAATGTACCGGTGTACCGTCCACCCCCATTTGCTTTCACGTGCCGGAAGCAGTGTCAGCAGACCCGCGAGAAAGAACAATAACATTCCCTGTTTCAAATTTCACCACCTTTATTTGATAAACCCGAATTTAAAAAATACTGTACATTGTTGCGAATTTAAACGTAGATTTCCATTGACACACGGAAAATTAAATTAAAACCATAGGTGTGTCCATGAAATTCATAACCTTGCTTGCTGTTCTCGCCTGTGTTTTGCAAGCCCAACAAAGAAAGCCGTTTATCGTCCCCCGCATTTCGGAACCGATCCGGCTGGATGGTATTCCGAACGAATCCGCCTGGCAATCGATTCCACCGGTGCCGTTAACTCAGATTTATCCTGCCCACCGGGGGCCCTTTACCGAGCGAAGAGAAATCCGAATCGCCTACGACGACCGGTATATTTACGCCGCTGCCTGGTGTTATGACAGCCGACCGTCTCAAATTCGTGCCAGTTCACCGGAGCGGAGCGCGCATCGACACCCGTGCCGAGGCGGAGGAAAAAAATAAATTAACATTGTTACCATTTGCCTGTTTTTTTAGATTGAAGACCTGCTTTAAACGAACAGGGAGGGTTATGAAATATACGATATATTGTTTAGCGACGATAGGTGTTTTGTCATGTAACACCGGCCGGGAAATACCCGGGTTTCTTCGGAACATACTGAACGCTCCGCTGGCACAACGGGCGGTATTGGCGGAAAGCTTTCTGCAGCAGCAGGGACAGTTCCCGGTTATTGAAAATAATGAGGACGTGTATTTTGTCTATTACGGCCAGGCGCAGAAAGTACAGGTGGCAGGTGATTTCACTGGCTGGAAACCGCATGGATTACCGATGAAAAGGGTAGACGGTACACAGCTGTGGTACATGAAATTCTCCTTTGAACCCGATGCACGGCTGGATTATAAATTCGTGATCGACGGAGAAAAATGGATTCTCGATCCGCTGAACGATAAAACAATGGTGAGCGGATACGGTCCGAATTCCGAACTGAGTATGCCGCTTTATGAACCGGCGTCCGAACTGGCGGAACTGGATTCGGTAACAGAGGGAACCATGTGGGACACGGTTTTTTACAGCGACGAATTACAGAATGAGCGGCCGGTGTACATCTACCTGCCTGAAGAATATGTATGGACAAAGGACAGCTACCCGTTGCTGCTGGTTCATGACGGGCTGGAATTCCTGGAAATCGGCCGTACCAAAATCGTGCTCGACAACCTGATCTTCCGAATGAAAATAAAGCCGCTGATCGCTGTGTTTGTACCTCCGGTCGAGCGTCGGGCGGAATATGAAAAGGATCGGCAGCAGACGTTCATCCGCTTTCTGATGAATGAGGTGCTGGCAACCCTGCAAAAAAAATTCAGGATCAGTGAGCGGCGCGAAGACCACGCCGTGCTTGGCATTTCATTGGGCGGAAATCTCTCGCTGGCCATGGGGCTTTCTCACCCGGAATACTTCGGAAATATCGGCGCCTTTTCGTCCTATGTGCAGGAAAGCCTGGGCGGTAGATTCGCAGCTGATCCGAAACTGTTGAGAATTTATCTGGATCGCGGAAAATACGACCTGCCGCTGCTGTTGCCGCTGATCGGCGCCCTTCGTGAAGAACTCGATGAAGCCGGCTATGATTATCGTTACCGTGAATATAACGAGGGGCACAGCTGGGGCAACTGGCGGGCCCATCTGGATGAAGCGCTGGAGTTCTTTTTTCCGGCTGAGCAGGAATGATCCGTCCAATTAGTAACAATAAAACCGAAAATTTTATCCGCAGAGTTTTATGCCTGTTTTTTGCGGATCGAGGTTACCGTATTTAAAATAAAAACGGCAATGGCAATTCCGTTCAGCATGGCGCCCCATTGACGGCCTTCAAACCAGCCGCCGAGGTCTCCCGCTACCCGCAGCACAAGCGACAGGTGCAACAGCGCCAGATGAATATAAAAACGACTCGTATAATTCATCTGCACATTCAGGATGGCCGGAAAGATGATCGGAGCGTGGCCGAAAATCATCGAAAAGACAAAACCCAGAAACACCGCATGTAAAAAGGAATCATATAAAGGTCCGCTGGTGGCATTGCCGTAAATCAGTCCTATGATACCTCCGATTCCCAGCCAGATGAACCCGGCGATCAGGGCCAGGGCGATGAAACGGGTTAACTCTTTCTGCTTCACCGATTTAAAGGCCAGGTCGAAACGCATCAGCCAGACAGCGAGGAGCAGCATGGCCAGGGCGGCAA
>JAJRVZ010000080.1 GCA_024277055.1 Calditrichota bacterium
ACCGCAGGCAGATATTTTTCATCAAATGGAAGGACTTTTTGTTTTTGGTTTTTCAAATACCGATATACAAGATACGCCGCTTCGAGACTGAAAAGTCCGATTATGAGCAGTGCAACAAAATACGTATTAATTAAAATGAGACTTAACATTTTTTACCAGTACCCCAGTGTGTTATTAATAATGTCCTCAGCTATCTTTTCGATCGCTTCCGCTATTGCCTGATCACGTTCATCCTGGAGACCGGCGCCTGACATGGTACCGAACTGACTAATCGTTTTCTGCCAGAGCGTTTTGTTTTGTTTAATATCTTCACATTTCACACGTACATTCACATAGACCTGGAATTCGGTTACATCCTCATCCTTTGTCAGCGCGGCTGCCCGTTGCGAGATGGACATGATCGTGCCGCTGATGATTATATCCGCATTGTTTTCATTGGTGATCTTCAGCGTGTTGTCTTCCACAAAAGCATCAACCACCTTATTGGTCAAATCTTCGCGAACGCCGGGATAAGCCGTGTTATCATCAAATAACGGAACTGCGACTTTTTTGATGTAAGATGGCAAAGCTCCCTTAAAGGAATAGTAACCGCAACTACTAAAAAGCAAGATTACAGTTAAAAATAACAACGGACGGATTTTATAATCCATATTCTTTTATTTTTCGGTAAAGAGTTCGTTCACTGATTTGCAGCGCTTTGGCGGTCTTGCGCCGGCTGCCGTTATACTTTTTTAAAGTCTGGCGGATCATTTCCCGTTCCATATCAACCAGCGTAGTCGGTTGTAATTCATTCTCCTCACCGCCTTCTACCACATGTAAATCTTCGTATGGTATTTCGTATCGCGGATGTTGAATGCCGGAATTAACCAGATTCATCAATACCTGTTTTATCTCCGTGATATCCATTTTCAGCGACAACAGGGTACGGTAGATCAGTTCCCTTTCCGCCTGGTCGTGGGGCATATTCAACGGCACGGGCAAATTGCGGCCGTCCGGTTCTTCACGGCGTAACGGCAGATTGGAACGAACATACGTGGAATTTACTATTTCTCCCCTGTTCAGAATTATAGCCGTTTCAACAAAATTACGCAGCTCACGCACATTGCCCGGCCAGTGATACTGCGTCATCAGTTCAATCGCCTCCGGTGAAAATCCTTTGAAAGTAATCTTTTGATCATGAATGAAACTTTCGGCCAGCTCACGCACCAGCAACGGTATATCCTGTTTTCGTTTGCGCAGCGGCGGAATGTGAATGGTAATCGCCTTTAACCTGTAATAAAGATCCCGCCGGAATTCGTTGTTTTGCACGGCGGTTTCCAGGTCCTTGTTGGTTGCAGCGATCAGGCGCACATTCACTTTATGGGTTTTCGTTCCGCCAACGCGCATAAACTCCGATTCTTCGAGCACACGCAGAAGTTTCACCTGGGTGTTCAGGCTCATTTCCCCGATTTCATCCAGAAAAATCGTCCCGGTATCGGCAGCCTCGAAATACCCCTTTTTCTGCCCGGTAGCTCCCGTGAAAGAACCTTTTTCATGTCCGAACAGTTCGGATTCGAGTATACCTTCCGGAATGGCGCCTGTATTTACAGCGACCAACGGTTTATCCGCACGGTTACTCATACGGTGTATGGCACGCGCGATGACCTCTTTTCCGGTTCCTGATTCGCCCATAATCAAAACGGACAAATCCGTTGGAGCAACCGTTATCAGCGTCCGTATGATTTCCTCAACTTGCGGTGAAGACCCGTAAAACCCGATTTCCCTTTTCAGGCTTTCGTAAGAATCCGAGTATTCTGTCATTCTTTGGTCCTGATCCGGTTCTCAGCTAATCGTTGATATTTCTGTGTAAATGAGTCGGCCGGTTTTTGTTTTAAGTCTTTGTTTTCAAAGGAGTGAAGTTACTAACGAGTTAAAATAAAGTCAAGCAAGCCTTTGCCGGCTTTTCCGCCTGCCCCATTCAACGTTTTTATGCATCAAACAGACAAAAAGGAGTCGATTTGGATAAAAAAAATACAGTCATCCCTTCGAAAGGTCATGTCCCGAATGCGGTGAAAAAATGTATTTTTACCCTTCCTGTTGCGGCAACCCGCCCCTGTGGCGCTGCAGCAACTGTGGATTTATTCGGAAGTAACGATTTTGAACTAGCCATCCAGTTCAATAATCCGCTTCCAAAGATCATCAGGGACAGGAATTACGGACAGCCGGGAATTTTTTAACAGGAGAAAATCGGAGAATTCAGGCATCCCGCGTAATTGCCCGAGACTGACCTTGCCGTTCAGCGCCCTGCCGGCTTTGATATCGACAACAAGCAGGCGGGGATTATCTCCGGCCGGATCAGGGTAGGGCTGCGAAACAACTTCCGCCAACCCGACTATATTTTTTCCTTTTCCGCTGTGATAGATCATTACCTGATCGCCCGGCTGCATGGTTCTCAGAAATTTCAGCGCAAAATTGCTTGTGATTCCGTCCCAGACCGTCGTACCCTCTTTCTGGAGATCGGAAAAACTGTAATCGCCCGGTTCCGTCTTTAAAAGCCAGTATGCCACTTACTCCCCCTTCATGCGCGGGTTTTTGTAAACAACCTTTCCGCGTTTCATCGTCATTCGAACATGATTAATCCCGAAATGGTACGGCAAATATTCCAGGTTCGGTATTTCCATCAAAATCAGATCTGCCTGCATGCCGGGTTCCACACATCCAATTCTGTTATCCGCCTCCAGCGAGCGCGCGGGATTGATACTTGTCGCCCACAAAAGTTCTCCGGGCATCAGCCCCATTTTTAATGCCGCAATAGTCCAGACCAGCTGCATATTCTGCGTCATCGAGCTACCCGGATTAAAATCGGTTGCAAGGGCTACTTGACAGCCAGCCTCAATCATTTTACGGGCGGGAGCGTATTTTTCCTTGCGCAGAAAGAAGGTCGTCGCCGGCAACAGGATGGGGACGACGCCTGCCTCGGCCATTTTTCTGATGCCCTCATCGCTGATTTCAACCAGGTGGTCCGCCGACAGTGCCCTCATCTCGGCGGCCAGTTCCGCGCCGCCGAAGGGATGTAATTCATCGGCATGAATGCGTGCTTTCAGTCCGTGCCGCGCAGCCGCCTCCAGTATACGCCGGGTTTCAAGCAGATCGAACACGCCTTTCTCGGTAAATACATCACAGAATCCGGCCAGATTGCGTTCCGCTACCCGTGGAATCATTTCTTCGCAAACCTTATCAACGTATGCTTTCCTGTTTCGGCGATAGTCATCCGGTACTTCGTGCGCCCCGAGGAAAGTCGGCAGCATTTCCAGAGCCGTTTCGGCATTCAACTCATTGATGATTTCAAGCGCCTTGATTTCATCTTCCGTGGACAAGCCGTAGCCGCTTTTAGCTTCTATGGTTGTTGTACCGTATTCAAGAAAGAATGAGATACGCCTGCGCGTATTTTCTTTGATTTCGCTTTTCGGAGTTTGCTGAAAATGCCGTGCGCTGTTGCGAATGCCGCCGCCGGAAGCGGCGATTTCCTCGTAGTCTTTTCCCTGAACACGCATGATAAATTCGGATTCGCGTGTTTTGGAAAATACCGGGTGTGTGTGCGCATCGACAAAACCGGGTAGCAGGCAGCAACCACCGGCATCGATAGACATATCGTAGTTATTAACCGGATCGTCACCAATGTATTGAATAACACCATCTTCAATCAGCAATTGCGGATTGTCGAACCGGCGTACGGCACCGAATCCCCCGTCGCGGTCGGCCGTGTAGGCATGAAGGATATTGTGAATACGAAGGCGCATATTCATTAATTACCCGAGTTCGCGGTGTAATTTTTCCCAGGTCTGTTCCAGCGCTTCCGAAACAACTTTCGTGCCTGTCAGTACCGGCATGAAATTGGTATCACCGTCCCAGCGCGGCACCAGGTGATAATGCAAATGGTCGTCAATTCCCGCACCGGCGGTTCGTCCAAGATTAATACCGATATTCATTCCATGCGGGTTCATGGTTTTATTGATCGCATCGATGGCTTTTTTCAAAGTAGCATTGATATCTTCCAGAATTTCAGCCGAAAGGGCTGTAAAATCGGATTCGTGCTTATAGGGTACAATCAGCAAATGGCCATTATTATAGGGATACTTGTTCAAAATAATATAGCAATGTTTCGAGCGGAAAGGAATGAGGTTTTTCCTGTCATCCTTTTCACCCGGTTTAAGGCAAAAGATACAACCCTCATCTTTGTCGATAGCGCTTTTAATGTATTCCATCCGCCACGGGGCCCAAAGTTGGTCCATAATCAATTCCTGTGTTTAACAGATAAAAGCCCGGTGCGGTCGGCAGCCGGGCTTCATTAGATTCATATTTTCAACGATCGAAGTTATTCGTCTTCTTCGCGATGCTTTTTAGCTTCTTCAATAATCTTCTGCGCCTGATCCGCCGGGACCTCCTCATAGTGCGAGAATTTCCGTGAATGAATTCCCTTGCCGGAAGTCATTGAACGCAGTGAAGTCGAATATTTGTACAACTCTGCAAGCGGTATCTGTGCGTGAATTATCTGAAATTTGCCCTCACTGTCCATGCCCATGATTTTGCCGCGTCGGCTGGAAACATCGCCCATCACGTCACCCATGTACTCTTCGGGTACTTTTACAGTAACATGATAAACCGGTTCCAGCAGAATCGGCTTCGCATCCAGAAAAGCTTTCTGGAAGCCCATGGATGCAGCCACCTTAAATGCCATTTCGGAAGAATCGACACTGTGATAGCTGCCGTCATAACAGGTCACCCTGACATCGACCACGGGATACCCGGCCAGCACGCCTTTTTGCATGCGTTCAACGACGCCCTTTTCCACGGCCGGAATAAACTTTCCGGGGATTACACCGCCGACAATGGCATCAACGAATTCAAATTCCGAACCACGGGGCATCGGCTCCAACCGCAGATGACAGTCGCCATACTGTCCGCGTCCGCCGGATTGTTTTTTGTATTTCCCCTGGGCTTCCGCTTTGGCCTTAATCGTTTCCCGGTAGGGGATGCGCGGCTCTTCCTCTTCGACCTCTACATGGTATTTATCTTTCAGACGCTTCAGAATGATCGCCAGGTGCAACTCGCCCTGACCGGATATTATTGTCTGTTTCAGTTCGGGATCATATTCGGAAATGAACGTCGGATCTTCTTCATGTAAGGCATGCAACCCGGAACTGATCTTTTCCTCATCCCCTTTTGCCTTGGGGATGATCGCCGACCGGATGCTCGGTTCCGGAAATTCAATTTGTGCAAACTGAATTTTTCGGTTTTTGTCGCAAAGCGTGTCACCCGTATGCGTTGTCTTTAGTTTCACAACAGCGCCGATGTCCCCGGCAACCATGGTATCCACCGAAGTTTTCTGCTTGCCGTTCAAAAGAGACATCTGACCAATGCGCTCTGATTTTCCGCTTCTAACATTCACCAGTTCTGCCCCGGCTTTCAGTGTACCCGAAAATACCCGGAAATAAGAAAGTTCACCGACATGCGCTTCAGACACCGTCTTGAATACGAGCGCCGATACGGGAGCGGATTCATCACAAACAACCTCAACTTCGTTTCCGCCTTCATCGGTTCCCTTCACAGCAGGCATATCTTTAGGCGAAGGCATAAAATTCACGATTACTTCATTCAGCCGACGCACGCCGATATTCGGTGTGGCGGCTACGCAGAATACGGGATAAACGGAATGATCCAGAATTGCTTTTCTGAGTCCGCCGCGAAATTCGTCTTCCGTAAGCGCACCGGCTTCGAAATATTTTTCCATCAGCGTGTCATCGCTTTCGGCAACAGCTTCAATCAGTTTTAAGTGCAGATCTTCTGCCTGCTCTTTCAGCTCCGACGGAATATCTTCTTCCGTGTATTTTCCGCTGCCGTCGGTGGCAAAATTCATCTGCTTCATTCTGATCAGATCGACGATGCTGTGAAAATTGGGTCCGACCTGCACCGGAAATTGCGCGAGTACTACCTGGTGCCCGAAACTTTCTTCCAGTGCGGTTACAATCGGGTCAAATTCAATATTTTCCTTGTCCAGTTTATTTATGATAACAAATCGCGGCAAATTGTTTTTAATCGCCTCCTGCCAGACCAGTTCCGTTCCAACTTCGACGCCCCCGGCAGCCGAAACTACGATCATGGCACTGTCGGCGACCCGAAATCCGCCCACTACTTCACCAAAGAAATCGGGATATCCCGGGGTGTCAATCAGATTGATTTTGTGATTATTCAGTTCACCATGCAGCAGCGATGAGCTGATGGATATCTGCCGTTCAATTTCATCCTCGTTATAATCAGATATGGTATTACCCTGTTGGATATCGCCGAGACGATTGGTCACGCCGAGATTAAACATCATTGCTTCGGCCAGAGAAGTTTTTCCTGCACCTCCATGGGCCCCGCACACAATATTTCTCAGATTCTCCGGTTTAAATTCTTTCAATTTTCCTCCTAACGGAATTCGTTTAAGATTTGAAAATAATGAATTTTTTCGATTTGATCTTCCATACCGCCAAAGCGGCCCGTTTTATATATTGGAAAACAAGACTGCGAAAGTAAGAAAATAGCCAAATTTTTGCAAGAAAAATTCGTAGTAAGGTTGATCTATTCAGATATTTGTTTCGATACCACGGCACTCATGGATTCAATTCGATACGGTTTACTTAATACATCAACAAATCCGAACGACTGATAATCGGACAGAACCGGATCGTTTGAATAACCGCTGGAAACGATTGCTTTAACTTTCGGATCAAGCTCCTGCAGTTTCGAAACCGTTTCACAGCCCCCCATACCGCCGGGAATCGTGAGATCCAGAATTACAAGATCGAACCGGTTACCGGCCAGCAATGCCTGCTCATACCTTTCCAGAGCATCTTTTCCGTTATGCGTTATGCTTACTTCGTACCCCAGATGCGTAAGAATCTGCGACGCCAGCCCGCAGATCGTGTCATCGTCGTCCATCACGAGAATTTTTCCGGTTCCCCTTTCCAGTTTGCCGTTATTGCCCGATTCCTGTTCGATTCTACCTTTCGACGCAGGCAACCAGATAGTAAAAGTTGTTCCCTTTCCCAGTTTCGAACGGGTTTCAATCAGACCGCCGTGCTTGTCGATTATTGAAAATGCGGTGGCCAGCCCCAGTCCGCTCCCCTCCTGCTTGGTCGTAAAATACGGATCAAAAATACGGGTGAGATGTTCTTTCGGAATACCGATACCCTCATCCCTGATTGAAATGCAAACATATTTTCCGGGTTTCAGGCTGTGATGCGATCTGGTTTCCAGTTCTTTATTTGTCAGATCAATGTGAACAGTCCCTCCGTCCGGCATCGCCTGTACCGCATTAATAATCAGATTCTGAACGACCTGGCTGATCTGTCCGACATCAATATCGACATTCCAGAGATTGTCACTGCGTCCGATTTTGCCTTGTACATGAGAACCGCTTAAAACAAATTCACTGCTGTCTTTCACTACATTGTAAATGGAGGCGGTTTTTCGTACCGGAGCGCCCCCTTTTGAAAAAGTGAGTAATTGCTGCGTCAGATCTCTTGCCCTCAGCCCGGCATTTTCCGCCTTTTCGATAATCTGATAGCTTTTTTCATTCTTGTTGAGATAAATTTTAGCCAGAGACAAATTTCCGATGATGCCGGTCAAAATATTGTTGAAATCGTGAGCGATTCCACCCGCCAGCAGGCCGACCGATTCCAGCTTTTGCGATTTTATCAGTTCGTATTCAATTTGCAGTTTTTCCGTAATATCCCTGATGACAATGACATGTCCGGCAATCCGTCCATATTCATTATACAGGGGAGCACTGCTCATTTCTACGTTTATGTGGCGACTGTCGGTTTTTTCGATATATAATTGGTCTTTATTTACGGCAACCGAATATTCCTCCAGTACCGGCGCAAAAGGATCAGCCGGCCCCGAGGGCGACTGCACCCGCAAAACCTCTTTCAGTTCCAGCCCAACACACTCTTCTCTGGTTTTTTCAATCAAAGTTAATGCGGCATCGTTGATCAATACAATTCGATTGTTGCTGTCGGTTGTAATTACACCGTCTTCAATGGATGCCAGGGTAACCGCCATACGTTCCTTTTCCTGCAGCAACCTGTTTTCCCACTTTTTGCGTTCGGTTACGTCATGAATAACGGCCTGACCGGCCACCTTCCCTTCGAACTCAATCGGCACACCGGAAACCTCGGCGTAAAAATGTTCCCCGTTCAGTCGTTTCAGCACGATTTCTCTGAGCTGAACTTTTTCGTGGTATTGATACAGCAGACCGACCCGTTGATTCATTTGCGCATGATGTTCGGGATGTGTCAGGTCGTTCAAAGTTTTGCCGATCAGGTCACTTTGTCTTTCGGCGGCAAACAGAGAAACCGCCGTCCTGTTGCAAAAAACCACCTTTCGGTCAACATGGATGATCACAGCCAACGGAAGTTGTTCCATCAGCAACCGATATTTTTTTTCGCTTACCTGCATCGCCCTGTATGCTTTTTCCGTCAGTCTTTTCTCGTTCTCCAGCTCTTCTGTCCGCTCGGTTACCTTCTTTTCAAGACGTAAGTTATCCTTTTCAATTTTTCTCAATCTCCAGATAATAAACAGGTAGGTAACGAAAAATAGAAACAGAATCATCATCGGCATAAACCAGGATTGCTTCCAGAACGGCGCAAGAATCACAAAATCGTATGCCGGAATTTGCGTTCCCCACTTGCTGCCTGCAAAACGGGCGCGGACCATGAAAGTATATTCTCCCGGTGGTAAATTGGCAAAGGTCGCCATTCGTTCCCTCGTATCGGGAAACCACTCATCATTCAATCCGGTTAACCGGTAGGAATAAACCACATTATTCGAATTTCTCAAGCTGATGCCGGTAAACTTGAAGGTGAAATAATTTTCATTATACTTGAATTTATGCCTCATCTGAAAAGGAATATCGCTAAAAAATAAACTGATTTTTTCCAGCGCCAGTTTGGGAGGAACATTGAATTGTTTCAGTTCATCCGGTTTGATTTTTACGATTCCGCCGATTGTTCCAAAAAAAATATTTCCTTCCCTGTCGCTGAGCACCGCATTCTGGTTGGCTTCCACGGGAAGAAATCCGTCCGCACCGCTGAAATGCTGTACGGTTTTTGTAGTCAGGTCCATTTTATCAACACCATGATAGGTGCCGAACCAGGCATGATTAAATTTGTCAAATGCGATGGAAACGATATTATCGCTGTTAAGACCGTTTGAAGTCCCGAACCGTTCTATCGAATCGGGAGAAACCCGATAGGCACCGTAATTTTCAGTTCCGAACCAGATATTGCCGGCAACATCCTCAGCGATACATTGTGCAGAATACCTGGAAACGCCACCCGGCAATTCAATGGTGCTGAACTTTTTACCGTCAAATTTTACCAGGCCTTCATCTTCGCAGGAAAACCATTTGTTGTTTTGCCGGTCGATCAGTACGGAATAAATATACCTGCCGTTCAGGCCATCTGCTTTTTCATATTTTTTGATCTTTTCCCCGGCGGAATTCAACAACCAGGCACCATTGCCGTAAGTGGCCAGCCAGATATTGCCGTTTCTTTCCTCGGTAACGTAAAATGCATCGATATTTCTGGTTTGCCTGTACCGGACCAGTTTGTTTTTATCAGGATAGAAACGATGCAACCCTTCATTTCCCGCAATGAAAAGAACCGAGCCGTCCCGGCTCAGGGTTACGGCTTGTACACTTAATTTTTTACCGGAATTAGTTAAGCGGATATCGTTTATTTTAAGATTTCCTTCTTTCCACGTTACCCTGTGCAACCCCTTCTCCGTCCCGATCCAGTAGTCTTGTCCTTTGCCCTGTTCGAGCGCCCAGACTACATTACTCGGCAACCCCGCCTCTTCGTCGACAATGGAAAAATACTGACCCAGATATTGAAACAGACCCCCTCCGTCAGTCCCGATCCATACCGACCCCTCATTATCCTCCACCAGAGAAAGGACATCATTTTCGATTAAACCGTTTCGCTTATTTAACACATTGATTTTCGGAACGGGCTCCGGGTCATAAATTATAATTCCCTTCGACTCAGTGGCAATCCAAAGCCGGTTCGTGTTGTCCTGCATCAGTTTTATGATAAACAGGTCGTTGTCAGTTCCGGCAAATTTCATCCGCGTAAACCGGTATTTCCGTTCAAGGATATCTTTGATTGAACATGAATATACCCCGTCTCCGTAAGTTCCGATCAATAATTTTCCGGAATCGGTTTTCAATATTGAACTTATAGCCAGGTCGGGCAAACCATCCCGTTCCGGGATCAGATGAAAAATGTAATCACCGGAACCCCTTAACGTAAAATCGACAAGACCGGTATCAGTGGCAACCAGGAATCTGTCGGCGGCAATCTGAAAAATTTCGAAAACGGAAGTCGCCGGCAGGCCGTTGTCGGCGGAAATTGTAGTCCACTCCTCCCCGTCTACCAGAACTACTCCGTTATCGATGGTTGCGATCCAAATCCTGCTCTGATCATCTTCATATATATGAGAAATCATGGAATGTTTTATGTGTTCGGGTAAGATCAGGTGTTTCAATTTTCCCGTTTTATGATTCAAAACGGATATGTGTCCGTGATAGTGGCCGAACCAGATATCTCCGTTTCTGCGCTGCATAATCGTACGAACAAAATTTTCCGCCAGACCATCATGACGGTAAAAATTCCGGAATTCCCTGCCATCGAAGCGGGAAAGACCGTCGTAGGTCCCAATCCACAAATATCCGTCACGATCCTGAAAAATCGCGGAAATCTGGGACTGCGGCAATCCGTCCTGTACGGAAAAATTGCGTATGGTATAACGCTGTGCATATACTGAGACTGAAAAAAGAATCAGTATATAAGTGGGCAGTAAGAATTTATTCAGTGTTTTAAGACAATTCCGAACCATCAAATCCAAAACCAGTGAATTTATTAATTGCACGTTCCTGAATTTTCGGCTTAAAAACCGTATTATTTAAAGAATTGTGTGGTGTTCAGAAATAAAAAAATGCCCCACGGAAGGGGCATTTTAAAAAGATTACGATAATTTGAGTATCAAGTTCCCATTTCCCATGAGGCCAGATATTGTTTCTGTTCTTCGGTCAATTCATCGATGGCGACGTGCATCGACTGTAATTTGGCCTGCGCAATCCAGTTTTCTATTTCCTGTGGAACGGGATGCACACCGTTTTCCGTTTTATTCTTTATGGCGTATTCCGTAGCCAATGCCTGTGTTGCGAAGCTCATATCCATAACACTGGCCGGGTGTCCTTCGGCGGCTGCCAGGTTGATCAGCCTGCCCTGTGCCAGCAGGTTAATACGACGCCCGTCTTTCAGAATGTATTGATCGACATTTTCGCGAATGCCCGCTTTCTTGTCGGTGGCCAGCGCCTCGAGATCATCAATGTTTATTTCCACATTAAAATGACCGGAATTGGCAACAATGGCTCCGTCTTTCATTTTTTCAAAATGCTCTTTACGCAGCACGTGGATATCGCCGGTAATGGTAACAAACAGGTCGCCTTCTTCCGCGGCTTCCAGCATAGGCATTACACGGAACCCGTCCATGGCGGCTTCCAGCGCTTTAATGGGATCGACCTCGGTAATGATTACATTGGCACCCATTCCCTTCATGCGGGTGGCAAAACCGCGCCCACACCAGCCGTACCCGGCAACCACGACTTTCTTCCCGGCAATCAGAAAATCCGTTGCGCGGATAATACCGTCCACAGTGGACTGCCCGGTACCGTAGCGGTTATCGAACAGAAATTTTGTTTGTGCATCATTCACTGCAAATACCGGCATTTTCAACGCACCGTCCTGGTGCATGGCCCGCAGCCGGATCACACCGGTGGTGGTTTCTTCCATGGAACCGACGACCTGCGCGCATTTTTCCGGGTATTCGGAATGCAGCGTGGCCACCAGGTCGGCGCCGTCGTCCATCGTCACAACCGGATCGTGTTCGATGGCTGCACGGACATGATCGTAATAGGTTTTGTTGTCCTCACCGCGGATGGCAAATACCGAAATGCCGTAATCATGAACCAGCGACGCCGCCACATCATCCTGTGTGCTCAACGGATTCGATGCGATGAGCACCAGCTCGGCGCCACCGGCCTTCAGTGTTCGTGCCAGGTTGGCCGTCTCTGCCGTGACATGCAGACAGGCGGACATTTTTTTGCCCAGTAATGGTTTTTCTTTTTCAAATTTTTCACGCACCTTTTGCAAAACGGGCATATCATTGTCTGCCCATTCGATGCGTTTTTTACCCTGAGGAGCCAAGGCGGCATCCTTAATATCGTGTTTAATCATGCAAACTCCTTTTGAATAAAAGGCTGACTTTTCCAGACAGCCTGAATCTATCGTTACGGTTTTGATTTTTCCCAGATTTGTACAAAACTGGCCAGTCGTTTATTTTCCCGCAACTCCCAGTTCTCAACCAATTGTAGCCCTTCCTCTCTGAGCGCCTGCGAAAAGAAATCCGGCTCGAACCCCAGCCAGACATCGCTCATGGCATCAGCCATTAGTTTTTCTCTGTGTCGAAGAAAGTCAATGACGAACAAACGCCCACCGATTTTCAACAAGTGGCAATTGCGCCTTAAAACCTGAACCGGTTCCGCCAGATGATGCAGCACCAGTACAAAAAACAAGGCATCGAAGCGATTGTTCCCAAATGGCAGATGCTGCACATCCGTGCGCAGCAAATGGATGGATGGCAGCGATAATTCCGCTTTCTGTCTCCGCAGTACTTCCAACATATCCGGATTGCTGTCGCATGCATAAACCGTATGGGCGGACAGCGCCAGAGCAACAGAGATCGCCCCACCCCCGGAACCACAGTCGGCGATGCGCAGGTTTTTCCCTTCAGGCAGATATTTCAGCAGGCGGGAAATATCGCTTTCATTGATAAAATCCTTTTGAATAATCTGCCAGTTCTGACGGACGTTGCTGAAATAATTGCTGCAGCGTTTCTGGATCATTTGCGGCAGATCGAGCGGCGGGTCGAAAGGATTGATAAAGCGCAGTACATCCCCCAATTCGATCTCTTCAGCGGCACGGGCAAACCAGTCCGGCATAAACTGAAGTAAATACCATTTTTGAAAACCATCACGCGCCCGCTTCAATAATGACGTCACCGCCGGAATACTCATGTCCAGCCGCGCGGCCAGTTCCTCGTACGACCAGCCCTCCACTTCACGCATCAGCAGGACCTGTTTTTGCCGTTCGGGCAATCGATGGACGATCTGTTTCATCTGCTCCAGTCCGCTGACATCCTGTAGTTTTCCCTGCAACACTTCTTCCCGTATTTCTTCGTGCTCACGCCGGTGACGGAAATGAAAATAATTGATCACCCGGTTTCGGGTAACCGTAAACAGCCAGTTTTTCAAAGAACGGTTTTCATCCAGTTCATCCAGTTTCTGCAATGCCGTCAGGTATACATCCTGACAAAGATCGCGGGCGACATCTCCGTCGCCGATGGCATTTTTAATATAACTGTAAATTTCACTTTCGAAAGCATACAGAAACCGCCATTTTTTATCACGCTTCTGCGGCATTGCCTTTTCCTATATACAATTCAACGGTAAAAATCTTTTGCAAACGGCGGGAAGGTACTTATTTTTTTTGAATACGGTCAAATAAGTTAAACTCATTGACGGTGGACGAATGCATTGTTCAATCGATACTGTCGGGCGCTAACCGGATTGAATCATTACCTGATGTCTGAAGCATGAAATAACAACAAATAAGCTTACAGGATCGGACCGAGTCGCAAATGGAACGAAATACGATGTACGTTTCCCAGCTCCTGATCGAAATTGGTATAGGAATAATTAACCGCAAGTTTTGACACCGCCAGTCCCACGCCGCCGTTAAATCGTTCCAGGTCATCATAGCCCAACCGCAGATATACCGTGTTTTTAAATCCGATTTCCATTCCCCAGTTGGTATCCATGCTCACCGGACCCACATTTAACTGAGCCGCTTCCTCCCTGTTATCCAGCAAAACGGACAGATCAACCGCAGGCTGAAAATACAACCCGATGTCCTCCAGCGCATAACGATAACTGAGTCCCGGACGAACCGACGGCGTTATCAGTTCTTTTTCACCGCTGCTCCACGCAATCAGTGTGCTGGTTACATCACGCAGCACCAGGCCCGCCATCAGATTTTTCGTCAATTTATACTGAACGCCGACATCAAAACCCAGCCCGAGTGCCGATTCGGTGTAAAAATCACGGTAAAGCAATTTCACATTTAAACCGTAAGCAAGGTCATCGTCGTAGTCGTGTGCAAAGGATAACAGAAAAACATAATCGGATGTATTAAAATATTTAATTTTTGAAAAATCAATGCCGTCCACAATGGTCTCACCACGCAGGGCGTCACGGCTGTCTTTGATGTCATTAACCCCCAGACGCACCAGCGAAAACCCCAGGGTTGAACCGTCCTCGAATTTCTGCGAAGCCGCAAGATAGTCGTATTGGATTGAAGCAACAAATTGTTTGGCATGCATGAAAAGGGCCTGAAAGCCCTCCGCCTGTGTCAGGCCGGCAGGATTCCACAGCCCGGCGGTTACGTCATTGGCCACTGCAACATAGGCTCCCCCCATGCCCAGCGCCCGGCTGCCCGCACCACTGTAAAGATATTCACCGGCATATTTTTTGAAACCGCCGGCATACAGCTGACACATTCCCAGCAAAAGAGTAAACAGAAGGATTTTTTTCATAGTACACACCTTTTTTCAAATGATCGCCCAGATCAGCAAGCCGCTGCCGACAGGAACCAGTAAATTGTCGTTGACAGGAACGGGCGCAGCTTCCAGAAAGGCGCTGATCACGGCAATCAATACCAGATAAGGCAATCCGACAGCCGGTAAAAATATAACAAGTATCAGGAAGGCAACCAAAAAAAAGGTAACCGTTCCGAAAACCGTTTTTTCGAACAGCGCTTTTTTACCGAAAGATTTACCGCCAACCGCCGCCAGGGAATCAGCCAGTGTCAGCATCAGCATGGCCGGAACAGCAACCGTTCTTTCAAAAATCAGCACGGTGAAAAACAGTGACAGGAACAACCAGGTTGCTCCCGTTATTTTCCGGTCGATCTCCGGTTCTCTCAGCAACGGTAAAAATACGCTTCTAAACAACCTCCGGAACGTTTCAGTTTTAAAACGAAGTATTTCCGCGAGCAGGAAAAACAATGCTATCAAACCCGAAAGCCACAGCATTTGTTCCCGTTGGGGGAAGTAAAAATAAAGCAAGGGAAAAACACTGCAGGCAAGATGAATGGCCTTTCGTTGCAGTTCGGCCAGCGCATGTAAACGATCGGAATCGCCCACATCAACCAACCGGGATATGCTTCATTTCCCGGCAGGCCGCAGAGATGTCCGATTGGCCGAAAACCGCATTGCCGGCAACGAGAACTTCGGCTCCTGCTGATAACACCTGTTTGCCTGTTTCTTCATTGATGCCGCCGTCCACTTCTATCAGGAATGAGTAATTTTTTTCCTTTTTTATTCGTGCCAGCCGCCCGATCTTGTCAACAACCTCCGGAATAAACTGCTGACCGCCGAAACCCGGGTTTACGGACATGATCAGCACAAGGTCTGCGAACGGCAGGGCCGGTATGATCGTTTCCAGCGCCGTTGCCGGATTGATGGTCACGCCGGCCTTTGCACCTTCATTTTTTATCACCTGCATCGTACGGTGCAGGTGAACACAGGCTTCCTGGTGCACGGTTATATAATCCGCTCCCGCTGTTGTAAATTCGGCAATATAGCGCTCCGGCGATTCGATCATCAAATGTACATCCAGCGGTAGACCGGTGATATTTTTCAGAGCCCTGACCATGAACGGTCCGAAAGTAATATTGGGAACGAAATGACCGTCCATAACATCAACATGTATCCAGTCCGCACCGTTTTTTTCCACGATGCCGACCTGCTCTTTTAATTTCAGAACATCGGCCGATAAAACAGAGGGTGCCAGAAGGTAATCAGCGGACATGGTATCCTTTCTTTTCGAATCGGTGCTGTGGTTCGGAACGACTGAATTAATATCCTTCGGATTCGGGAACGGGCTCTTTGCTGACCACGAGATCAATCACTTCGCCGTCTGCCGGCTCATGTCCCGCGGGCAGGGACTGGCCCAGCACCGTTTCCGGAAGTATGTTATCCCGTTCTTCGAAAGTTATTTCACCTATAGGTATTTTCAGTATTTTCAATTTTTCTTTTGCCGCTTGCAGGCTTTTACCGACGAGTGCTGGCACTGTAATTTTTTCCTGCATCTTACCCAGACTGATGGTTATATCGATGGCCTGCCCCGATTTGACTTCCTGTCCCTGCGGATAAGACTGGCCGATTACAATTCCTTCGGGATAAATATCAGAATAGGCATATATCTTTGAATTCAGTTTTAAATTATAGGATTTTAAAATTAATTCTGCATCGCGCGGGGACAATCCAAACAATTTCGGCATGATGATTGGTTTTTCACCGATGGAAACCGTGAGATACACCCGGCGCCCTTCTTTGACCGTCGCATAGGGATACGGATTCTGATCGATTACCGTTCCGACCGGTTGGTTGGCATCGTAGAGCGAATCCTGAATGATTACATTGAACCCTCTCTGCTGCAAAAGTTGTTGCGCTTCCTGCACATTCATTTCGATGACGTCAGGCAATTCAATTTCATCGCCGAGTTTTACATAAAGCGGCATGACTACCTGATCCATTAAACCGGCAAATATGATCATTCCCACAAAAAAAACGACCGGTTGAAAAAGCCACGATTGTTTAAACCTTTCCCATTTGCCTGCCATCTCTTTTCTTCTCCGTTACTCTCGGTTATTTCGATTCAACAATAATGGTTACGGGTCCCGCATTTACCAGTGATACATTCATCATGGCACCAAAGATACCTTTTTCCACATGAACGCCGCTGCGTTCCACACAATCGATAAAGTATTCGTACAATTGTTTCCCCTTTTCCGGATCGGCCGCCCTGATAAAACTGGGACGCCGGCCTTTCCGGGTATCTCCCAGAAGTGTAAACTGCGAAACGGCCAGCACCTCCCCGCCCACATCCAGCAGCGAGCGGTTCATTTTATCCTCATCATCGGGAAATATACGCAGATTTACACATTTATCGGCAACAAATTCCACATCGGCACCGGTATCTTCGTTTGCAACTCCAATCAGAAGCAGGAGACCGTAGCCGATTTTTCCAACCGTTTTGCCGTCCACTTCAACGGCTGCCTGTGAAACCCTCTGCAGAACCACCTTCACCGTTCGCGAACCTTCACCTTAATATTTTCGAGCGTCAAGATCTTCTCGAGTTCGTTGATCAGGCCGGCATCCACCTGCACCCGAACCGTCTTCGAGACCATCCGCACGTCTTCGCTTCCGTTGGTTTTAACGTTTACAAAAATCGGCAGTTTGCCGGGGTGGGTGATCAGCAGGTTTTTAAGATAGGTAATATTTTCCTCTGTAAGCCGGTCTTTTTCGATACGCAAATGCAGGGACTCGGTCAGCCGGGAAGGTGCTTTTTCCAATTCATAAGCCTCTTCGCAAATTATTTTCGGTACCGGGTCGGCGGAGTCGGAATTAAGTCGGCCGCGTAACAGCACAATGGCATCTGCCTGGAGAACACTTTCCAGCTGGGGATAGACGGACCCGAAAACCACCGCCTCGTATGTGCGCTCAAAATCCTCCAGTTTTATAAATGCCATTTTGTTTTGTTTACGATCGTACATGGTACGGATTTCAGTGATCATTCCGCAAAGATTAACCCAGCGGTTTTCAAGACTTCCATTACCGTTCAGGCGCTCGATGGGAGTGCGGTACAAAGTTACCAGGGCGGCGAATTTCTGTAACGGATGACCGGTTACATACATGCCGATCAGTTCCTTTTCTTTCTTAAGTTTCTCCTGCGGCGACCAGTCCGGCACCTCCGGTAATGACGGATAGGTTATCATTTCATCATCCGAACCGGCAAATTCAAATAATGATTTCTGCCCGGCGTTGCGTTTTTTTCTTTCGTGATAACTTTGTGCAAATTCTATTGCCGGCTCGATGGCACTGAACAACTGTGCCCTGCTACCCTCGAGGGAGTCCAGTGCACCACATTGTGCCAGACTTTCCAGAACTTTTTTATTCACCTGCCCGGGATCGACAGTTTGCATCAGCTGAAAAATGGTTTCATATTTGCCGACTTTTTCCCTGCCTTTCACGATCGACTCGATGGCGCCGGTACCTACATTTTTAATGGCGGCCATCCCGAAGGCAATACGCTTATCATCAATCGGTTCAAAACGTGCCTTACTGTGATTCACATCGGGCGGCACCACTTCCAGCCCCATGCGCCGGCAATCATTCATCAGCAGCTGTACCCTGTTGGCGTCATTTACTTCGGAGGTAAGGTTGGCGGCCATGAATTCCGCCGGATAGTGCGCTTTCAGATAGGCGGTTTGATAGGCGATCAGCGCATAGGCCGCTGAATGGGATTTATTGAAGCCGTACTGGGCGAATTTTTCAATCATATCCGCCACCTCATTCGCAACCTTTTTGTCGATGCCGTTTTTCAGGCAGCCGCCTACAAACTTTTCCTTCTGAGCCACCATTTCTTCAACTTTTTTCTTGCCCATGATGCGACGCATCGTATCCGCTTCGGACATGGTAAAACCCGCCAGGTCAGACGATATGCGCATAACCTGTTCCTGGTAAACAATGATGCCGTAGGTTTCTTCGAGAATCGGTTTCAGTTTTTCGTGCGGATAGATAATTTCCTTTTTACCCTTTTTGCGGTCGATAAAATCATCGATAAACTTCATCGGCCCGGGACGATACAGGGCATTCATGGCTATCAGGTCTTCGACTCGCGTAGGCTGTAATTTTCTCAGGTATTCCTGCATACCGGAACTTTCAAACTGGAAAACACCAACCGTATGCCCCTCGCTGAACAGTTTGAAAGTGGCGGAGTCATCCTGCGGTATTTTTTCGATGGAAAAATTCCTGTCATGCCGGGCGCGGATCATTTCCTCACTGTTATGAATCACGGTCAGATTGCGCAGACCGAGAAAATCCATTTTCAGCAGGCCGATTTTCTCGCACCAGCCCATCGTCCACTGGGTGGCAATTTCCTTTTCTGACGTCATGTAAAGCGGGGCGTAGTTGGTAATATCATCCGGGGCGATGATAATTCCCGCCGCATGAATCGATGTGTGACGCGGCTGACCTTCAAGCGTTTGCGAATATTCCGTCAGCTCTTTCAGACTGGAGTCTTCCGACTCGGCGATCTCTTTCAATTCCGGCACTTTTTTGAAGGCCTTTTCGAGTGCCATCGGTTTGGCGCCGACATTGGGTATCTGTTTGGCAATGGCGTCGCACTTCGCCAGCGGCACCTTGATTACACGTCCCACATCGCGTATCACACTTTTTGGTCCCATCGTGCCGAAAGTAATGATCTGCGCCACGTTTTTACGACCGTATTTGTCGCGTACATATTCGATTACCTGATCTCTCCGCTCATAGCAGAAATCGATATCGATATCCGGCATGGATATTCGATCGGGATTGAGAAAACGTTCGAACAACAGACCGTATCTCAGCGGATCGACATTCGTTATGCCGAGGGTGTAAGCGACAAGACTGCCGGCGGCGGAACCGCGTCCCAGTCCCACCGGAATATCCCTTTCCCGCGCCGCATTGATAAAATCCTGTACGATGAGGAAATAGCCGGCGAATCCCATCTTATTAATGACGCCGAGTTCGTATTCAAGCCGCCCGATCATTTCCTTTGTTATATTGCCGTATTTTTTCTCCAGACCTTTGCGCGAAAGTTTTTCCAGATATTCGTATTCACTGATATTTCCTTCCGAGGCGGGTATCGGAAACTTGGGCAACAGGTGACCACCGAAGGAAATATCAAGATTTATTTTTTCTGCGATTTCCAGTGTTCTTTCGAGTACATCCGGTTTGTCTTTAAAAAGAGCGAACATTTCTTCCGCGCTTTTCATGTATAATTCCTGCGTATTATAACGCAGACGGTTCGGATCGTCCCTGTCTTTTCCGGTTTGCAGGCACAGCAGGACGTCATGCGCCATGTGATCTTTTTTATAGAGGTAGTGTACATCATTGGTTGCAACCACCGGTACCCCCATCTCCCGTGCCAGTTCGTATATATGCGGGTACGTCGCATGCTCTTCGGGAATGCCGTGATCCTGAATTTCAAAATAAAAATCATCACCAAACAAATCGAGATAGTATTCTGCAATCTCGGTGGCTTCCCTTTTACGGTCGCGGCGCAGTTTGTAGGCGATTTCACCCTTCATGCAGGCGGAAAGTACGATCAAACCCTCCGAGTGTTCCCGAAGCAACTGTCGGTCGATTCGCGGTTTGTAATAAAACCCTTCCAGATAGGAAGCGGAGGTCAGTTTGATCAGGTTGCGGTATCCGGTTTCATTCTTTGCCAGTAAAACCAGGTGGTAGGAATGGGATTCCCCCTCCATTTGCCTGTGATACTTGCGGTCCCCCGGCGCCACATAAGCTTCACAGCCAATAATCGGCTTAATGCCTGCTTTTTTTGCAGCGGTATAAAACTCCAGCGAACCGAACATATTACCGTGATCGGTAATAGCCAGAGCGGGCATGTTCAGACGAACCGCTTCCCGGATCATTTTGGTAATGTTTCCGGCTCCGTCCAGCAGGCTGTAACTGGTATGGCTGTGTAAGTGTACGAATGACATAGTACCTGTTCTTTTCCTGAAATGCTTTTCCTTTAAAACGGGTTAGCAGTGAAACGAATTCCTGACAGCATCATCATTGTAATGCAGTTATAAGTTATTAATTTCCATACTTTTAAAAAGGGAAATACGTTTACCGTCTGCCCGCATTCAAATTTAATGTTCCGCCCTTTTATTGTCAAAAATTTTGATTGTGCTTTTCAAAAATCAAACCATTTTGTATCTTTGCGCCTTACGATTAACGGAAAATTACTAACCCCATTCATTTGAGGTACAAAATGGCAACGATCAGACCTTTCAGAGGATTGCGACCGAAACCGGAACTCGCAAAAAAAGTGGCGGCCCCCCCCTACGATGTAATCAACCGCAAGGAGGCGCGGTTACTGGCAAAAGATAATCCCGATTCCTTTTTGCATGTAAACAAGCCTGAAATTGATCTGCCCGATGATATCGGATTATACGATGAACAGGTTTACAAAAAAGGTGCGCAAAACCTGCAGGCGCTCATCGATCGCGGCGTACTGTTTCAGGATGATGAGCCGTGTTTTTATCTTTACAAGCAGATTATGGGCGAGCACAGTCAAATCGGGATAGTAGCCGCCGCATCAGTGGAAGAATATAAGAAAGATCTGATCAAAAAACATGAATTAACACGAGTGGAAAAAGAAGACGATCGTCTGAGCCATATCCTCAGTCTCAAGGCGCAGGTCGGACCTGTTTTTCTCACCTATCAGGCAAAAAGCAGTATCGATCTTCTGGTTGAATTGCGTACGGAGCAGGAACCGGATTATGATTTCAAATCGGATGACGGCATTCGGCATACCCTGTGGGTAATAAAAGACAAAACTACGGTTACTCAGTTCACCAACGAATTTAAAACCATACCGCATCTGTATGTCGCAGACGGTCATCACCGCTCCGCCGCCGCTGCACGCGCCTGTGAAACGCTGAAAGCAAAAAATCCGAACCACACCGGTGAGGAGCCGTACAATTATTTTCTCTCGGTTATCTTTCCCCACAACCAGATGTATATTATGGATTATAACCGGGTGGTGAAGGATCTAAACGGACTTTCGGTTCAGCAATTCCTGGAAGCGGTAGAAGAAAAATTCCTGATCCGTGAAATTGCGGGTGACCGGCCCTACAAACCGATAACGCGCCACGATTTCGGCATGTATGTTGATTTCAAATGGTATAAAATCTCAGCGATTCCCGGCACGTGGAACGAAGCCGATCCGGTAGATAAACTGGATGTAAGCATCTTGTACAATAACCTGTTGCGGCCGGTGCTGAATATCGGCGACCCGCGTACCGACAAACGCATTGATTTTGTCGGCGGTATCCGCGGAATGGACGGTCTGCAGAAAAGAGTGGATTCCGGTGAAATGCAGGTTGCCTTTTCGCTGCACCCGACTTCCATTGAAGAACTGATGGCCATTGCCGATGCCGGCAAAACCATGCCCCCGAAATCAACCTGGTTCGAGCCTAAACTGCGCAGCGGTCTTGTTGTGCACATGCTGTAACCAGCGAAATGGCAAAAGGGTGAAGTTAAACTCACGGTGTTACCTCCTCAAAGATGATATGGCTCGCCTCTCGCGAAACATATGGATTGCAGGAGCAATTCGGTTTCAAGAGAATTAAAGCCATGATGGATTTGATTCCGCAGAAGTGATTGCCGGATGAGATCGGTATGCCGATTTCAGTGATACCGAATGAGTTATGAAACTTTTATTCCATTTTTGTTATTAATGAAATGGCTCTTTCAAAACAAGCAAAACTAACCGACGGACCGGTCGGCGAGACTCTCGTACGTCTGACGATTCCCATGATCGGAGGAATCGTAGCCATTATGCTGTTCAACATTGCCGACACCTATTTTCTCGGTCAACTGGGCAGCGAGCAGCTGGCGGCGATCAGCTTCACTTTCCCGGTCATATTCATCATCGGCAGTGTCGCGCTCGGCCTGGGCACCGGTACGGCTTCTGTGCTTTCCCGCGCCATCGGTAAAGGGGACCGAAGCCGCATTCGGCGACTTTCAACCGACAGTCTTTTACTCTCTGTTTCCCTGGTGATCGTGCTCGCCGTTTTGGGTTTACTGACCATCCGGCCGCTGTTTTCACTGCTGGGCGCAGATGGCCGGATTCTTGAAATGGTCGAAGAGTACATGACCATCTGGTACATCGGTATTGTGTTTTTAATCGTGCCGATGGTCGGCAACAGCGCCATTCGTGCCACCGGCGACACGAAAATACCCGGACTGATTATGGTTTTCAGCGCAGTCATCAATATTGTTCTGGACCCGATACTGATTTTCGGATACGGAATCTTTCCGCGTATGGAAATAAAAGGTGCCGCCATTGCTACGGTTTTCGCACGTGCGCTTACGCTGCTGGCGAGTCTTGCCGTTCTGCACTTCCGCGAACATTTAATTGACTGGAAATGGGCCGGCTGGAAGCATATCCGGAGCTCCTGGCAAGAAATATTGTATGTCGGGTTGCCGGCTTCGGCTACCAATACCATGGTACCGCTATCGATGGCAATTGTTACCGCCATGGTTGCTCAGTACGGACCAAAGGCCGTAGCCGGATTCGGTGTCGGCGGCCGTATCGATGCCCTGGCGCTGATGGTGATTATGGCCCTTAGTGTTTCACTGGGTCCTTTTGTCGGGCAAAACTGGGGAGCAAAAAACTTCGGGCGCGTGAAAACAGCACTGAAACTATCCCGTAAATTTACTTTATTGTGGGGAATTGGTGTCGGACTTTTCGTAATTATTCTCGCACCGCATATCGGCCCGGTATTCAACGAAGATCCGATCGTTATCGAAACCATAAAACATTACCTGTGGATCGTCCCGGTCAGCTACGGATTGCAGGGGCTGGTAATGATTACCGGCTCAACTTTCAACACTATCAATCGTCCTTTGCGTTCAACGATGCTTACGGTCCTGCGCCTGTTTGTTTTTTACATTCCGCTGGCCTTAATCGCCGGTCGCTTTTTTGAAGCAAATGGCATTTTCGCCGGGCTGAGTGCGGCTAATTTTCTCAGCGGACTGGTTGCCTTATACTGGCTGCATAAACATCTGCTGCGATCCATATAAATTTTCAGAATTTGGTGAAAAACTAATCCACGAACTGAAACGTTTTTTCCGGTTTGTCGGCAAATTTTTGTAAATCGATCAGAAATGTCGCCGTTTATTTCAACGAAAATTTTCATCCGCCCCAAACCGGATTCTGCTCTCGGCATCGATTCCGGTTCCAGCCGGTGGGGCAGTAAATCCCCGTTTCCGATGGTTTCCCAACCGGACTATAGCGTTGACGAATCAGAAGCACATCATCATTTTTACCAAATGTGATACTACAGAGTAAAAATACGGAAAACATTATTCAATACTTATGTTCATTGCCCCGTTTGCGATTTAAAGACCCGATGAGATAACGCGGACGTTAATTGAAAGTTTTCAGATTTATTCACGGACATTTGCAATAAATCATGAGTTATGTTAAAGGCGATTTAAGCATTCAAATCGGAAAATTTATTCGAAAGATTATTGAATACCGAAGCGTTCCATCATGGAATATAGTTTTCTGCGGGTTATCGAAAGCAGCTCCGCTGCGCGGGTTTTGTTTCCATCGGCTTTGCGGAGAGCGGCACGTATAAGATTTTTTTCGACTTCTTCCAGATCGATACCTTCTTCCGGGATATCGAATAGTCCCGGTACACTGCTTGTCTGAACCTGCAAATCCGGCAGGTGCTGAATGTCGATGGCGCCATCGGCGATAATTGCCGCTCTTTCCAGTACATTCTGCAATTCGCGGATATTGCCGGGCCAGTCGTATTCCATCATCAGATTGCGGGCGGCGGGGGTGAGCGAATGACGTTTATCCTCACCCAGGAAATGCTGGATCAGCGCCGGGATGTCTTCTTTTCGGTCACGGAGCGGCGGCAGATTTACCGGGAAAATATTAATCCGGTAAAACAGATCCGAACGGAATTGCCCCTGCCTGATCAGTTCTTCAAGGTCCTGATGGGTGGCGGCAATCACCCGTACATCAACATACACGGGTTCTGTTCCACCCACACGCACGATCTGCCGGTTCTGCAGAACACGCAGCAGTTTTGCCTGCAGGCTCAGCGGCATATCGCCGATTTCATCCAGAAAAATGGTTCCGCCGTCGGCAACTTCAAACAGACCGGTTTTGCGCTGTGCGGCACCGGTAAAAGCGCCTTTTTCATACCCGAACAGCTCGCTTTCCAGCAGGTTTTCCGGAACCGCAGCACAATTAATAGTAACGAACCTCTTTTCGGCCCGCTCGCTTTTTTCATGTATCGCCTCGGCTATCAGTTCTTTGCCTGTGCCGCTTTCGCCACGAATCAGCACGGTGGCATCGCTGCCGGCCACCCGTTCGATCAACCGGAAAACCTCGCGCATTTTAGCGCTGCGTCCGATGATTTTCCGGAACTCCGCACCACTCTCTTGTTTGCGCAGACGCCGGTTTTCTTCTTCCAGCATTTTATGTTTCATGATCCGTTCGACGCGCAGCACCAGTTCTTCCATTTCAAACGGTTTTATCAGGTAATCGTAGGCGCCGAGTCGCATGGCCTCAACGGCGGTCTGCTGGGAAGCAAAGGCGGTTATTAAAATGACTTCGGTCGCTGTTTTTTTTTCGCGTACATGTTTTAAAACATCCAGGCCGCCTATTCTGTCCATTTTCAGATCGGTGATAACAATTTCGATCGGATTATTGTCGATTTTCTGCAAAGCCTCTTCACCGGAAAAGGCCATCAGAACCCGGTGCTGTTCCATTTCCAGCGCGGTTCTGATCAGTTTGCACATGCGTTCTTCGTTATCGACAACTAAAATAGTAGCCATGGTGGTAGGGTTATTTTAATATGGCCCGCAGCAGGATCAGAAAACCTTTTTTATTGTTTTTAATTAATTCCAGATTGCGGGAAGCATCGGTGTAGTTTTTATTCAGTTTTACGGCTTTTTCAAATTCAGCCATTGATTTCAGAAAAAGATTGCGGCACTGGATCATGTGAATCGTACCGAGTTCGTTCCAGTAATCGGCGAACTGGCTGCGCTCCGGCGCCTGTTCATTGATCCGCTTTTCATAGATTTCCAGCTCTTCCCGGTCCAGCTCGCGACCACCGTACATAAATTTCAGATAAAATGATTCAACAACGGAATTGATCTTTAAATGACCAACCAGTTTTAATTGCAACTCTTCCAGGGCTGTCAGCACATCATCACGATTGCCATCGTGCAGAATAGCCAGGGTACGTTCAAAAATGTCCTGCCATTCCGATTCCGAATACCTTTCCAGATTGCGCAGTGCTTTGACATAGCGGATCACTCTTTGAGGCAATACGACATTTTCATCCGCTTCCCCGCCTTCGATGGTACTGCGAAACAGGACCACTCCCAGATTGAAATTCGCCTCATCAAAACCGGGATTCTTTTCTATCGCCTGTTGTAAAACCTGTGAAGCACGATCGTAGTTTCGGGTCAGTGTTAACGCCACCCCCAAAGTATTGGCGATGTCCGGAAAATCCGGCCGCATTTCATAACTTTTCTCAAGAACGGCTACGGCTTCATCATACTGACCGTTTAATATATAGGCCCTGCCGAGACGCACATAGGCGGGTACGAAATCATTTTTCAATTCAATGGCACGTTTAAAATTTTCGATGGCCTCCGGGATAAAATTACGATCATAAAAAACCGAGGCCAGTTTGAAATGTGGCATGTACTGTTTCAGCAATCGGATTTTCGAATGTACATAAAAGAGCATATTGATTTCTTCCAGCGTCTCTTTATGCAGCTTCCCGGCAATATTTTTCAGGTATTCCTGCTGTGATTCATCCTGGTCGTCATTGCGTACTTCAAAATCAAATTCACGGGAAGTAATAAATTTTCCCGATTCAAAAATCTCAGAAAGAATAAGGCTTTTTTCAACGATGCTGCCGGTGTGAATATGAAATTCGCGGTCGTTCAGTTTTATTTTGCTGTGATATCCGAAAGTCTTCAACTCGTCTTTCCCATTAATTCAAAAATAAATATAATCGTCGGTATTATAACATTCAACAGTATAATATTCAAAACAAACTAATCTTTGAGAATATTCGGAATTGTGATGCAGCTAACTTGAAGGTATTTTATTCAGGCCGGTATTGATAAAGCGCCGCTCAGTGCAGGGCGGTATTTTGCAATGAATCCGATTTCCGGGAAAATAAAAGTTTATCCAGCTTATTTTTAAGGATTCCCACATCAAACGGTTTGGCAATATAATCGTCCGCATCATTCAGAATGAGATTCTCGGTACCGCGATCGGCATCGAAAAACATGTACATAACGATAATTTTGATTTCCGGCCGGGTCATTTTAATCTGATGCAACAGGTTGCGCAGATTTGCCAGCGGAAAATCAATACCTGTCAGCAGCACATCGATGGGGTGATAGGCTATTCGTTCCAGCAGTTTCTGCGGTTCGGCACAAATGTGCACAATATAGTTTTCTTCCAGGTAAATACGAATGCTGTCGGCAAGGTCTTTATCCTGTTCCAGTATCAAAACCTGTTTTTTATTCTTAATCGGCATGGCAGGTATTTGTGCAATATATATGCCAGTCACCGTCAAGATCGGCGGTCGGCTGAAAACGGCTACAAAATTAAACAATTTTTTATTTTATCTCCACTAAACAGGAGTTTTAATGCAGATTTCTTCCCAGAAAAACAAATTGAAGGTTCGTATTTCCCAATATTAGGAATAATTCCGAAGAAAAATTTGAAATTGTGCCGAGTATAAATTATTCATTTTTCAATCAATGGCAAAATTCGTAAATTACCCCCACTCAAAACAATTGATCGGATAACATTGGATATTCATGGTTGCTGAAAGACGGCTTTCCCGGGAAGAAAGAAAGAACTTTATTCAACTGCGCAGAAATTTTAATGCGCCGGTAATCGGTATTACCGGTCACGTGGGAAAAACAACCACCCGGGAAATGATCTGCTCGGTGCTTTCGCATCATGGAAAGGTGCTGAAACATCATCACGGAAAGGGCAACTGGAAAAACAATATTCACACGCTTGAAAAACTTTCTCCGGAATTTGATTATGCCATTTTCGAATTCGATTTTGAGAGCGGCAACCGCTTCGGGGAAATCCTTCGCCTCATAAAACCGAATATCGGACTGGTAACGAATATCGGTGATGCCCATCTTTCCTATCTGGGCGGTATGATCAACATTGCCCTGAGCCGTTCGGAAATCGTCAAATATCTGGCCCGGGACGGAGTGGCCATCCTGAATAAAGATGATGAATTAAGTTCCACGGTCAGCCAGTATATAACCAGCAACAAGGTCATTAAATTCGGCCTTAATCAAAACGGAGAATACTTCGCTTCGGATATTGAACATCTGGGTCCGCTCGGCACGCGCTTTACCCTGAATAACAGTTATTCCGTTAATATTCCGGTTTACAGTATTCCGGATGTTTATAATTTTCTGTCCGCCACAGCCGCACTGGTGCAGCTGGGATTCAGTATCGAAGAGATCGTGGAAACCTTTCAGTCCAACTTCAGTTTACCACCCGGACGTGGAAAAATGTATCGGTTGAACGGTTATTATATTCTTGATGAAAGTTACGGCGCATCCATGCGTTCGGTAGCGAAGGCTACGAGGTCGCTGGTCGGTTTCAAACCACATGTCGAGAAACTGATCGTCATTATCGGAGATATGATCGAATCCGGTCCGAATGTCGAGGAAGTTCATCTTAACATGGGTTATTTTATCTCAGCACTGCCCATCGATTGCGTGATAACCGTGGGCAATTACGCACACCTGATCGGAAAAGGGGTGTCATTGATTCAATCCAGGGAAAAAATGGTAATCAATTGTAATTCGATCAATGATATTCTCAGGTCCATCAAACCGGTAATCGGTAACAGCGCGGTAATACTTGTTCAGGGTATCGGACAGGTGGGAACCCACAGGATCATAAAATTTTTAGAAAACGGAGATTGAAGTGCACGAGATGTCCATCGCGCAAAGTATCGTTGAAATTGTGGAAGAAACCATGGCCGGTCAAAACGGAAACGGAAAACTGAAGGAAGTTGTCGTGGAAATCGGGGAACTGGTCGCAGTCGTACCGGATTCCCTGGAATTCTGTTACCAGGCTCTTGTACAGGATACGCCCTATACTGATTCCAAAATCAGGATTGAAATCCTGCCGCTGACCGGTAATTGCACGGATTGCAATAAACAGTTCCATGTTGAAAACTTCATGTTTAATTGTCCCTATTGCGACAGCGTAACCATTGAAATACTCAGTGGGCAGAATGAACTGAATATTAAATATCTGGAGATCGAATAAATGGCAGTAGTAACCGTCGAACGAAAAGTACTGAAAAAAAATGAAATGGTAGCCGGGGAAAACCGAAAGATTTTCGGAGATAAGGGCATTTTTACACTAAACCTGCTCAGTTCTCCCGGCTCGGGAAAAACCTCGTTACTTGAAAAAACCCTCGAATCACTCAGCGGGAGGCTTAACCTTGCCGTGGTTGAGGGAGACGTGCAAACCGATAACGACGCCCAACGGATTTCAGCTTATGACGTGCCCGTAGTACAGATCGTAACCAACGGCGGGTGTCATCTGGAGGCAAAATTGGTACAGGATGCGCTGCCGAATTTCAATCTCGATCAACTGGACTTTCTGATCATCGAAAATGTCGGTAATCTGGTCTGCCCGGCCAACTATGACCTCGGCGAGCACAAGAAGGTTGTATTAATAAGCACCACCGAGGGCGATGACAAACCGCTCAAGTACCCGGCCATGTTCCGCGTAGCGGATCTGATGATCATTAATAAGATCGACCTGCTGCAATATGTGGATTTTAACCTGGAGAAAGTCATTGAAAATGCGAGACAAATAAACCCGAATCTTGAGATTATCAGCCTGTCCTGTCGAACGGGCGAAAATCTGAAGGAATGGATTTCCTGGCTTGAAACTCAAAAAATTAAATAGTTTATACTTGATTTTTAATAAACATTGATTAGATTCCATAGGATTCAGCATTAATTTCAGTAACAGTTATTCAGGAGGCAAAATGCAACGGCAAATCATGCCGCTATTCATGGTTGTGTGTGTATTACTTGTTTCAGTTTCTTCAGTGAATGCGCAGTCTGCAAAGGAGAGCCTTTTCGGGGATGTGAAAAGCATGATCGATGAGGCCCGTGACCAGGGGGCGGAATGGCTTTCGCCGGAATTTTTCAGTCAGGCTGTGGAAAATTACGAAACCGCCAATCAATACTACATCAATAATGAATCCACCCGTGATGTACGCGAAAAGCTGAACGAAGCCCGCAGGTTTTGTCAGCGGGCGATGGAAGTGATCAAACTCGGCAAAATGACCTTAAAGGAACCGATCGCCGCCCGGGAAGCCGCCATGAAAGCCCAGGCGAATGCCTATGCGGAAGAATTGTATCAGGAGGCGGAGGGACTTTTCCGGGATGCTGCGCTGGAAATTGAAGACGGCGACCTTGACGATGCCAGAGAAATCGGCAATGAAGCGGAATCCGTTTACCGCAAGGCGGAACTCAAATCGATAAAAGACCGCATTCTGGGCGAGGCACGCAGAAGACTGGCCGATGCCACCGACATGGACGCTGCGGAGTATGCCCCGGCAACTTATAAACGCGCCGCCGACCTGCTGGATGATGTTGAAAATTTCCTGACGAATAATCGATATGAATTTGAAACCGCAATAAAAAAGGCGAAAGAATGCGCTTACGAGGCAAATCATTCCATTTATCTGACATCGCGCATAAAAGAACTGCAGAATGATGACAAGAACTGGGAACAGATTTTACTCGAGCGGGAAGCAGACCTGCAGCGGATATCACAAAAATTCGACGAACGCGCCTTTTTTGATAACGGAACAGCGGCCGCCGTTTCGATGATCCTCAGCCGTATCGAACAAATGCAGAAAAGAAATGCCGATCTGATCGCTGAAAACGCCAAACTGCAGGACCAGTACAGCCAGGTTCAGGAAACGGCTTCAACCACATCGGCGGAATTGGAACGCAAGAAGGAACTGGAAGCCAGGATCGAAAAAGTTAAGTCGATGTTTTCTTCCAGTGAAGCAAAGGTAACTTTTGACGGAGACAATTTGCTGATCCGCCTGATCGGCCTGAATTTTCAACCGGGAAAGGCGATCATTCAACCCGAGTTTTTTTCCCTGCTGACCAAGGTACAACTGGCCCTGAAGGAATTTCCCGAGGATCATGTCCTTATTGAAGGTCATACGGACAGCAAAGGCAATCCGCGCATCAACAAACAGCTATCAGAAAAACGGGCAAAGACGGTGCGGGAGTATATTATTGCCAATTCGGGAATCAAACGTGAACAGATTACCGCTGTCGGTTATGGTGACACCAAGCCGGTAGCGTCCAACAAAACAGCGGACGGCCGGGCAAAAAACCGGCGTATCGACGTGCTGATCAGTTTGAACAATTGAACTGAAAAAGGCCATCTCTGACAGCTTTGAGATGGCCTTTTTTATAAAACTATTTCACCGGCATCATTTTTCGTACCTGCTTGTTCTGTTACCCCATCGCTTTGCGCAGGGCCTTTTCCATTTTATCCAGCGTAGTATCTATATCTTGTTCACTGTGGGCGGACGATACAAACATCGCCTCGAACTGTGACGGGGCGATGTAAACACCTTCATCCAACAGATATCCGAAGAATTTTGCAAACAGCGCTGTGTCCGATTTCAGCGCATCAGCGAATCCGGTCACTTCATTTTCCGTAAAAAACAGACAGCCCATGGAATTGACATAATTCAAGGTAAGTCCGAATCCCAGTTTTTGCATGATTGCCCGGATTCCCTCGAAGAGTTTTTCCGAAATGCGGTTCAACTCATCGAAAAAACCGTCCCTGCTTATGAGTTCAAGGGTCTTCAAACCCGCAGCGGCCGCCAGCGGGTTGCCCGATAACGTACCGGCCTGGTAAACCGGACCCGCCGGCGCAACCTGGTCCATGATTTCAGCCCGGCCGCCGTAGGCACCAACCGGCAGACCGCCGCCGATTACCTTGCCCATCGTTGTCAGGTCCGGCTGCACATCGTACAGGGATTGCGCACCACCGGGGTGTACCCGGAAACCGGTCATTACTTCATCCAGAATCAGGATTGTTCCGTACTGATCACAAAGACTGCGCAGGTTTTGCAGAAATCCCGGTTGCGGAGGGATAACACCCATATTCCCTGCGATCGGCTCGACGATTACAGCGGCGATTTCATTTTTATATGCTTCAAATAATTCGGCCACCGATTCCGCATCGTTAAAACCGGCAATCAGGGTCAGGCCGGCCAGTTGGGAAGGCACGCCGGGGCTGTTCGGCTCACCCAGCGTCAGCGCACCCGAACCGGCTTTGATCAGAAAACTGTCACCGTGACCGTGATAGCAGCCTTCGAATTTGATGATCTTATCCCGGCCGGTCACGCCGCGGGCCAGACGAATGGCGCTCATCGTTGCCTCGGTACCGGAATTCACCAATCGCACTTTTTCAACAGATGGCACCATTTCTATTATTTTATCGGCCAGCTGTACTTCCAGCTCCGTGGGGGCGCCGAAACTGGTACCTCTGTCAGCCGCCTTTTGTACGGCAACAAGCACTTCATCGTTGGCATGTCCGACGATCATCGGCCCCCAGGAACCGACATAATCGATGTATTCACGTCCGTCCGCATCGGTAATACGGCTTCCCTTTGCCGAAGAAATAAACAGCGGGTCACGGCCGACGGAGCCAAAGGCCCGCACAGGCGAATTCACGCCGCCAGGAATTACCTTTTTTGCCTTTTGAAACAGTTCTTTGCTTTTATTCATTTTTATTTATTTCTCCTGATTCCGTTTTAACCCAGCCAGCGGGCGGCATCCTTTGCATAATAAGTCAGTATCAAATCCGCTCCCGCGCGCTTGATGGAGGTCAGCATTTCCAGAGCCACTTTCCGCTCATCGATCCAGCCCAGCTGAGCCGCCGCTTTTACCATTGAAAATTCACCACTTACGTTGTAAGCCGCCACCGGCAGATCGAATTGCTCGCGTACTTTGGCAATTATATCCAGATAGGGCAAGGCAGGTTTTACCATAATAATATCAGTGCCCTCTTCCACATCCAGCGCCACTTCCTTCAGCGCTTCCCGGCTGTTGGCCGGGTCCATCTGGTAGCTGCGCCGGTCACCGAACTGCGGCGCCGATTCCGCGGCGTCACGAAAGGGTCCGTAAAATCCCGATGCATATTTGGCCGCGTAACTCATGATCGGAACATTTTCGTAACCTTCTTCATCCAGCGCTTCGCGGATGGCGCCGACCATGCCGTCCATCATTCCCGACGGCGCAACCATATCGGCCCCGGCGCGGACATGGGTTTTAACCTGTTCGGCAAGCATGCCGAGGGTGGCATCATTATCCACATCCCCGTTCTCAATATGCCCGCAATGGCCGTGATCGGTATATTCGCAGAAACAGACATCGGTGATCACATACAGCTCGGGCACGGTTTCCTTTACCGTTTTGACGGCTCTCTGAATAATACCGTCATCGTTGCGCGCGTCGCTGCCGCCGGCGTCTTTCACCGCCGGTATGCCGAACAGGATGATTGCCGGGATGCCCAGTTCATAAACCTCTTTGGCTTCTTTTTCCAGGTTATCCAGCGATAACTGGAAATTACCGGGCATGGATTTAATGGGATTTTTAATACCCCGCCCTTCCACCACAAACAACGGATAAATGAAATCGTTCGGAGTCAAAATTGTTTCCCGCACCATGCTGCGGATCTTCTTGTTGCGTCGCAGCCTTCGCGGCCGGTAATAGGGTTCGTACATATTTCATCCTTTTTATGTTAAGATAATTTTTCGGTTATTCGCTTTACGGCTGCTTCGGCCGAAACGATACAATCCCCTACACTGATTCCGTTCAGAAAATTTCCGCTGAAATGAAGGCCGTCAATTTCCGATTCCAGATCGGCGAAAAGATGCTGGTAACGGCTGTAACCGATATTGTATTGCGGAATGGCCTTCGGCCAGCGCTTGAGAACGGTATATTTCGGCATTCCGCTGATTCCCATCAGCGCGGATAGTTCGGACGCGGCAATTTCAAGCAGTTCATCATCCGTTTTTTGCAGCAGTTCGGGTTGACGCGAACCGCCGATAAATACGGTAAACCCCGCCTCTCCGTCCGGTGCGCGTCCCGGAAATAAAGAGGAATTCCAGATGGCGCCCAAAATCTTACGGTGTTCCTTTTCCGGCACCAGAAAACCGAATCCATTCAAATCATGTTCTATCTGATTACGGTCGTACCCCAGGAACAACACTGCCACAGGGGCGTACTCAATCCCGCCGATTGTTTCCAGTTCGGGCCAATTGAATTTTGAAAGCAGGGAAACGGTCGTTTCGGCCGGAGTGGTTATCAGAATTCTATCGTATTCGCAACGCTTGAGTTCGCCCAGATAAAGTACTTCAACTTCAAATTTTTCGTGAACGTGATGTATCGCCTCAACTGGACGTTTCAATTGAATATAGCCTTCAAGCTTTTCGGCCAGTGTATCTGTCAGCGTACTCATTCCGTTTCTGAAAGAAAACAGGCGGGCACGATCCTTTGAAACCTCTTTCGATTTTTTTCGTTCACGCGCTCCGATAATCGCTCCTTTAATCAGACTTCCATATTTCTGCTCCAAAGCATAAAGTTTTGGAAAGGCGGATAAGACACTCAGCTTTTCAGGTTTGCCGGCATAAACTCCGGCTACAAAGGGATTGATGGCATAGTCCAGAAATTCCTGTCCCAGCCGTCGGCGCACAAAATCCGCCAGTGATATATCAGTGCCGTCGGAAGGCGGTACAAAGGGTTCTTTGAGCAGGTTTAATTTTGCTTTGGTGGAAAAAAGCTTTGTTTTCAGGAATGATACCGGGCTCATCGGCAGTGGCTGCAGTATACCGTCCCGCAGGATATAGCGGTTCGCGGAAACATCCGATGCATAACACTTCTGATCTTCCAGACCCAGATCAACAATCAGCTGTGAGATTTTCGGAGAAGTTTCCAGAGTACTGTTGGGACCCAGATCGATCAGGTAACTGTTTTCAATTTTTGTTGCAATACAGCCGCCGACACGGTCACGCGCCTCCCACACAGTAACATCCCAGCCTGCCTTTTTCAGCCGATAAGCCGCCGTCAGGCCGGAAACACCGGCGCCGATCACCGCTATTTTCTTTTTTTCAGACATAGGACATTCTCCGCACCGAACGATCAGCGGTTTTGCTGTAAATAATGCGCGCCATAGCGGTAATGAATCGTGGAGAAGTATTCAAAGCCGGAATACAGGTAAACGAATTGAAACCCAGTTTTAGCGCAAGTTTCCGGTACAAAATATCGATTTCATAAACCGTTTCCGAATTATCGGTTACAAAACTGATGGGATAAACAAACACTTCGTTTACATTCTTTCTTGCCAGTTTACGCAGCACATCCTGAATATCCGGTCCCAGCCATTTAACCGGCCCCACTTTGCTCTGGTACGCCAGGTGCATATTTATATGGTCCGGCAGTAAATGGCGAACAGCATCAAAGCTGCGGGCGATTTCCTTCCGGTACGGGTCTCCCTGCTTTATTCGTTTTATCGGAATTCCGTGGGCACTCAATATCAAATGAGCCGTCTTTTTATTCAAAATCGTGTCCACCATGGTTGAGCGGATCTGGTCGGTGATGGCATGAATGTACCCGGGAAAATCACAATAGGAACGTATAAACTCCACATCTCCATGAAATTTACGAGCATTTTGTGAGAGCTTCGCCAGCAGATTTTCGAAGGAACCGGTTGTTGTAGAGCTGTATTGCGGGTACTGTGAAAGAACGATCACTCTGTCGAACCGGTCAGCCAGAATCTTATTCCAGACCTCTTCAAAAAACGGTTTCCAGTACCGCATGGCAACGAAAACACGGTGCTCATCATCGTTATGCTGATTCAGGTTTTCTTCCAGCAGCCGCGCCTGTTTTAAGGAGATTTTCAACAACGGGCTTTTACCGCCTATCCGCCGGTAGATTTCCAAAGACTCAGGCAGCCTTTTCTTAATAATTGTTTTCACAAGTCTCGATCTGAAAAACTCAGGGACAGGAATGTCGATAATATCGGGATCATTGAAAATATTTTCCAGGAACGGTTTCACCGCTTCAAGAGAATCCGGTCCGCCCATATTTGCCAGTATAACCGCCGTTCTGGCCATCTCAAATCGTCCTCGAAAAAACCGGTTTGCTTGCCGTCCTGCGGTGCAGATAGGCATCGAAACACATGGCAATATTGCGAATGATCAAACGTCCCATTCCGGAAACTATTATTTCTCCGGGTGTCAGGGTAATCAGATCATCGTCTTCAAATTCCAGAAGCCGGTGCAGACTGTCTTCGAAGTAAAAATCAAAATCGATGTCATATATCGACTCGATTTCCGCCTTGCGTACCCGAAAATGACACATCAGTGCTGTGATGACATCCCTGCGCAACCGGTCATCTTCAGTTAACCTGTAACCGCGCATCACCGGCAATTCACCGGCATCAAGCTTTTCATAATAGGACTGTAACGATTTCAGATTCTGAATATACATATCCGGCAGTTGTGATATACTGCTGATGCCGAAAGAGTGCATATCCAGTCCGCTGTTTGTGGAATAGCCCTGGAAATTGCGATACAAGGTCCTGTCGTAAAGCGCCTTCACCAGTTCATCCTGCGGTTTCGCAAAATGGTCCATGCCGATGTATTCATACCCGGCCTGCTGCAGTATTTCGATGGTCAGTTTCAGGATTTCCAGTTTCGTCTCGGGCGCCGGTAAGGTTTCATCTTTAATTATCCGCTGATGTTTGATCACCTTCGGCATGTGCGCGTAGTTGAATACCGCCAGACGATCCGGGTTCATCCCGATGACCCGCTGCAGGGTATCGGAAAAGGTTTGCGGATTCTGATAAGGCAAACCGTACATCAGATCAATATTGATACTGCTGAATCCCAAGTCCCGCGCCCAGTCAATCGTTTGCCGTGTCATCGCTTCCGGTTGAACCCTGTTCACTGCCTGCTGCACTTTTTCATCAAAATCCTGCACGCCCATGCTGCAGCGATTGAAACCGACTTCCCGCAAGGCGGCCAGGTGTTCCCGCGTCAGTCCCCGCGGATCGATTTCAACGCTGACTTCGGCCCTTTCATGTAACGGAAACCGATCACGGATCGCTGTGCCCAAAAACCGTATCTGTTCTGGTGACAGGTAAGTGGGTGAGCCGCCTCCCCAGTGCATTTGCATCACTCTCCGGTCCTTCTGCATATATTTTTTCAGCAAATCCATCTCAGTGATTACATAGTGCAGGTAATGTTCCATTTTTACCGAATTGTGCGTTACCATCATATTGCAGCCGCAAAAATAGCAGAGGGTATCACAGAACGGTATATGAAAATACAGCGACAAATCAGGGGGAGACACTTCCGAATTGATTTCCCGTATCCGCTGAATATAATCCTCTTCCCCGATCTCCTCACGAAAATAAGGAGCGGTCGGATAACTGGTGTAGCGGGGTCCCGGCCTGTTGTATTTGCGTATTATGTCAAGATCAACAAATTGCATGTTCCCTCTCCCTTCACACCTTTACCCTGTTCCCGGAATGTATCATTTCGCTTTGACGATGAACTTCATCGACCAGGTACTTAACATTTTCAACCGGAACATCAGGCGTTATCCCATGCCCGAGATTGAAAACATGCCGACTGCTGTTTCCAATTGCCTCCAGCACCCTGCGTACTTCAGTGCTGATTTGTTCGCGGTTTCCGTACAGTACCGCCGGATCCAGGTTTCCCTGCAGGGCAATACGCTCATCTACTATGCTGCGGGCCTGTGCCAGGTCGGTTGTCCAGTCAATGCCAAGCATGTCCGGCTCGCATTCGGCCAGTGCCGGCAACAGGTGGGCATTGCCTTTGCTGAACAGTGTAAGCGGTTTTCCGAAGGGTTTCAGGCGTCGAACAATTTCCCGCAGGTATCCGGCAGAAAACTCGCGAAAGGCATGAACCGGCAGTATTCCACCCCAGGTATCGAATATTTGCACCGCATCCGCACCGGCCTGTATTTGCATTGCAAGATACTCCGCCACCGCCTCGCCGAGTCTGCCAAGCAACGAATGCAATAATTGCGGCTGACGGTAAAGCATGGTTTTAATATGTTTGAAATCTTTCGTCGGTCTGCCTTCGATCATATAAACGGCCAGGGTAAATGGAGAACCGCTGAAACCGATCAGCGGCGCCCGCCCGTCCAATTCTTTCCGGATCATTCGCACCGCATCGGCAACAAAGTTCAGTTTTTCGGTAATTAATGCTGAATCCAATCCTGCCAGATGCGCATCGCTTCTGATCGCCGGCTCAAGTTGCGGACCATGATCCGGCAGAAAACTCAATTGCATGCCCATCGCCTCCGGCACTACCAGAATATCGGAAAACAGGATTGCAGCGTCGAGATCGAAACGGCGTAACGGTTGCAGAGTGACCTCGGTAGCAAGTTCCGGGGTTTTGCAGACGGTAAGAAAGTCGTATTTTTCACGGAGCGCTCGGTATTCCGGCAAATAGCGCCCGGCCTGCCGCATGATCCATATCGGAGTTCGCGCTACCGGCCGGCCGGCTATAGCATCGAGGTATAAAAATCGGTTGTCACTCATCGCTCTGATTCCTTTCCTTCAATAAGTTCCTGCGAAAAATACTCCCCCAAAGCGGCGATCATCGCCTGAACCGAAGCGGTGCCGGCAACTACCCGTGGCCGGGCGATTCTTTCCGTCAGTTCTCTGGCCGTGCTTTGCCCGATGGCCGCCAGAACCGTTGGAGCAAAGCGTAACTGATTTACGGCGGTTTCCCCAAGAATCCGACAGAAAAAACGGACTGCGGAAGGTGAGAAAAAGGTGATGGCATCGATCTGCCCGTTCCCGATCATCAGTTTTATGGGGCAAAGATTATCCGGCTTTGCCTGCACACTGAGATAAACGGTAACCACTTCAACCCGCGCCCCTCTTTTTGCAAGCCCTCTGCCGAGTATGGGCAACGTCAGGTTGGATGCGGGGATCAGAATACGCCTGCCGGATAATTCGATATTTTCCATCGCCTGCAGTAAACCATCCGCACCCGGTTGCCGTGGCCGAATATCCACCCGGATGTTTCGTGCCGTTAAGTAGTCGGCAGTTTTATCTCCCACGGTTGCTGTTTTAACGGATGCAGGAATCCCCTTTGAACCGTTGAGCATCAGAAAATATCTTGCCGCATTTATACTGTTGAAAATCAGCCAGTCGTAAGACTTCAGTTTATCAACGGCCTGCAGGGCCTTCACGGGATTCGGTTCGGCGATTATCTGAATCGTCGGCAATAAAAGGGGTACGGCTCCCTGCTGCCGCAGCAGACGAATAAAATCCATTGCCTGGCTGCGATCCCGGGTAATGATTATTTTTTTACCGTACAGGGACATGATTATTGTACTTCTCCCAAAATTTACAGGGCGCCCTTCGCTATCAATTTCTCCGCAAGTAAAACACCGGCCTTTTCCGCTTCTGTCTTTTTACTTCGGACCTGTTCTTTCAGAAAAGAGCGGCCGTCAAAACTGCCAACCATGCCGGTGATGGTTAAAGTTTCACTTTCTACCCGCGCCAGCGCTCCGACCGGAAACCGGCAACCACTGTCCAGCTTTGCCAGACAGGCACGCTCGGCCGTTACGGCCAGGAAAGTATTTTCATCATTGAGTTTTGTGACGACTTCGCCCACTGCGGAATCGTTCCCGCGAATCTGAACACCAACGGCACCCTGCCCCACCGCCGGTATCATCGTTTCCACCGGCAGAGTTTCGTATTCGACCTCATCCATTCCGAGCCTTACAAGCGCTGCCCTGGCCATGATAATGCCGTCAAATTCTTCGCTGTGTAATTTCTCCAGACGGGTGTTGATGTTACCCCGCAGATCGACCATTTGCAGGTCCGGCCGTTTACGTAATAACTGGCAGCGACGACGAATGCTGCCGGTTGCAATTTTCGCCCCGTGAGGCAACTCGGAGATACATCTTACGCTGCGCCCGATGAAAACATCCTCAACAGGTCCACGTTCCGGAACAGCACCCAGCTTTAAACCTTGCGCCATCATTGAAGGCAGGTCTTTCAGGCTGTGCACGGCAATATCGATTTCATTATTGAGCAGTGCATCTTCTATGGTTTTGGTGAAAACTCCCTGTCCGCCGATTTGCGTCAGCGAAGATTTCTGATCCCGGTCGCCGCCGGTCTGAATAATTGTTATTTCAAAAACGCAATCGGGATTCAAGACTTTCAGATTATCAGTAACGAAATTGGCCTGCCACAGCGCCAGGGCACTTCCGCGGGTGCCGATCTTAAATTTTCTCATTGTTTTCGCCTTTGCTTTCCACTGATTCCAGCCCGTAGATCTCGTTCACCAGGGCGATATAGCGCGATCGTTGTTGTGGATCGTCAACACTGTTTCTGAGGGTCATTATCTGGTCATGTAAATACTTTTGCATCAGACTGCGGGTAAGATAGTCCACTTCTTTCCAGGTTTCTTCCGGAAATCGTTTTTTCAACCGGTCGAATTCCGACCGGCGTACCTTTTCAAAATGGCGGTTCAACCGGGTTATCGTTTCCGTAACCGGACGGGTTTGGTACCAGCGTACGAACTCTTTTATGTACCCTTCGATGATGCGCTCCGCCTTGGGGATTTCCGTACGCCGTCTTTCCAGGTTTTTGGCCACAATTACTTCCAGATCGTCCAGATTAAATAAAAATACGCCGTCGATGGCCGCACAGGTCGGATCGATATCGCGGGGAATGGCGATGTCGATCAGAAACAACGGTTTATAATTTCGCCTTTGGGCCATTTGCTCTACCTGCTGCCGATGCAGCACGAATTCCCTGCTGGAAGTGGCCGTAATAACAATGTCTGTTTTTTCCAGGGCCCGATCCATTTGCTCCAGTCCGAACGCCTGTCCACCGAATCGCCCGGCCAGATTTTTCGCCTTCGAAGCCGTACGTTTAACTACATTTATGGAAGCAACTTTTTTATCACGAAAATGAAAGGCAGCCAGTTCCGCTGTTTCACCGGCGCCGATGAGCAGCACATTTTTATCCTGCAAATTCTGAAATATTTTACGCGCCATTTCCACCGCAGCAAAGGAAATGGAGACGGCTCCATCTGTTAAAAAGGTCTCGGAGCGTACCTTTTTCTCAACCTGCAGGCCGAAATTCTGAAGTTTATTTAAAATATCGTCTGTGAAATGAGCGTCATGCGCCACATCGTAAGCAGCTTTCACCTGGCAGGTTATCTGGGTTTCACCGACAATTTGCGAATCCAGGCTGGAAATTACTTTGAAAAAATGCTGAACGGCTTTTATACCCCTGAAGGTATAGCTTATTTCCGGATTGCTGAAGCAGTCGGTGTTTTTAAAGGAATTGATGATCCGGCGAACTTCATCGACATTTTCCTGGGCCGCTTTTCCGCTGAAATAGATCTCGGTGCGGTTGCAGGTTGAAAGTACCATACAGCCGCTGTTCTCAAAATTCCCGGTAATCAGGTTCGCCAGCGCAACCTGTTCGTTTTCCGCCACTGCTATCTGCTCGCGAACGGCTACATCGGCTGTTTTGTGACTGATACCGATTACCGCAACATCCATTTCCGTTTCCATGCCATCCATTCCCGTACCGTCAATTGAACTGGTGAAATGATTGTTGAAAGAACACAAGTGCCACATTGGAAAGGATCAGCACGGCGAACCCGGCAATAGACAGGTAAGCCATCCATAGTCCGCGCCATTTGCGCAGATAGGAGATACCCATGCCGATAAAATAACTGATCCACAATGCATCACTGATCAAAACCTTGGGATCGGCCGGCCAGAAAGAGCCGATGACGGCATTGGCCCGGAAATGACCAAGCAGAATACCCGTTCCAAGCAGGAAAATGCCGATCTGAACCGAACGAACACTCATCGATTCAAGCAGCATTAGCGGCGGAAGGTTTTCAAAAACCGGTCCCATTTTGTGGTTTTTCAGATTTCGGTTGAGCAAGACATACATCAGTGCATAAACAGCGCTGATACTGATCGCCGTGTAGCCTCCGATGGTCGTTACCACATGAAATGCAAAAACCGGGTCCTGCAATATGGGATCTATTACCAGATTCCAGTCATAAAAAATCGATGAAACGGTCTGCAGAAGAAAGGGCAGAAACAACAGTAAAAAACCGGTCGCCTTGTTTTTGTAAGTCAGTTCCAGGATCAGGTAGATGAGCAGGATTACAAATGCAAGGAAAGATAAGGCATCCGACTTTGAGACCAAGGGCAGCGCATGAAATACCATCCCCCGCAGGACAATACCGGTACCGTGAATCAGCAGCAGGAAAACAATGATGAAAGGAGTGAATTTAACCAACCGCTTGGTTTTACTGAAAAATATCAAACCATATACAAAAATAGCCCCCAGATACAGGGTCGGTAACAGAACACTTATCGCCTGGCTTATCAGTTTCATAGTTTCCTCGTTATCAAACGGCGGTGAAACAAGCAAATTGTAAGCCAATAATAATCTGAAAGCACATCTCAAGGTGTAACCTGTTGTTTTTTAAGCAAAACTCAAAAAGATTAAAATAAGGTTAGCGGAGTGATTATAAGGGCTGACTTTTATTTTGAAACAGTGCCTGTTTCAGTCTGAAACAGATTATGAATCGAAGATACAGTCGGAATCCGGCCCGGAAAAAGAAATGAGTGGCGATTTGAATTACCTGAATACGGGAACCATTTCTTTTGGGCTGCAGAACAATCTACCGGATTTATTGTTTTTTAATATCCGAAAAAAGACTTGGCTTGTTTCAGTTGTTCCACAAAATAGTCAATTTCCGATTTGGTATTGTAAAAATAAAAACTGGCACGGGTCGTTGCGGCAATATCCAGTTTGCGCATAATCGGCTGCGCACAATGGTGACCGGCCCTTACTGCAATCCCGGACTGATCCAGCAGGTGGGACATGTCATGCGGATGGATATCCAGCAGGTTGAATGAAATGACCCCGCCACGTTCCGGTGCGTGCCCGTAAATGGTAATTCCGTCGATTTCACTCATTTTATCAAGTGCATAGGTGGTCAGTTCCTGCTCCCAGAGTGTCATCGAAACCATTCCAATCTTATTGATATAATCTATGGCGGCTGCCAATCCCACAGCGCCGGCGATATTCGGTGTTCCCGCCTCAAATTTGTGGGGAATCTCATTCCAGGTGGCATTTTCCAGCCATACGGAATTAATCATCTCGCCACCGCCCTGATAGGGATTCATATTTTCCAGAATACGGCTTTTGGCATACAGCACTCCGATTCCGGTCGGTCCCATCATTTTATGCCCGGAAAAGGCCAGAAAATCACAATCCAGGAATTCGACATCGACCGGCAGGTGCGGAACACTCTGGGCGGCATCCAGCAGAACAGGAACGCCACGGTCATGCGCCATGCTGATGATGCGCTTGATAGGATTGATGGTGCCGAATACATTGGACATATGAGTAATGGCGATGAGTTTGGTTTTGCCGGAAAGCAATTGCTCGAAAACGGGAAAGTCGATGGTACCTTCATCCGTGAATGGGATGAAACGCAGCCTGGCCCCGGTTTCCCTTGCCAGAATCTGCCATGGAATCAGGTTGCTGTGATGCTCCATTTCACTGAGAATAATCTCGTCTCCCTCTTCCATGAACTTTCTGCCCCAGCCGGCGGCCACCAGGTTAATCGCTTCGGTGGTGCCCCTGGTGAAAATGATCTGCCGCTCCGATTTTGCACCGATAAATCCGGCAACTTTTTTTCGGGCTTCTTCGAAGGCAGTCGTCGCCCGGTCCCCCAGTTCGTGAATGGCCCGGTGTACATTGGCATTTGAATGACGGTAGTAATCCGAAATCGTATCGATGACGGAGGAAGGTTTCTGGGTTGTGGCCGCATTGTCAAAATAAACCAGCGGTTTTCCGTGAACCTTTTCTCCGAGAATGGGAAAATCTTTACGATAGGTTTCAGGGTCGAAAGATGAAATATCTATTTTCTGTGTTTTCACCAGAATTTCCAGTGTTTCCATTATATATCCTGTATATTATAATCCCAGTTGCAGACGTGCCGCCTCCGACATCATCGCGGGGGACCACATCGGTTCCCACACGATTTCAACGTCTACGTTTTGCACCCCTTCAATCGCACTTACTTTATGTCTGATTTCATCAGGCAACGATGCCGCCGCCGGGCAGTTTGGTGTCGTCAGGGTCATTTTTATTAATACTTCGTTTGAATCGTTTATGCTGACATCGTAAATCAGGCCCAGTTCGTAAATATTAACCGGAATCTCCGGGTCGAAAACGGTTTTCAAAACCTGATTTACCTGCTCTTCCGTCACAGCCATTTTTACCTCACAAAATTTATGATTTTTGGTAACGCATGATGCGATACCGCTGTCAATTTTCTTCTTCAGTTGAAACCGTGTTTTCGCTTCCTGCCAGTGCAGAATGCATGGCATGCCAGGGCAGCGTTGCGCATTTCACCCGTACCGGGAATTCCGCAACACCGGCAAAAACCGCCAGTTTCCCCAGCTCTTCCATATGCGCGGCGGCATCCAGCTCGCCGGTAACGATCTTGTGAAAAACATCGAACAGTTTTTCAGCTTCCGCCTTCGTTTTTCCTTTCAGAATGGTACTCATGATGGATGCGGAGGATTTTGAAATAGCGCAACCGGCACCGTTGAAGCTGACCTTTTCTATTCTATCGCCGTTCATTTTCAGGTAAATCGTATAATGATCTCCACACAGCGGATTACGCCCCTCCACCGCATGATCGGCATGTTCCATTTCTCCGAAGTTTCGGGGATTGCGGTTGTGATCCATAATCACTTCCTGGTACAATTCTCGCAATTCGTCCATTTATCCTTTATCCTTTCCTTCCCCCGTGTTTGTGTTCACACCGGTTCAACCGTATGCAACTTTTCAGCCAGCAGATGCGCTATTTTTTCCCGCAAAGAGTCCGGCTGTATCTGATCGATGATTTCGCTGGCAAATGCATAAATAAGTAATTGATGGGCCTTTCCGGTGCCGATGCCCCGGGCACGCAGGTAAAACAAGGCGTCATCATCAATCTGACCAATTGTTGCGCCGTGCGTGCATTTTACATCATCGGCATAAATTTCCAGCTGCGGCTTGGTATCCACGCCGGCGTTTTCCGAAAGCAGCAGAGCGTGGTTGCCCTGCACGGCGTTGGTTTTCTGGGCATCGGGATGTACAAATATTTTACCGTTGAAAACCCCTTTGGCTTTGCCGTTCAAAATTCCTTTGTACAACTCGTGGCTTTCACAATTCGGTTTGGCATGATGAATTGCCGTATGATTGTCGATATGCTGATCACCGTCGGCAACATACACACCGTTCAGCGTCGTTTCGATGCCCTCTCCGTCGAGTATGGCGTTTATATTATGTCTCACCAGTTTACCGCCGAAATTGATCGCCTGCGAACGGTATCGGCTGTCATTTTGCAGGCGCACAAAAGTGGAGCCGACATGGAACGAATTCAGATTTTCCTGCTGTAAAACTACGTGACCGATACCGGCATTTGCACCCAGTGATATTTCCGAAACACAATTGGTAAAATTCATTTTCGAACCGTCTGCGACAAAATACTCGATAATTTCCGCGGCAGCGCCCCGTTCGGCAACGATCAGGTTGCGGGGCTGGATCAGCTGCGGTTGTTCCGCATCGGCGGATACGAACAGTAACTGAATCGGTTTATCCAGCTGAACGTTCTCCGGCAGATATACGAATGCCCCGTCGCTGATAAAAGCCGTGCTCAACGCAGTGAAAGCATCCTCTTCAAAAACTGCCTGTTCCGCCAGTGCCTGCACGGTTTCGTGGTCGCTATTCATCTGTTCCGATAAACCGCTTACGATTGCGCCTTCCGGCAGGTTTTCCGTGGCTGAAAATTCCGGCTTGAACCGCCCGTTTACAAATACCAGACGGTAGGCTTCCGCTTCGCTCATGAAATGCCGTCTGATTTCATTTTCATTTGCTGTTGCTTCCTCGGAAAGAATTGCAGGAAGGAATTCATTCCCGGCAATAGATTCGACATTGGTATATTTCCATTCCTCGTCGCGCGTGGAAGGAAATCCTTTTTCAGCGAAAGACTCAAGTCCTTTGCGACGCAGGGCATGCAATTCGCTGCTCTGTTGCCCGTTCAGGTTTTCTTCGAATATTTTGAAACGGGAGCGGTACCAGTCCACTGTTTTGGTGTATTTCGTTTCCGTCATTATCAAACGACCTCCGCCGGCTGGTCTTTGAGCCAGTCATAGCCCTTCTCTTCCAATTCGTATGCCAGTTCTTTCCCGCCGGATTTTATGATTCTACCCCCCGAAAGTACATGCACATAATCGGGAATGATATAATCCAGCAACCGCTGATAGTGGGTAATCACCAGAAAAGCGTTGTCTTTTTTACGCAGTTTATTAACTCCCCCGGCGACAATCTTCAGGGCATCGATATCAAGACCGGAATCGGTTTCATCGAGAATACCCAGTTTCGGTTCAAGCACCGCCATCTGAAATATTTCGTTGCGTTTCTTTTCTCCACCGGAAAAGCCCTCGTTTACGGCCCGGTTCAACAGAGATTGATCTATATTCACGATTTTCATTTTTTCCTTTACCAGCGCCAGAAAATCAACCGCATCTATTTCTTCTTCGCCACGGTACCTGCGAATTTCATTCATCCCGGTACGCAGGAAATAATTATTGCTGATACCGGGAATCTCCACCGGGTATTGAAAAGCCAGAAAAATTCCTTCCCGCGCACGCTCTTCCGGGGCAAGGTCCAGAAGATTTTTGTCCTGGTACCAGACCTCGCCTTCGGTCACCTCATATC
>JAJRVZ010000081.1 GCA_024277055.1 Calditrichota bacterium
AACGCCACCTCGACGATGAGGATTTCCGGGCCAGTTGCGTGTGCAAGACGATGTGCCTGGGCGGGATGCAGTTGCACCGCAAACTGAAAAAACGAGCCAACCTTTCGCCAGCCAATTACATCCGAAAATACAGGTACCGCTGCCGCAGCCGATCGTGCCGGTGAGAACGGAAAAACCGGTTGAGCCGCTGCCCGAACAGGATGAAGTTGAATTACCGGATGGTGCCAATGCTTCGATATGGATGTCAATCCTTGATTTTCTCTTTTCACTGTTTGGTAAAAAACAGTAGGAGCAATTCGTTTTATGCAAATTGAATCTATCGTGTTTGCCACAGCTGTTCTCGTTTCCATTTTGCGTTACCTGCTTTCCTGGCTGTTGCATATCCCTTATCCGGAGCCGGACCTGGCCATCGGTATCCTGGCGCTGGCTACCGCGCTTAAATTCGGGGAAAATAAAGGGAAGCAGTTGAAACGGGTATTGAATGCAATGCGACAAAAATTCTTTGCGGAGAAAAAGAATGAGCCGGCACACTAAACTGTTTTTGAAAGACGGCGAATACAGCAAGCCTTCGATCGTTCTGGTTGTTTTCTGGATGATTATTCTGATATGGTACCTGCTGACCGGTTTCGGTTTCCTGAAAGACTGGCCGCTGGAAGATTACTTCGCCGTTCCCGTATTGGCCGCCGTTTCGGCATATTATTTTGGTCGCTATAATTTCGTCGCTTTCAGAAATAAGGTAATGACTGATTTTAATCAATACAAAAAACAACGCCAACAATCATAGTTTGGAGGGATCATGGCAGAGGGAAAAAAGGGGTTTAAGTTATTTCTGAAGGACGGGCAATTCAGTAAAACGGCTTTTATCCTTGTTATTACCTGGTTTATCGTTCTGGTTCGTTACATCGTTTCCGGTTTTACCATTCTGGGAACGGAACTGCAGTTCCCGGATGCGGGGCTGACCATCGGTATTCTGGCGGCCGCTTCGGCCCTGTATTTTGGTAATCATAATATCACCAAATTCAAAGCCGGCGCCGGGCAAACGCACGACAGCAAATAACCATAAGAGAAAAAACATGAAAAAAGTCATTACATGGGTCCTGGCTGTTTCCGGGGCAATCCTGTTCTTTATCCTTGGGAAAAATTTTTTCGCGGACGATCAGAATCGCCGTGCCTGGGAAAAATACAAGAAGGATAAGGAAAACTTTGATAAAAAACGTCGCGAACTGGAAAACCGGGATCGGCAGGACGCAGCGGCTTTGAAGGAACTGGAACGGCAGAAAGCGGAAGCGGAGAAGAAATTTTTGAAACGGGCCGCGGAGACAAAAGAAGAGGCCAAAAAAGTGCAAGAGATGTCCGCAGAAGAACTTGCTGAATACACGGCCAGAAAAGAAGAAGAATTGAAGAAGCGATTGGGGCTGTAATGAGAAGGAAAGTGTATTGGTTATTAGTTATTTGTTTGCTTTCTGCCGCAGCGTTTGGGCAGGAGGCTACCAAAAAGCAGATTGAGCCCGGCAAGTTTCTTTTGCTGAAAGGGCATGTGGTTCAGGAGGATACGTTGATCGCCCGCTCTGTGGAAAAGGAACGCGAACTGGGACTGATCCTGAATAAGTTTACGGAAACGCTGGATTTTGTGGATTTCCTGAAAAAGCAGGATTCACTGACCACCGAGCAGCTTAACGCCACCAAACGCATTCTGGCGCGCAAAAATTATATCATCGCCCAGCAGGATACACTGATCATACAGCTGGAAAAGATTGCCGAACCGGATAGTAAATTCGCCGCTTTTTTTAAACGGGTGTTCGATCGAAAGGTTATGTTTATCATCGGATTCGTCGCCGGGATATATGCAGGGGTGGCTTTATAGCTGATGATAAATGAGCAATGAAAAATGATTAAAAAAATCGTAAAAATATTGTCGATATGATTCAGTAGAAACACCGTTGATTGTGACAGGGATATTTTATCGTCAATTGACTGCCTGTACCTGAGGCGGATATTGATGAATAATCCGGTAAGCCTGGTGTACCTGCCGGACATTCTGATCCCAGGGACAGGCAGGGCGGTAATCTCCCATTTCCGGCCAATTGACATATGATCCATTGAACAGGCATAAACAAATATTGAAACCCTGCAGAATTTTTGTGATATCTTAAGATTCTTTTCTCAACAATTTTCACAATTTTTCAATCGATATTCATTATTCGATATTTTCAGGTGGTCTGCTTCACTTCGGTTTTGCCTCATTTCAAATGACATTCTTTCTTTTTCATTTATCATTGCTCATTTTTTCTTTCATGTAGTAACCACTTCATGATAATCTTGCGCGGAAAATTCCGGCCGGTTTCCGGACATCGGCGTCTCAAAGTTGCCGCGCCGCAAAATGCCTTCCAGCTCGCGCTTGCCGATCTCTACCACTTCCACCTTTTCAGCGATCATATTGGCTTCGCCCGGCAGGCGCGACTGCACTTTGCCGGTGATCAGGTACGGACCGTGTGTGCGCACCAGGTGACCGTATTTAATGTAAACGGCAGGGAAGAGCACCGCTTCACACAACCCGTGTAGATCTTCCAGCGTCAGGAATTTCATGTAACGGTCTTTAGCGGTGGACACGCGCCGCGAAGTAACCAGCCAGCCGCAGATGGTTACCCGTTTGCCCGAGTATTTTTCCAGTTGCGTCGACGGCACGATCTCGTCCCAGTTGATGTGCCCCTCGAACAGGGCCAGCGGGTGGTCGGAGATGGCAAAGTCCAGCATCTCCATTTCATTCAATATTTTATGGTAGCGGTTATAGGGCGGCAGCCGGGTATCGCCGGATACGTATTCGGCCACGACCTGTTTTTTTTTGTTTTTGAAAAATATCTTGTTCAGCATCAGCAGTTGCGGAGCGCTGGGGTGCAGCGAACCCAGCGCTCCGGCTTTGATCAGGTGGGCCGCCTCTTTCTCGCCGGCGCGGGTGCGGCGCAGGAAATCAAACAAATCATGGAACAGGCGTTGTTTGCGCTCTTCGAGAATGCGGGCAATGGTGCGCTCGCTCAGCTCGAACACCGGACTCAGTCCGCAACGGATAGCATCGCCTTCGCAGGTGAACTCGCGCTGCGAATGATTGACGTCCGGCGGCAGCAGTTTGATGCCCAGCCGCCGCGCCTCTTCGGTGTAAGCGATACGTGAATAAAACCCGCCCTGGTTGTTGAGCACGGCACACATGTATTCCACCGGAAAATAGTATTTAAGAAACGCCGTCTGGTAGGCAATCGTGCCGTAAGTGGCCGAGTGTGCTTTGTTGAAACCATAGCCGACGAATTTGGCCAGAAACCGCCACACGGTTTCCGCCTGCTCATCGGTGAGACCGCGTTTTTTTGCGCCGTCGAGAAAGGCCCGGTGAATGGTCATGAATTCCTTTTTTGTGCGCGATTTGGTCATTGCCCGGCGCAGGGTGTCGGCTTCGCTGAGCGACAGCCCGGCGACGTGATGTGCCACCAGCAGCACCTGTTCCTGGTAAACCACCACGCCGTAGGTGTCCTCCAGCGCCGGAGCCAGCGAAGGGTGCACGTACTCGGTTTTTTCCAGCCCGGCCCGCCGTTTGATGTACAGCTCTTTCATGCCGCTGCCGGAAGCACCCGGACGGATAACCGCCACCGCCGCGATCACGTCGTCCACGTTTTCGATGCGCATCTTTTTCAAAAGCCCGCGCATGGCCGGACTCTCCAGCTGGAAACAGCCCATGGTTTGTCCGCTGCGGATAAAAGCGGTCACCTGCGCATCGTTTTCCGGCAGTGCGCGCAGGTCCAGCGGCGACAGTTCCGCGGCCTTTTTGAGCAGAAAACCGAGTTTCTCCGGTGGGAACGGTTTACCGGGCGGCAGCTCGTCGTGCCGGTGCCGGGCAACCTTACCTGAAAGAGCGCCGCTGTCGTAGCGCCGTTTGATTGATTTCATCGTGTCGGTGATGATGCTCAGCGAGCGCACGCCGAGCAGGTCCATTTTGACCAGCCCCAGTTTCTCGATCGAGTACATATCGTATTGGGCGATGACAATGCCCTTGCCGGCCACCTCCAGCGGCGCGTAGTAGGTGATGCGGTCCGGGGCGATGATGACCCCGCCGGGGTGAATGGACAGGTGGCGCGGGAAAT
>JAJRVZ010000082.1 GCA_024277055.1 Calditrichota bacterium
ATTGATGCAATATATTATGCCTGTTAAAATTTGTCAAGAAATTGTGAGAGGAATTCAAAAGAATGTCAAACCCGGTAACATTCGTAAATCCGGTAGCGTGTGGGACAGGTACATACCGATGAAAAACCGAAGGTTTTATGATAGGGACAAAAAGTATTGCTTCGGCGTTCCGTGAAAAGGATATAATTTCCGTTCTTATGAATAACTTTGCAGAAATCCCGCTCGCCGCATTTACCCGTAGTCAGACAGGCAAAATCACTGTCACATTCTGACGACTGCCTGATAAATTCATTCTCCACCTGGTATATCATGGAAATAAATTTAAGTGATGAACAACGATCAGGCAAACATTTTTTTCTAAATCCTGTCCCCGAATAAGGAATACACAACCGGAACAACAAATAAGGTTAGCAGTGTCGAGCTGAACAGGCCGCCGACCACAACGGCGCCGAGCGGCTGAAGCGCTTCGCCCCCCTGTCCCAGTCCGAAAGCAATCGGCAACATGCCGAAGATGGTTGTTAATGATGTAATCATTATCGGACGCAAGCGAATTTTTCCCGCCTGAATAATTGCCGTCGTTTTGTCTGTTCCGGCAACCCGCTGCTGATTTATATAATCGATCAACAGAATTCCGTTATTCACCACGATTCCGGTCAACATAATCACCCCGAGAAAAGCATTCATACTGAGCGGTGTCTTGAAAAAATACAGACCGAGAAACACACCGATAAATGCCAGCGGAATGGTAATGGCAATGATGAACGGCTGCTTTAAAGAATTGAACTGGCTTCCCATTACAACATAAACCAGCAGCACGGCGATGATCATCGCTGATAACAGGCTTGTAAACGAATCGCGTATCGCGCGGGATTGCCCGCCGTAAGTAATATAATAACCGGGCGGCAAGTTCATCTCCGCCATTCTTTCTTTCACCTCAGCCAGGGTTTCACGACTGGATCGTCCGCTCACATCCGATTTCACCTCAACCATTCGTTGCTGATTGATGCGTAAAATCTCGGCCGGCCCCCTTTCAAATTTTATTTCCGCAACCGATCGTAAAGGAATATTTATGCCCCGAATACTTGGCAAGGTAAGATTGAGAATATCTTCGGGATATTTGATTTTATCTTCCATTACCCGCAGGATAACATCATACTCTTCGCCGTAGCTGCTGAGACGGGTGCTGCGTTCTCCCAGCACCGCCAGTTTCAGCGCAGCCGCCACCTGCGAGCCACTGATTCCGAGATCGGCCGCCTTCCCGCGTTTCAATTGTACCCGATATTCATACAGGCCCTGCTGAACCGAACTTTTAATATTGACGATGCCCGGTACCCCGCGTACTTTTTTCAGTACCTGCATTCCGAGTCCGGTCAGCAGTTCCAGATCGTCGCCCACAATGCGGACATTCACCGGCTCCCGTTTCATGCCCTCGGTTACATCGGTTTGCCGAACCACCAGTTTCGCGCCGGGTATTCCCGAAAACCGGTGTCGTATCTCATCCATAATGGTATTAATATTTTGTATCTCATCCCGGCGAACGTTTACCGTAACGGTAGCAAAATTCGTTTTCTTTTCACCTCTCGCGGAAAAAATTCCGGTTACGCAGTAAACCTGACGGATATCTTTTCTTTCAAGCAAATTATTTTCAATCTGTTTTGCCAGCGCATCGGTTTTATCGAGTCGTGTTCCGTCGGCCAGTTCCAATTCGATGCGAAACTCTCCTTCATTCACCGACGGCAGCAGTTCCACGTCCAGTTTGGGTACCAGTGCTGCGATCACAAAAACAAGCACCAAACCGGTTGCCAGACTCACTATCAATCTGTGCCGGAGCGACCAGTTCAGAATTCCTGCATATAATTCCGTTATCCGGTCAAACATTTGCTGAAATTTTCTCGCCAGCCAGAAAGCATGTTTTTCACTCTCCATCAGCCTGGCCGAAAGAACCGGAACTACCGTGAGGGCAACTATTATTGAAAAAGTCAGGGCGATCACCACCGTAATGGCCAGCTCGCCGAGCAACACCGCAAACAATCCGGCTAAAAATGCCATCGGCAGAAAAACCACTATGGAGGTCAGCGTTGCCGATGTAATGGCCGCGCTCACTTCCTTTCCGGCTTCGTTCACAACTTCGATCCTGTTGCCGTTATTGTTTTTCCGTAAATGCCGGAAAATGTTTTCAAGCACAACAACAGAAGCATCGACAATCATCCCGACGCCGAGCGCTAATCCGCCTAATGAAATCGTATTGATCGTCAGCCCCAGTTTGTCAATAAGCACAAATGTTCCGATGATGGAAATGGGAATGGACAGTGCGATTATCAGAGTGTTTCGAAGGCTTCCCAGGAACAGTAAAATTACAATGCCCGCCAGAACGGCGCCTATGGCTGCATTCCTCAATACATTATTGATAGATGCCTTAATGAACGATGATTGATCACGCAGCACCTGCATATGCAGGTCTTTCGGCAGCGTGCGCTCAATTTCCGGTAACAGTTCCTTAACGGCATCGACCATGGCCACCGTGTTGCCGCCGCTTTTTTCCCGTACAGCCAATCCCACAATTTCTTTACCGTTCAGACGGGTGACTGAATCCCGCTCTTTTCTCGTAAAACGAACCGTGGCGACATCCTTTAAAAAAACGGGTATTTTGCCCGCCGAACCGACAATCAACTGTTCGATGTCCGTTAAATCCGTAAATTTGTTATCGATTCGTAACAGATAGTTTTTATTTTCGCTTTTCAGTTTGCCCGCTGAAATATTTCGGTTTTCACGGTTCAGCACTCCGTTGATCTGTGTCAGCGTTATGCCGTAACTGTTCATTCGATCCGGATCCGCTTCAATCAGTACTTCTTCTTCGTACCCGCCGAAAACCTGAACGGCCGCTACGTCGGTAACACGCAGAAATCTTTGCTTTACCTGGTTTTCAACATAAATACGTACGTCCTCCGGCCGTTTCGAATCCGAATAAAATCCCAGTTCAATTCCCGGGGGAATGAAATCCTGTACCTGTAAAACAGTCGGTTCCAGGGCGCCGCGGGGAAAACGGCTGCGGGCTTTGTTGGTGGCTTCCTGCACGCTCAGTTTGGCCTGATCGAAATCGACCCCCCAGCTATAGCGCACGAATACCCGGGCCATGCCTTCCATGCACAAGGTCTCGATCTCGTTCACACCATCCAGCGTGCTGTATTCTTCCTCAAGTGGTTTGGCCAGTTGTTCTTCTATTTCTTCCGGTCCGACGCCCGGATAGGGCGCCATTACAATCAGGGTCGGTGCAACAAATTCCGGCCAGAATGAAACCGGAATTCGTGGAATGGAAATAATGCCGAGCAGTACAATCGTTACTGCCGCCAGCAGAGTTCCAACCGGTTTTTTCAGGCTGATGGCGGTCAGGTTCATAGCCGTTTTTCCCGTATGATTTCAACCGCCATTCCATCTTCCAGCATATTCTGTCCCCTGACAACCACCAAATCCCCGGCCTTTATATCGCCTTTTATTTCGATGAATTCATTCAGCAGGGTACCGGCCTCAACCATCGTTTCGCCGGCAAAGCCGTTTCGAACCGTGAATACCGTGTATTTCAATCCGCGGCGCAGCAGGGCATCAACCGGAACCACCAATGCCGTATGAGCAGTAGTCCGAACTTCCGCAAAACCGTACATACCGGGTTTTATTTTCAATCCGGAATTGGGAAGCAGAATGCGCAGCCGCACCGTGCGGTTCTGGGGGTTGATTTCAGTACCGATCTCTTTTATGCGGCCGGTGTGTGTTTTGTCTCCGAAGGCATCGAGATAAACCTTTACCTGCGCGCCCGGTTTAAGTTCGGACAGGTGGGTTTCCATAACATTCGTTTCGAAATAAACCTGATCAAGGTAACTGATCTCGTACATCGGTTGCTGGATATTTACACGGCTTCCCTTATGTACGAAATCGCGGGTTATGATTCCGCTGTTCGTTGCCGTAACAGCTACCGGCGAGAAATTCATTCCGGGTATATCCTGTACCACTTTCGCCAGTTCCTGATTTTCCCTCACCGGGTCACCTTCCCGCACTTTTTCTTCTTCAACCACACCATTTACTTTGCTGAAAACCTGGATTTTGTACAGCGGTTTTACTTCACCATATAGTTTCAGGAGGTCCGCTACTTCCCTTTCCACAATTGTCGCAACCTGAACACGGGGTTTCTGCTGCCGGTTCTCCGTTCCATTTTGTGCGTTTTTTTTATCATCCGAACAGGAAATCAACATTAAAACAATGATTAGTGTAATTACCGGTTTCATTTTCAGGATACCCCGTTAGTTTACTTCAAGCCCGATTAACGTATAGTTTTCGCAGGCACGGCATAAATCCAGCACGGCCATGTTGTAACTGAACAGTGCACGCAAATACAGGGACCGGTTTTGTGCCATCAGTTGCTGGGCGTTCAGAACATCAATATAGGCAGCGACACCTTTTCGATACTGTTCCTCCGAAACATGCAATACTTCCTGTGTCAGCGCAATATTTTCCTGCTGTTCGCGAATCTGAACGGCGGCCTGCTCGATGGCCAGCATCGCTTTGCGCACTTCGAGGCGAATTTGCTCGTCCTTTTGATCGATCTGTACTTCTATTTGTCTGCCCTGCAACCGGGCGGCCGCTTCCTTCCTGGCAGCAGCAAACCCGTCGAAAAGCGGCACCGAAATCTGCAGCCCCGAATTCCAGTTGTCGACAACTGGAATTCGGGGCTGCAGATTTCGGTGCCGCTTTTCGACGGGTTTGCTGC
>JAJRVZ010000083.1 GCA_024277055.1 Calditrichota bacterium
ACGGCCACTCTGGACACAGCCGTAATTATCAGCAATGTCGGAAGCGGTGAAATGCTGGTACAGGCGGTGGAGGGAAATTATGTGAATAACAACGGTAAGAAAATTCCCGTGCCGCTGCTGGCTAAACAGATTCCTGTGAAGCAGCTGATGGAATTGAAAGGCAGTCCGGCGCCTCCCCTTTCGGATAAAAAGGGTTTCTGGCAGCACCTATACGATGATGCGCAGGAGTATCCGGGTAATCCGTTCGATCTGAAAGAAGTATGGGTAAATTCCACCAATTTTCGTTTGTCGATCAAGTTTGTAACCTGGATGCAACCGGAGTCCTATAATAATATGCGGGTGAATATATTTCTTGATACGGATAATAATCCCGGCACAGGAGCTCCGTTTTATGGTTCCGGCGCTGATTTCCTGATCGTTATCGGTAATTTCGGACTGGGTTACACGGGGTACATGTTGAAATGGAACGAACTGTCAGCCGATTTTCAATACATCGGAACGGCCAGCGGTTTCAATACGGACCTGGCCGGACACAGCATAACAGTTGAATTACCCCGCAATCTGATGAACTACCCCGACAAAATCAGTATGTGCGTAACCTCCTTCAACCTATTAGACCTGTTAAATACCATCGATTATGCTCCTTCCGACAATCTCGGCTATTTGTCCGCTTCATTTTCCGATGAACCCACGATTGCTCTTGATCCGCTGTTCGCCTTTGCCGGGCAGTCCGCTCCGGCGGAGATCGGGGTGCACTTCGACGGCAACGGATTGGAAACCGGTTTCTATCAGGCCGGAATTACGCTGTACACAACGTCCTGGCCTACGATGCGCCAGACCTACGTGCCTGCCAGCCTGGATTATATCACCTCGATCGAAAGGGAAACCGATAAACTTCCTACCCGCTTTCAGGTGGCGCAGAATTACCCGAACCCTTTCAATCCCGTCACCCGTGTGAAATTCGGTATTCCGGAACGCTCAGAGGTGAAAATTGAAATTTTCAATCTGCTGGGACAAAAGGTTTACGAACAAAGTAAAACCCTGCCCGCGGGTTATCATATATTCCTGTGGAACGCAACCGGGAAGTCCGGCCCGGCAATGCCGAGTGGGGTTTATTTTTACCGCATCAGCAATGGCGGCCGGTCGATCATGAAAAAAATGATCCTGTTGCGCTGATTCGGAAACACGGATGGAATAACTGTTTCCCCTTCGGAGACCTGTCCGAAGGGGATTTTTTATATCTGCAATTCACCGACGGCTATTTTTTTCTTTTCTGAAAATACAATTATCTCTAAATTTCGGAATAAGCCAACAGCAGGAGCAAAACCATATGCCCTTAATCCCGAAACATATAAAAGACCTGCAACCTTACAAACCGGGCAAACCCATTGAGGAGGTCAGGCGCGAATACAAACTGAAAAAAATTGTCAAACTGGCTTCCAATGAAAATCCCATGGGACCGTCGCCGAAAGCGGTGGCCGCCATGCACGAATCGCTGGCAAATACACACCGCTATCCCGACCCGGGCAGCCTGACCATGCGCCAGGCACTGGCCGACAGGTTTGATGTGAAAATTGAAAATGTAATTACCGGTCACGGATCCGAGGGAATCATGTCGGTGATCATGCGTACCTTCCTGCTGGATGATGAGGAAGTGATCACTGCCGATGCGACGTTTATCGGGTTCATGGTGCTGGCGCATTCACGCGGAATCAAAATAAAAACGGTTCCGCTCAAACAGTACCGTTTCGATTTGCAGGGGATTGCCGCACAGGTTACGGAAAAAACCAAATTGATCTATCTTGCCAATCCGAACAACCCGACCGGTACCATATTCAGCGTTAAAGAATTCAATGAATTCATAAAAAAAATACCCGAACACGTACTGATCATACTGGATGAAGCCTATTTTGAATTTGCACAATCCGACCCGAAATATCCGGATTCGATGAAATACCGGCTGGACAATGTGATCACGTTGCGCACCTTTTCCAAGGCATACGGGCTGGCGGGAATTCGTATCGGTTACGGATTTGCACATGATCAGCTGATCTGTAATCTGCTGAAAGTAAAGCTGCCGTTCGAACCGAGTATTCCGGCACAGGCTGCCGGACTGGCGGCACTGGAAGATCGGGATTTCCTCGAGCAATATATTCAACTGAACCGGCACGGGCTGGAGTATTTTTATACACTGTTCGATAAGCTCGGCATACGGTATGTGCGCTCGCATGCCAATTTTGTGATGGGCATTTTCGACAGCGAAGAGTACGCCCTGAAATTAACGCAACGGCTGCTGGAAAAGGGCATCATTGTGCGGCCGCTGGGCGCCTTCGGATTGCCGCACTGTATCCGGTTCACAACCGGATTAAATGCGGAAAATGAATTTCTTGCGGAAATATTACCCCGGGTTTTGTGAGCGGAATGGATTCTAAACGGTAACCGTTCAAATATGCTTAAGAAAATCCGCCGGGTTTGAATGCGCGCGGAATCGTACCGGTCGCGCGTCACGGAAAATGAGGATCATTGAAATGACAAAAGCATTGTACGTTTTCATGAACGGCATCATCGATTATGCCGGAATGTTTCCTCCTGCTCAATTACCGATGAGCCAGGCTTTTGCCAATTACAACAAGTACCTGCACAGCGATGACAAAGAAATGCTGGGACGTTTTATTTGTCCGGCAAGCGGTCTGCCCGACCTGGCTGAGCTGATGTCGCAATATGAACCGGGTGAAAACAAGGTTCGGTTAAGCATACTGGGTGCGCCCGGTCAGAGCCGGCACGAATTTCTGGAAAAACTACATCCGGCGATAAAGCGCATTCAGGATTTCCAATCGGAATTTTCCGGTCAGTCGCAAATTGCTGCATTTGAAATACGTCTTCCGGAAGCATTGGTAGCGGCGGATCAATCTGCTGAATTGCGTCGCCTGTATCAACAGAGTGCTGAAA
>JAJRVZ010000084.1 GCA_024277055.1 Calditrichota bacterium
AACGCACGCTTTTTTTCGCGCACCTACCGGTTGTGGAAAATTGAAGGCATGGAAGACGCCTGCGAAGATTACGGTCAAATCGCCATTTACCGAGGCGGGCACCCGCTGGATGAGCATGCTTACCAGCTGGATGATGGGCATCTGTTTGAAAAAAACCGGCCCGAGAGGATTTGCGGCAATACCACGCTGATGCTGTCGGCTACCCGCCTGGCAAAATACTTTGAGATCATCGGTTCCTTTGAACAGCACTTCGGCCTTTTCGAAGCCTGCAGCACCGCAGCGGCGACGACCGGGAGGGATGACAAGCCTTCAGCAAACAGCTGCGGGTGCTAGGGTCGTGACCCAAGACAGGTAACATGTGACTGTTGCGAAGCAAGTGACGCATCCGTCAGTGACCACTCCGTGATAATGAGTGAAGAGTAAAGGAGTGCTGTTCAGATATTATTCGACCGGACACTATCCCGTCAAATTTTACGCATCCCACAGAAAGTTATCCACATAAAATCTGCAAAACTGTTTCAGGACTTGGCAGAGCAACGAGAAATGAGCCGCGAGTGAAGAGGAGCAAAGGCAATCCCCGGTGCCAACTGCCCAATTCCTGAACTCCACAATTTTTTTGTCTATAAAATTTCCTCAATCTTCTCCGCCGGACGGGCCAGCACTACCTTGTCGCCGTTGATGACAATCGGGCGTTGCAACAGTTTCGGGTGCCCGGCGGCAATTTCGGCAAACTCTGCAGCCGTCAGCTCTTTGCCTTTTAATCCCAGTTCCCTGTATTCCTTCTCATTGCTGCGGATGAATTCTTTCAACGGTTGCCCGCTTTTCCCGATTAGTCCGGCCAGCTCGCCGGCGTCGATTTTTTCCTGCAGATAATTGAATATTTCCGGTTCCAGTCCCTTGTCCTGCAGGTACTGCAATCCTTCACGACTTTTACGGCAACGCGGATTATGCCAGATCTTTAGTGAGCTCATTATATTACCTCCTGTTTTTTAATCTCAAATGTACGAATCATCCGAAAAAGAAAAAACATCCGGCACGGTTTCAATACAGATCGAAACGAGCCAGCCTGCCGTCCAGCCCGCCGTTTTGCAGCGGTCGTTTCCAGCTGGAACGCAATCCGATTTTTTTCAAATACTCACGTTTACCGAAATAGATAAATGCCGTTGAGCCGGTACAGCGTTGTTTGAGAAAATCACCCAGCTGCTTGTAAAAATCAGCCATGCTTCCCTTTTTGCCCATGCGCAAGCCATAAGGCGGATTACAGACGATTGTTTGTTCTTTTATTTCATCAATTTCGAATATGTCCCGCCGGCGGATGGTAATTACTTTTTTCGGATCGATCACCCGGCAATTGATCTGCGCCGCCTGTACCGCCCCGGCATCAATATCACTGCCCTTTATCAATCCATGTCTGGGTTGAACTATTCTTTTTCGAGCCTCACGCTGCACTTTTTTCCACAGAGTTGCGTCAAAATCGGGCAATCGCTGAAAACCGAATTTTTCCCGCATAAACGAAGAAGGAATATTTGCAGCACGCAAAAAGGCCTCGCACAACAGCGTGCCCGACCCGCAGAACGGATCGTATAAAGGACTATTACCGCCCCATTCGCTTAAACGGATGATCGAAGCCGCCACTGTTTCTGCCATGGGTGCCTGCACCGATTGCAGCCGGTAGCCGCGGCGGTGCAGAGAACCACCCGAGCAATCCACACTGATCACCGCACGGTTGCTTTCGATGTGCAGGTTGAACCAGATATCGGGCTCGCGGGTATCGACCGACGGTCGCTGACCGGTTTTCTCACGGAAGCTGTCCACGATAGCGTCTTTCAGTTTCAACGCCGCATATTTGGAATGACGGATATGACTGTTGGACACCGAAGCGAACACGGCAAAAGTATGACCGTTGTCCATGAAATCCCGCCATTCGATCTGCCGCGCAGTGCTGTACAGGTAACGGTCGGAATGGCACTTGAAACTGATCAGCGGCGCCAGTACACGGTTGATCAGCCGGCTGCGGTAATTGACGGCATACAGCGTTTCGGAACCGGCCGAGAAATAAACGCCGCGGTAGCCGGAGCTGACATCCGTTGCCCCCAGCTGCTGCAGCTCCTGCCCGACGATCTCCTTGATATCTTCCGCCGCCTGGGCGAAATAACGGTTGGATTGCTGGTATTCGTACATGCCGGAAATTACAGAAAAACAGACAATGGTAAAAGCGGGATAAATTATAAAAAACTTCGCATACAAAACGCTTGATAATTACGATGAAAAGGTTTAAAATGAAATTAATCAGCACGTATTTTTTCTTATCATTAATATTTTATCTTTCAGACCAAACTTCACTAATCAACATATAATTTATTTTATCGGAAATGAGCTGATTCAAAATTTGGAAGATTCTTCTTTTGCACCCCCTGATTCAGGCGAATTAAAAACCGCTGTCACATTTAAGGCAGAATACTGCAACGAGCAATGCAGCGCAAGGCCATTTTACGTTTAGCGGCAAAATGCGGTAAATCCGGCGATGTACTTTCTGTGTTGAAAAAATATTCTGAAAGTGATCCTTTTGCTATGCAAATCTCAATAAGCAAAAATATTATCCGGTTAGAGAGGTAGCAAAAGAATTATTAATTAAATTAAATCTCAATCGATTCAATTGCTTTTAGTTGCAGAGCCTTTGTGATTATTTCCTTCAAATGATGCATCTGCCCGTGCCCGAGTTTTTGGCCGGTGAGGGCAACAGCATAAGCGCTGCCAAATAGAATCAGTGCCACCGGGATCAACCACAACGCCCAGGGTGTCTGTCCCAGACTCCACTGCGGGTAGCCGACTAAAATACCGATCAGCAACGCAAAGGCGGTGAAGGCGTAAAAACTGGCGAATAACGTCCATACCACCGGACGCGGACCGAACAAGCCTCGAACGATCGTCGTCCCGTTTGCGGTTTCTTCCAGCGAAATACTCAACTCGGGTGACCAGTAATGCTGCTCTTCCACAGGAATTCTCAGTACAGAATAATTGGGCAAAGTCGTGCCGTCAATTTTTTCAGCCGGATCGTCGATTAATTTGCGCAGCGTAGCGATGATTTCTTCTGATGATTGTGATACTTCCGCTTTGAAGCGCGGACGGATGCGAATTTTAGACATGGAATCTCTGTTCAGTTGAAATTACAGTTGAATGAGAAAACCAACGAAAAGCGGACAGGCAAAAATTCCTGATAAAAATTTTAGCGACAAGTTTTAACAGATAACTTCCATACAAATTGGAAAATGTTTTTCCAATTTACCTGATTTCAGGCGGGCGCTGTTATTTCTTCCAGATTCCCAGTTGCCGGCGCAGCATAACCATCTGCCCGACGTGATAGGCATTGTGATCGGCAACAAGCAGTATTTCGCGGAAAACGGTGTAGTTTGGCGCGTGGCCTATCGGTGCAAAAAAATCTGTCTGCGGATTTTTTATAATTGCTTCAATTTCTTTGAGGTCATTGCGAAACAGGTTCAACGAATGGTGCCAGTCCCTGGCAGAGGCTTCAAAGCCCGGCTCGGGCCAGTAGTCCTGCGGCCATGACCTTTCCTTATAATCCGGATTGCGCATGAAATCGAGGATATCCCACTGGGCGATGCGCAGGTGTTCCAGCAGCTCATATAACGAATGTTCGAAACCTTCAACTTTGTTGTTGATAATTTCCACCGGAATCCCGGCCACGGCATCTTCGAATGTGGCGTGGGCGTTACGGTCATGGATTAGCAACAACAACCGGTTGCGTAAAATCGAATCTTCTTTTTGCATTAAATCTCCTGTATTATGAACCGTTAAGGTTGGAAGCCTCAAAATAATTCCATAAATCTCAAAGCGCAATACATTTCAAGACCGTTAATCCGGAACTATTTAAAAATAGACTTTGAAACTTTGTTGCAAAAAATTATATGTATTCCTGCCAGGAGGCGATGCGTAATTTCTCCATACTGCCCGCCTGCAGCGCTTCCACCAGACGCATGGCGATTTGCCGGTTGGTTACAAGCATCACGTTGAAATCCACCGCCGCCCGGCGGATCAAATGCCCGTTGGTCAGTTCATCTTTCTGATAATTCTTGGGTATGTTGATGACCAGATCAATTTTTCCATTGCGGATGAACTCAATGACGTTCGGCTGCTTTTCCTCCAGCGGCCAGTGCAGTTTTGTCGCCGTCACCCCGTTCTGTTTCAGGAATTGCGCCGTACCGTCGGTGGCGTAAAATTTCATACCCATCCGCTGTAATGCCTGGATAGGCTCCAGCAGTTCGGCCTTCGATTCGATGGGTCCGGTTGAGAGCAATACCGATTTGAACGGGAAACGGTAGCCGACCGAAACCAGCGCCTTGAGAAAAGCCTCATAAAAATCCGCACCGAGGCACCCCACCTCGCCGGTCGAGGCCATTTCGACGCCCATGACCGGATCGGCGCCTTCCAGCCGGGTGAAGGAAAACTGCGGCGCTTTGACGCCGACATAATCCAGTTCGAACTGTTTGTTTTCCGGTCGCTCGTACGCACTGCCGGTTATCACCCGCGTGGCGGTCTCGATAAAATTAAGATGCAGGATTTTGGAAACGAACGGGAAACTGCGCGAGGCGCGCAGGTTGCATTCGATCACTTTAACATCATTCTGCCGGGCGATGAACTGCATATTGAACGGCCCGCTGATCTGTAATTCGGCGGCAATCTGTTTGCTGATCTGCCGTACACGGCGGATGGTTTCCAGGTACAGCCGTTGCGGCGGAAATACCAGGGTGGCGTCGCCGGAATGCACGCCGGCGTTTTCCACATGCTCGGAGATGGCATACTGGACGATTTTGCCTTTGTCGGCCACGGCGTCCAGCTCGATTTCCTTCGCATTCTCCAGGAATTTGCTGATTACCGTCGGATGGTCCGGGGAAACATCCACCGCCTTTTGCAGGTATTTCACCAGCTCGTCGTCGTTTGAAGCCACTGCCATCGCCGCGCCGCTGAGCACATAGGAGGGTCGCACCAGCACCGGGTAACCAACCTGATCCGCAAATTCAACCGCATCATCGACCGAAGTGAGTTCCCGCCATTCGGGTTGATCCACTCCGATTCGATCCAGCAGGGCGGAAAAGCTATTGCGGTTTTCCGCATTGTCGATACTGTCCGCTGAGGTGCCGAGAACCGGAACTCCGGCCCGGTGCAGCGGCATGGCCAGGTTATTCGGGATTTGTCCGCCCACCGAAACGATCACCCCGTGCAGATTCAGTTTGCGGTGAATTTCAAGAATCGATTCCAGCGAAATTTCATCAAAGATCAGCATGTCGAACTGATCGTAATCGGTACTGACCGTTTCCGGATTGTAATTTAGCATAATTGCCGGAATCCCCAGCTTTTTCAGCGTCAGTCCGGCGGTTACGCAACACCAGTCGAATTCAACCGAACTGCCGATACGATAGGCGCCGGAACCGAGAATCAGCACGGGCGGTGTTTTGGTAGCGGTCAGGTCATCGCGAATGCCGTTGTAGGTCAAATACAGGTAATTTGTTTCCGCCGGGTACTCGGCGGCCATGGTATCGATTTGCCGGATCACCGGGTGCAGATCATGTCGTTCCCGCCAGCCGCGCACCGTTTCTTCATCCACTTCACACAGTAACCCGATCTGTGCATCTGCAAACCCCGATTTTTTTGCACGCAGCAGCAAATCGGATGGCGGTGACTGCCCGCGAAAAAGCGAAAGCTGTCTGGCCAGTTCCGCCACCCGTTCCAGCCGGTACAGAAACCATTTATCGATATGTGACAGCTCATAGATTTCCGACACGGTGAATCCCTGCGCAAAGGCCTGCAGAATGGCAAAAATTCTTTCCTCCGTCGGGGCGCGCAATTCGTCGGTCAGGTTTTCAAATTTGAAATTATCATTGGCAACCAGTCCTCGGGCGCCGATCTCCAGCATACGCAGCCCCTTCTGCAGCGCCTCCTCGAAATGTCGGCCGATGGCCATCACCTCGCCGACCGATTTCATGCCGGAACCGATCTTGCGTGAAACCCGACGGAATTTTTTCAGGTCCCAGCGCGGTATTTTTACAACAACATAATCCAGCGCCGGTTCGAAAAAGGCCGACGTGCTTCTGGTGATGCTGTTCTTCAGTTCCGGCAGCGTGAAACCGAGGGCCAGTTTCGCGGCAACAAAGGCCAGCGGGTAACCGGTTGCTTTGCTGGCCAGCGCGGAACTGCGCGACAGACGGGCGTTGACTTCGATTACCCGGTAATCCTCCGACTGCGGGTCCAGCGCATATTGAATGTTGCACTCTCCCACCACGCCCAGGTGACGGATCACGCGGATGGCGATCTCACGCAGTTTGTGGTATTCGCGGTTGGTCAGGGTCTGACTGGGGGCAACGACGATGCTCTCGCCGGTGTGGATACCCATCGGGTCGAAGTTTTCC
>JAJRVZ010000085.1 GCA_024277055.1 Calditrichota bacterium
CCTGGAACATTCACTGACGCAGGAACTGAAATCCCTCACGGCTGATTCGATCAGTTGCTTTTTCTCATCAGCATCAGTCCCGATTCGATCAGTTGCTGATTCTGATGAGAAAAAGCAACTGATCGAATCGGGACTGATGCTGGCCAGAATTCCCACCGAAAAACTTTACCCGCACTGATTTTACAAACGATTCCATCGGCTGAAGCGACGGAACGGATATGATACAAACTAAACTTTAATCCTGTGCTTCCACGGGCTGATTTACAACTTCCGTATATACATTGAATTCCGGCGGATTTTCGAAATGTTTCTTTACGGCACACTGCTCGGCGGAACGAACCAGCGCAGGTCTGTATTTTTCAGGAAAATCGTCGGGCACCTGAATTTCCAGATCAATTTTTCCTACCAGCCCCGTAAACGGGTTCGAATGCATTCGTTGCCGGATTCGGATGCCGTTGGTTGACAGGCCGCGTTGTTTGCAAAATCCCAGCACATAAATTCCGGCACAGGTACCGATGGAGGCCAGAAAAGTGGCGAAGGGAGTCGGTGCCGATGCTTCCGGCGGCTGATCGGTCTTAACGGTAAATTGTCCGAAATGGGCGTCCACGCGGGCACCGCCGGGGAAGTCTATGATCATTTCCATAATTTTGTCTCCATGTTTTTTCTTTTTGAGATGCAACACACCGGTGAAAGTTACAGTCGTATCCGGGAAAAAATGCAGAGGATGGTTTTTCGTTCGGTGCAATTTTGTAATTACTCATCGGTGCTTTAGCTAGACCTGAACTCCCGGAAGAACAGGACCATTCAAAAAGAAAATTCCATGAGAAGTCGGAAATTTTAAACCCTGTTGTTTTTCCGAAGAGCTCAGCAAACGAACTCCGAAGTTCAGTTTTGTTCAATTACTCTTACACACTGCGGCACTAGCTGCAGTTTAACAGGGGGTGACTGCCATGAAATTCAAAACCTTTCTCGTAAATCTTGTCATCCCGGCATTGCTCTGCAGGCACAGGTGCCGAAGTTTTCACGGACTCTAACAAAACCTTGTGATGATGCCGGAATAACCCGCCGTTACTCTTGATGGCGGGCCGCCGGCCTCTTTCCGGGCAGGACATTCAATCTGTTTGACCACTAATGCCGCCGTGAATTATCAGGTACCAATCCGTGGGTTAATCCTTGTACAGGGTGTCCCACCACTGCGGCTGATTTTTCAGCCATTTATCGAACCAGGCCAGAATGCTGCTTTTCCATTTCAGTCGTTTTTTGTAATCCAGTATCCAGTGATTCTGACCGGCCACTTCGATCAATTCAACTTCCTTGCCGAGTATCTTCAGGGCGGCGAACAGCTGCCGGCTTTCACCGGGCGGTACGTTGGTATCCGCGTCGCCGTGCAGCAGAAGCAGCGGCGTGTTAATTTTATCCGCATTGAACAGTGCCGACTGATCAACATAGATATCTTTGCGGTTCCACGGGAAGGAATTGGCCGTGGCGATTGCGCTGTAGAACGGACCCCAGTAGCCTTCGCCCCAGTAGCTGGATATGGAACTGATCCCGGCATGCGAGACGGCGGCGGCAAAAATATTCGTGCGTGTTTGCAGCAGTTCGGTCATGAATCCCCCGTAGGAGGCGCCCATGCACCCGAGGCGGTTTTTATCGACGAACGGATGAGCCGCCAGAAATTGCTTGACGCCGTCGATGATCTCATCGGCAACGATCTTGCCCCAGTCGTTGGTGTGCAGCGCCGAGAAATCCTGACCGTAACCGACCGCACCACTCGGCTGAAGTACATAAACTACATAGCCTTTTGCGGCATAAAGATTTTTCGGATACCGCCCGCCGAAATCACGCGAGGTCGGAACAACGCCGCCGTAGTAGTAAACAATACAGGGATATTTTTTATCAGCGTCAAAATCGGGCGGATAGTAAACCCGGCCCTGGATTGAACGCCCCCGGGCGTTCGTAAACGACCACGGTTCCACTTGTCCGAATTGCACGAAGGCCAGTTCATTTTTGGCCGGATCGAGTAATAACCGGTGCTGATTGTTTTCAAGATTCAGAACCAGGGCCTGATGAGCGGATGTTGCCGAGGAACCGTAATAAACCATCACATCGGCGTTATCAGCCAGGTCAAAACGGTTTACTACATCCAGCCCGCTTTCAATTTCTTTGAATTTGTTATCATCGGGATTAAAGCTGTAAATGCGTTTGTATTCACCGTCCTGTGTGAGAAAATAAATGCGCTTGTCATGCCACCCGGCGCTGTTGATGGACGGATTGAAATCGCGGCTGACAGCCTGAACCGTATGAGTGTTGAGATCGAAGAGGTAAGCCTGTGTATCAAATTCATTGGGGATTTGCCCGTCTCCTACCTTTCGTCCCACCTCGCCGAACATGGAAGGACCGCCGAGCAGCAGCAGTTTTCCGCCATCGGGCGACCATTGGGCCGAGCTGAACCAGTTGCCGTCCCACAGCGAATCGGTTTGCAGGGTTTGCAGGTCGAGGCGGTACAAAGTTGATTTGGAATAGGGCCGTTCACGGTAATCGATTCGTGTTCTTTTGAAGAGCAGCGAACGGCTGTCGGGGCTGATGGCTTCCAGCTCGGTTGAGGTTTTACCGGCAGTCAGCCTGTGGCGCATGCCCCCGGGATAATTAACCCGGTACAGAAAATCTTTATCGCGGAAATTCGGCCAGCGATCCTGAATGGAATGGAATTTTTTCAGACCCGAATTGTCTTCCTCCGCTTTTTCGGTAATATTATAGATGACGAATTCTCCGTTGGGCGCCCAGCTGTAGCTGCCGAAATCTTTGATATTTTTCAGCAAAACGGTGCTGCTGCCTTTTTCCAGATCCACCACCCACAAGCTCGTTCCCGCTTCGCCGTTTTCCGTATAGCTGAAGACGTGACCAGTCGGCAACCATTGCAGGCTGCTGAGTTTCATACCGCCGCGAAAAGTTGACTGCAAGGCGGCGTCTTTTGTTGAACGAATCTCGATCCACGATTCGGCTTTACCGCTTTCGGGATTTACTTTGCTCAGAACTACGGCGGCCAGCCTGCCATCCGCTGAAACGGAAACGGACCGAAGCATGGTTCTGTCCAGAAGCAGGTGCAAGTTTAACGGCCGGCCGGCATCGGTAACGATTTGCACGGCGCCGGCATATTTATCATCAAAACTGACGGTGCAATCGAGCTGCCAGGGCAGTTCGCTTCCGGCCGGACGCACCGTTTTTATCAGCAGCAGGTGTTTGCCGCTTTCCAGTTCGATTTCTTTGCTTGTTTTTCCGGGCTCCTCTTCCCTTTTTTGCGATACCGATTTTTTTGAAGCGATTTCTTTGCCGTTCAAACGGACGCTGAGCAACTGATGGCTGGCGGTTTCAAGATTCAGTTTTACCCAGCGATCGGTTTGCAGGTAGAAAGCAGCGTAAGCCACAGCGGGCCAATCGGCATGCTTCTTATTATAATCAATGGCCGGCTGATCCGTATCGGATTCATCCCACTCCCGGTTTTCTTCAGTCAGGGTGATCTCATCTCCTTCGACGGGCCACCAGTTGCCGGTATCAAAAAACGGATACTCCAGCAAATCAGCAGCTGCGGTACTTTTGTCCTTTTCACCTGAAAAGGCGGGCGGAGCAACTTCAAATGCGGGGAGCAGCAGCCAGCGGTTTACGGTTACGGTCTGGTCGGCGGCTGCAAGAAATACCGGAAACAACAGGAAAAGCCGCAACAGCATGAATGATAAGGAGATTTTCATCAGGAGCCTCACAATTATTTAAACTCAATATTCCATTCATTTACAGGTTCAGAAACTGGTTCAATCTCAAAATTAATCCGTCCCAGCAACTGGCCGTCTTCGGTGACGACATCCACCCGCCAGTCACCCGGACTTACGTGGCGTTTATAGGTATAACCGCGGTAACCGCCCTCGCGTCCGCCGGTGAGCACATAACCGAGGCGATCGGTTGTTTGCCATTCCCGTTTCTGATCGTTGTAGTGTTGCCAGTGGTGCAGGATTTTCTTTTCGAGATTGGTGGGAGCAAAAACGGAAACGAAGCAAAATACCGAGTCTGTTTCAGAGTAGGCAAACGGGCGGTCATCGTGCGTCAGCGGGCGATACCATGCCGGTCTGCGGTAGCGAACGACAAAACCGTCCTTCTCCTTATGCACATTATGATAGATACCGGCATCTTTCATGGCCAGCGGGACGGGCGGAATCCAGTTCTGCCAGTAAAAAATATTCACCAGCAAAAACAGAACGGCAACCGGAAGCAGACTGCGTTTTAATTTTGTACTGTTTTCGAAAACGTTTCGGCGAAACAGCCAGTAAGCGATAACAATCGTTAAACCGACCCCCAATAGTGCACCCAGCAGGTAAGTGAACAGGTTCATCACTTTCAGCACGACCGGCACAAAAAAGATAAAAAAGGAATAGGAAGCAATGAAATGCAGGGTTAACAACAGGCGCCGGTTGCTGAG
>JAJRVZ010000086.1 GCA_024277055.1 Calditrichota bacterium
CGGCTATTTCTCTTCGCGGGTGAATATTAATCTTCGGGAAAAACACGGATATACCTACGGCGCGCGGACCCGTTTTATTTTCAGGCGTGAAATCGGGCCGTTCTATGCTTCCGCTGCGGTCCAGTCCGAATTCACCGAAGCGGCGATTCGTGAATTCTTTAATGAACTACACGCCATCCGGGAGAGACCGGTTACACCGGAAGAACTGAATAACGCCAGGGGATACATGATCGGTGTGTTTCCGATTGCCTTCGAAACGGCATCGCAAATTGCAGCAGCACTTGCAAGGATCGAAATTTTCAATTTACCCGATGATTATTACAGTAATTATCGCAAACATATAGAAGCGGTAGACGCGGAAATGGTTCAGGAAGTCGCCCGAAAATATATCGATCCGAAAAATATGCTGATTGTAGTTGTTGGTGACCGCAAAGAAATCGAAAATGATCTGCGGAAAAAGTATCCGCTGAAAGTTTTTAATATAAAGGGCAAACCACTGCGCTGAAAACTTTGTCTTTATCGGGATGATTTTAATCTGAGAACGGTTATTTCCGGAGGACAATTGAAACGGACCGGCAAACCGGATGTACCGATACCCCGTGAGGTATAACCTGAAACGCCGCCAAATTCCCATTTCCCTGCGGCGCATTTACGGGGCAGGCGGCTGTGTACAAGCAACGGACCTATTCCGGGAAGACATATTTGTCCGCCGTGGGTGTGGCCGCTCAGGACGAGGTCCGGCAAGTTTCCGATCAAATGCATCAGCACATCACTGGAATGGCTCAATAAAATGACAAAAGCATCGTCTGAAATCTGCTCTGCTGCAGCGCTGTAATTGTCCGTTCTGTAGTAGTGGGAATCATCCACACCGGCGACCCATATTGAATCGCCGTTTTTAGTTATGGCAACCGCTTCATTTACCAGCACCTGAATTCCCGTCTGCTCCAGAATTTCGATAACCTCGTGGGTGTCGTGGTTACCCAAAACTGCGTAGACAGGTATTTTCGGGTCGATATGTTGTCTGAATTCCTGAAAGGCTGCTTTGACCATTTGCAGGGAACCGTGCATACCATAGCGGTAGTCGCCGCCGAGAAAAATGTAATCGAAGGGTTTTCCGGCAATGGCGGACAACATATTTTTGAAAGCTTCGGGATTATTTTCGATATGCAGATCGGTGAGAAAAAGAATGCGACAATTATCGAATCCGGCGGGCAGGTGCGGCAGAAGCAGGGTGGTTTCTTCCACCAGGGGCAATCCGGCATTCCGTTTTCCGCGCAGATAGAGTCCCGTGGTCTGCAGTACCGGTTTCAGAATAAAGCTGAGATAGTGGAACCGCTCCAGATGAAACAGTCGCTGCCAGAAACTGAACAGGAACGGGTTATGTTCCCATTCCTTCAAACGTCTTTTACTGTTAACCCTGATTTTCACCTTTTCCATATTTTGTTATTTCGAGAGGAATTCAACAATAATTAGTCGCCGAATGTTTCAATTAAAATCGGCTTTACTTTAATTGCCTATTTCTTTAGATTTTTTAATGAATCTCACCTTTGGTAATTCAACAAATACTGTATGGAGGTTTTATGGATCTTGAAGCGAAGGGGCAGGGACTGCCTGAAAATGCCTATCGCAAACTGAAAGAGGGCGAGACCTATCTGCCTGTCGTTCCCAACGCTTCGCCGTTGCCGGAAATTACAGGCTATTCACTTTTCTGGGGTCTGTTCTATTCCGTACTTTTTTCGGCTGCAGCGGCGTATCTCGGGCTGAAAATCGGACAGGTTTTCGAGGCTGCCATTCCGATAGCTATTCTTGCCGTTGGGTTCTCATACGTAACGAAACGTAAAAATGCACTGTCTGAAAACGTGATTATTCAATCCATCGGCGCCAGTTCGGGGGTTGTGGTGGCGGGTGCCATCTTCACCATACCCGGCTTGTACATTCTGGGCCTCGAGGCCACCTTTCTGCAGGTATTCCTGGCGTCGCTGTTCGGTGGCATTCTCGGGATTTTATTTCTAATCCCGTTTCGTCGCTATTTCGTTAAAGATATGCACGGGGAGTTCCCTTTTCCGGAAGCAACCGCAACGACCGAAGTACTGGTGGCCGGTGAAGCCGGCGGCGCACAGGCAAAAATTCTGGTAAGCGCCGCCATTGTCGGCGGGCTCTATGATTTTTTCGTATCCGGCCTGGGGTTGTGGAAAGAAGTGGTTTCGACCCGCGTTTTCGACTGGGGACAGCGTCTCGCCGAAACCGTGAAACTTGAATTTAATATAAATATCGGTGCTGCCGTGGCCGGTCTCGGCTACATAATCGGCCTGAAATATGCCCTGATTATTGCCTGCGGTTCCTTCCTTTCGTGGTGGGTTTTCGTGCCGGCCATTCATTTTATCGGACAGTTCAATCCCGAACCCATTTTGAATGCCGCCAAACCCATCGGGGCCATGTTGCCCGGTGAAATATTCAGGGCTTACGTTCGTCACATCGGGATCGGTGGAATCGCCGCTGCCGGAATCATCGGTATTATCAAATCGCGCAAGATCATTATCGGCGCTTTCAAACTGGCTGCCGATGAAATTTTCGGCAAAAAAGAAAGTATAGTACCGGCCGAAACCGAACGTGTGCAGACCGACATAAAAATGAAATGGAACGTTACCGGTATCGTTTCCGCCCTGCTGGGCATTTTTGCATTTTTCCTGATCGGGGTGGTTCAGGGCAATGTTGTTCATGCCCTTGTCGGAATGCTGATTGTAATGGTTATATCCTTTCTGTTTACAACCGTTGCCGCACGGGCGATTGCCATCGTCGGCACGAACCCGGTTTCCGGAATGACCCTGATGACGCTGATCATCTCTTCGGTAATTCTTGTTTCGATTGGATTGCAGGGCAACGACGGCATGCTGGCGGCACTGATTATCGGTGGTGTGGTTTGTACGGCATTGAGTATGGCCGGCGGATTTATTACCGATTTGAAAATCGGTTATTGGCTCGGTACGACGCCGCGCACGCAGGAGCGGTATAAATTCCTGGGCACGCTGCTGGCTTCCGCCTCGGTCGGCGTTGTCATTTTAATGCTTTACGAAACCTACGGATTCGGTCCGGGTGGGCTGGAAGCACCGCAGGCATCCGCCATGGCCGCTGTACTCAAACCGCTGATGACAGGTCAGCCGGCGCCGTGGTTACTGTATCTTGCGGGCATTTTTCTGGCAATCATCCTCGAATGGGTCGGAATTCCGCCCCTGGCATTCGCCCTGGGCATGTACCTGCCGTTGTATCTTAATACACCGATTCTTGCTGGTGGTTTGATTGCCCATTATGTTTCAAAAAGCACGAAGGATGAAGCACTGCAAACAGCACGCCGGGAACGGGGAACCCTGATTGCCTCCGGTTTTATCGCCGGCGGTGCCATTATGGGGGTTGTGGCTGCCGCCATCGTGTTCGCAGGAAAGAATTTTATTTCCGACAGCTGGACTATGATGGTGGCGATCGGAACCGAGCACTGGAGCGAGTCCGCCGGTGCTGAAATACTGGGATTCGTCATGTTTGCGCTGTTACTCGGTTATCTTTACTGGGATTCCATGAGGGCTCAAAAGGAAGATGCATAAGAAATAGTATTTCAAAAAAGGCTGGTTATTTTGTCGATAGCCGGCCTTTTTTATTTGCATTTACGAATATTTTTGTTACAATCATAATTGTTGACTGAAAAATCGATATTTCATAAATTCAAAATTAATAAAGGGAAACCAAGCCATTTCCCCGCAACGGGAAATTTGCATAGAGGCATCAGCCATTGAACATCAATCGCAACTACCGTATCCGTACCGAGTTCAATCCATTCAACCTGGTGGACGAAAAGGAAAGTGACCGGCGCATTAAATTCGGGCGGCTGGATAATAAAGTTCGAACCAAGCCCATGTGGTGGCTGATCATCGTTTTTGTTCTTGCATTACTTGCATATTATTTATTAAAGACTTTATAGCTTAGCCTGGAATCCGGGAGGTTCAATGATTCAAATAGGTAAAATTTTAAAACAGGTTCCGATTTTCAGGATGCTCGGAAAAGAGAGCATCGATTTTATTGTCGAACGTTTGAAATTCAAAACATATGATGCGGATGAAACGATTTGTAAAATTGGTGATCCCGGTGATACGATGTACATCATTATCAGCGGGAAGGTGGATATCTGCATTCACAGTAAGGACTCGGATAATCTGCAGGTGGTTGCGACACTCGGCGCGGGAGACTATTTCGGTGAGATGTCCCTGCTGACCGGGGAGCCCCGTTCGGCTACGGTAAAAACCACCGAAGCTTCGGAAATGTTTTTACTGCATAAAAATGACTTTGATGTCATCCTTGAAAAATTTCCATCCATCTCGCTCAGTATGGGAAAAATCGTCAGCAAGCGTTTGCGCGAAACACTGAGTAAGGCTGCCGAAATGCCCCGCGCAAAAGGCGCCGAAGGGGTTACCGGTCCGTCGGGTTCTTTGAAAGACAGACCGCTCATCGATCTGATTACTTTCTGCGAAAGTAACTCCCTCACGGGAAATCTGATTATTGAAAAAGGGGATCGGAAGGGGATTTTTGAATACGCCAGCGGGGAATTACTGGGGGTGAAACTCGGCGATTTACGGGATGACCAGGCACTTGACGAAATGCTCAACTGGACCGATGGCAAATTCGAGATCGTTACAAAACCCCTGTCTCTTGAAGAAAAGGAAAAAAGAGAAGAGGAGAAGGTAGAAACAAAACGGATTTTGATCGTCAACAACAGTCTGGTTGTGCGCAAACTGATTGAACGTGCGTTCAAGGGGCTCGGGTACGATGTGGAATCGGCGGCCAATATCGCCAAAGCCCTGGATGCCGTTAAATTGAACCATCCCGATATAATTATCTCCGATGTAAAACTTGAGGACGGCCCCGGTCTGGATTTGTGTTTGAAGGTACGCGAAGAATATCCCGCCGCATTTATTTTCCTTGCGGATGATTCCATGCGCAGCGAACTGGAAAGCAAACTGGGAGTAATTGAAAAAGCCGAAATGACGAAAACGCATGAAGTCAGCGAGATTGTAAAACTCGTTGAAAATATGATCTGAGCTTTCAAAAGGTACAAATTCCGGGAACCGGCAACATGAATATCGAATCTCCATCCGATCTGAAAAATATCCCTCTGTTCAAGGAACTTAACCCTGAGCATTTGCAGACCATTGCTGATGAATTGCAGGAAAAAAGTTTCAAAAACGGTGAAATAGTTTTTGAGGCCGGTGATACCGGCGATTGTCTGTATATCATCAAGGAGGGCGGTGTCCGGATTTACATCAAAGCGGGAGAGACAGGTGAAGAAATAACCCTTTCGGAGTTGAAAACTGGAGATTATTTCGGAGAAATGGCGCTGCTCACCGGTGAGCCGCGTTCCGCATCCGTTCAGGCGACCAGTGATGTAACGCTGTTGCAACTGGATAAAGACGGGTTTGAAAACATCATAAGCAAAAACCCGAAAATGACCCTTTCCATATCCCACATGCTCAGCCAGCGGCTTAAAGATGCCAATGTAAAAAGAGTAGAAGCCGAAAGTCATGCGGGAATGCAATTCAATACGACCGGCCAGCTTTCCGAATTCGCAGTTATAGAAATCCTGAAATTCTGTGAACAGAATTCTCTTTCCGGATATTTGCACCTGAAATCGAATGATCAGCGTGCGGAAGTTCATTTTGAAAAAGGGCAGTTGCAAACCATCGATTGCGGTGGTCGTGAAGAAAGTGAAGCACTCGATGAAATACTGTCATGGACTTCAGGGTCTTTTGTGATCGAGCCGGTGACACCAAGACTGGAACACGAGAAGGAAAAAGCAGAAGAAACAAGTGATGAGGGTGGGGTTGCAGAAGTAAAGCCCGCGGAAACGGGGAATCCGGTTAAGGAATTTCTTAAAAGTTTTCTGCGCCGTATGGTCTCGGTTTACGGTTCCAAAAACCTTGCAACGGAACTGGATAATGCCCGAAAAGAACTGCAACCGTATTTTCCGGTGTTGGATTCTGTAGAACTGGAAGTATCGGGGGGTGTGCGTGTTTCAATGCCGCAGGAACCATTGAACGATAAACTTGTTTTGGCTGCGGCGGTTCTCGCGGGCAATATTTCTGAAGCCTGCCGTAAAAATTGTATCGGTTTCGATCTGCTGAACCCGAAAGAAATTGCGCCGGGATTGGAGGACGCTCTCACCGAAGTTCATTTTTTCGAATACATGGAGCAATCGAAAGAGTTGCTCTGAGCTTATTCCTTGTCCATATTTTTAACCAGATAATCAAAAGCAGTATCCACTTCATCCGCAAAGTAGATCAGGTCCAGATCCTTATGGCTGATCGTTCCCCATTGCACCAGGGCATTAAGATTGAGTACGTCATTCCAGTAATCACTTCCATAAATAACAATAGGTAACCGGCGGGTTAATTTTTGTGTCTGGATAAGCGTGATCACTTCCATCAGTTCATCCATGGTTCCGAAACCGCCCGGAAAAACAACCAGGGCCTTTGCCAGATAAATAAACCAGAATTTACGGATAAAAAAGTAGTGAAATTCGAACATCAGTTCTTCGCTGATATACCGGTTAGGGTATTGTTCCATCGGGATACTGATATTCAGGCCGATCGATTTCCCCCCGGCTTTATGCGCCCCTTTATTAGCCGCTTCCATCATGCCCGGTCCGCCGCCCGAACAGATGTAGTATTCCTGCTTTCCTGTTTTTTTGTCGAGAGTCCAGAGGGTAAGTTTTTCAGAAAGTTTCACGGCATCTTCATAATATTCAGCAAGTTTCAAACGCCTGTTGATACGAATTTCGATTTCCTTTTCCGGTAATTGTTCCTTTTCCAGATGTACGCGGAATTTTTCAATATCTTTCTTTGCCGATTTGAGGTCGGTGCTGCGGGCAGAGCCGAAAAAGACGATACTGTTCTCGATCCCATATTTTTGAAAACGGGACAGCGGTTCGTAGTATTCGGCCAGAATGCGGATAGAGCGGGCATCCCGGCTATGTAAAAAATCCAGATTACGGTAGGCTTTGGGGGGGCGTTTTCTATATTCCATAAATATTCCTGATTTAATTTGAATTTCAAATATAGACTTTCTTACATTTAGATTCAATTGGCGGCAGACTATTAAAAAGTATCCGGTTTATGCCATGATCAAAAAAAGGTTCCTGCTGGGAATGGTTCTCCTTACGGCTAATATTCAAGGACAGAACATGAATCGTACTATTCTCACAAAAACTTTAAATGAGTATATCGGGAAGCAGAATTTTGAAATTGCTGTTTCTTTTCTTGAACCCGAATCCAATACCTATATCGGCATAAACGATACAATAATAATGCACGCGGCCAGCACGATGAAAGTACCGGTTATGCTGGAATTGTTTCGCCGTGTCGACGGGAAAGCGTCAGGGCTGAAGGATTCAATCGAAGTACGAAACGAATTTCGCAGTATTGTGGATGGCAGTGTTTATTCTATGGATATTGATGAAGACAGCAACGAATCGTTGTACGAACTGATCGGAAAGAAAACCACGCTGGAACATCTGGTTAACGCTATGATCGGCAGCAGCAGCAATCTTGCGACGAACCTGCTGGTCGACCTGCTCGGGGCGGAAGAAATTCGAAAGACGGTTAAGCGGATCGGTGCCGATGGGATGACCGTTCTGCGCGGTGTGGAGGATCTTAAAGCTTTCCGGAAAGGATTGAATAACAGAACGGATGCGCATTCCCTCACACGGATTTTCGAAGTGATCTACCGGAAGTCGTTTGTTTCGGCCGCTTTGCACGAAAAAATGATCGGGATATTGAAGGGGCAGGTTTTCGGCGGCGGAATACCGGCCGGATTACCGCAGGGGGTAAAAGTGGCACATAAAACCGGATCAATCAGCGGGATTTACCATGATTCAGGAATCATATTCCCTGAGCGCGGTAACGCATATATATTAACCGTATTAACACGGGGCGCACCGGACGCGGAATCGGCGAAAAGATGTGTATCCGGAATATCACGAATAATCTATAAAAATTCAGGGACCGGAAATTGATATTTATTAAATCCGCCGAAAATATTGTATCTCAAAACCGTCCTGAATAAAAAGTGGAAAAATGAACTTGCAATTTATGCTGAAGCTGTTATATTCCGATAGTTTTGTTTCTTTACGAACTTTCATTCCTTCAGGTGCAATTTCCTTTTTAAGTGATTTCACAAGTACCTGATTGATTCGATTTGGGAGACTGGTGATGCTGAATGAAGTTGGTTTTGGTGTTAAATTTATCAAAGATTACAATGAACTGAATGTACTGCGCTTTATTAAAGACAACGGCCCCGTTTCCCGCGCTCAAATTTCAAAAAAATATAAAATCTCCAAAGCAGCTGTTTCCGATATAATCGCCCGTTTGATTAATAAGGGCTATGTTGCCGAAATCGGTGTCGGTAATTCTACCAGTCGCGGTGGACGCAAACCGGTCATGCTGCAGTTTAATCAGAAAGCGGGATATGTAATCGGAATAGAGTTGAAACGAAATTATGCCCGTATCGCTCTGGGCGATATGGATGCCAATCTGCATAAATTTGAAACGGTTGAATTTGAAGAGAAAACACCTTTACCGGATGTTCTGCGGTACATCTTTCCGGTTGTACACGGTTTTCTCGATTTGGAATGGGTTCGCAAATCTAAACCGATTGGAATAGGGATCGGTTTGCCCGGTTTGATTGATTATGAGGCAGGCTGTATTAAAGTCAGTGATACCCTGAAAATTTGGGAAAATGTGCCGGTTCGGGATATGGTCGAAAAGGAATTCGGCATCAGTACGGTTATTGAAAATGATGTTAAAACCTTAACGCTCGGCGAATGTCTTTTCGGTGGCGGGAAAAACTCACAGGACCTCGTTTACCTGTGGATCGGTGATGGGATAGGTGCCGGAATCATTATTAATGGGTATTTACTGCGCGGAATCACGGCCAGTGCCGGAGAGGTCGGTTATGGCGAACTGGGATTTCATATTCGTGAGGAGAATGCTTTTCCGTTGCTTTACAAGGGCCAGAAGGATTTCGGAGATATTCTGTCGAACAAATTGCTGGTCGAGGCGGCCTGTGCAGCTTTGCAGAACAACAATTACAAGACTTTTTTAAGTCCCGCTAACATATCGATCGACTCCATTATAAAGGCCGCCGAAAACAAGGATGCACTGGCGAACGAACTGTTAAGAGAATTTGGTGAATTACTCGGTATCGTGTGCATCAATCTGGTGAATACCCTTAACATGGAATTGCTGATAATCAGCGGTAAATTGTTGCAAAAATCGGATGTATTGCTGAGATATGTGCGTAACAAGGTGAACAATGACCTGCTCAGTGCACCGGCCGAGGCTGTGAGTATCGTCTCCGCCAAGCTGAAGGAGGAAGGGTGCGTACTGGGCGCTTTCGGTCTGGTTCTGGAGGATTTGTTTTATCAGGGACGAATGAATGTTTTGAAGTATCGGGATTTGTTTAATTGAGTTCCGTTGAGATCTGCTTGCCCGACTTTTCTATTTTCTTTAAATTGCACCCCTTCAAGTTTTGAAAACTGGAAACATGATTGCAATATAGATTAGAGCATCGCTCAAAAAAAGGAAAAGCACGGGCCGGCAAACTGGTTACGGATCATGGTGAAGTTGAAACGCCCATTTTCATGCCGGTGGGAACGCAGGGAACCGTTAAAACACTTTCGCCGAAGGAACTGACTGAAAACGGCGTACAAATTATACTGGGCAATACCTATCATCTCTATTTACGCCCGGGAAGTGACTTGATTGCCGGTTTCGGCGGATTGCACCGGTTCATGAACTGGAACAGGCCGATCCTGACCGACAGCGGTGGCTACCAGGTTTTCAGTCTGAACGAATTGCGTCAGCTTGACGAGGATGGGGTAACGTTTCGCTCGCATCTCGATGGATCCAGGAATCGATTTACTCCGGAAATCGTAATTGATATCCAACGACAAATCGGGTCCGATATCATGATGGTGCTGGATGAATGCACTCCCTGGCCCTGTACACCGGAATATGCCGAAAAATCCAACGACCTGACTTTGAGATGGGCGCAGCGGGCGAGAGAGTATTGGGAAAAAACGACCGGTTTGCACGGTTATTCTCAGGCACTGTTCGGAATTGTTCAGGGCAGCGTTTACCCGCAGTTACGCGAACAAAGCGCGCGCAATCTAATAGACCTTGATTTTCCGGGATATGCGATCGGCGGGCTGGCGGTGGGAGAGCCAAAAAGTGATATGGCTTCGATGACGGACCTGTGCACGGATATTTTACCCGAAAACAAACCGCGTTATCTTATGGGTGTCGGCATGCCGGAAGACATCCTCGAATCGATAGCGCTGGGCGTAGATATGTTCGATTGTGTGATTCCGACGCGAAACGCCCGTAACGGTACGGTATTTACGTCAGAGGGCAGATTAATAATAAAGGCTGCCCGGAACAAGGAAAGCAAGTTGCCGGTAGACCCGGAATGTTCATGTTATACATGCAAAAATTTTTCACGCGGCTATATTCGGCACCTGTTCAACAGTGGAGAAATACTCGGACTGAGATTGGCGACGGAACACAATATTCACTTTTACATGAAGCTGGTTCGAGACGCGCGAGTGCATATTGTAAATAATACATTTGAGAAATGGAAAACGGAACGTATAAGTAAGTGGAAACAAAACAATCAATTAAGTGAGGAGTAAAATCGTGGTTGAATTTGTAATGCTGATGGCGCCGCAGGGTGCGGACGGCGGTGGAGGCGGCCTGATGGGTTTTCTGCCTTTCCTGGTTATTATAGTTATTATGTATTTTCTGATGATCCGCCCGCAGATGAAGAAGCAGAAGGAGCGGCAGAAAATGATCGATGCGCTGAAAAAAGGGGATAAGGTTGTTACTACCGGCGGTATTTACGGAAAAATTGTCGGATTTACCGACAACGATAAAACCATAATCCTGCAAGTTGATGATAAGGTTAAACTGAATGTTGACCGCGGATCAATAAACAACATTCAGGAAAAGCCGGGCGCCTGACATGCGCATTGTATTCATGGGAACACCGCTATTCGCGGTAGTCTCCCTGAAACGGTTATTGAAGGCGGGCCATGAGGTGGTCGCCGTTGTAACCGTTCCCGATAAGCCGAAGGGGCGCGGGTTAAAACTCGCGCCTTCTCCGGTAAAGCAGGTCGCTCTTGAATCCGGCTTGACGGTTTTACAACCGCAGAAACTGCGCGATCCGGGGTTCCTGAATCAATTAAAAACCTTTGCCCCCGATTTGATCGTTGTGGTTGCCTTCAGAATTTTACCGGAGGAAGTTTTTACGCTTCCACCGAAGGGGGCTGTCAACCTTCACGGATCCCTGCTCCCGAAGTACCGTGGTGCCGCACCTGTCAATTGGGCCATTATCAACGGCGAGAATAAAACGGGGGTTACAACCTTTTTCATACAAAAGCAGGTCGATACCGGCAATATGATCGACCAGGTTGAAATTCCGATATCCGAAAACATGACAGCCGGTGAACTGCATGATATTATGGCTGAGGTTGGCGCCGAAGTGCTGGTTAAAACAGTACATAAAATAGAAACCGGAAATGTTCAAACCTTTGTACAGGATGAATCGGGTGTCACACGGGCACCTAAAATCCGTAAAGAGGATTGTCTGACGAATTTCAACAGACCTGCAAATGAAGTGCACAATTTTATTCGCGGGTTGTGTCCCTACCCGGCCGCATTTACTTATCTTAACGGAAAATCGATAAAACTATTCGAAAGCAGGCTGGTTGACGACACCTCTAAAAGGGAAGCTCCGGGCTCCATTCTTTCGGATTCTGACGATGAAATTATTGCCGTACAATGCAACCCGGGAATCATTTCAATCCACGAGATACAGGTGCAGGGTAAAAAGCGCATGTCGGTTGCGGATTTTCTTCGTGGCCATCCGCTGAGTTCCGGTCTGAAATTTGAGAGCAAAGATTAAAACCCGTTCGCTGTAATTTCCTGTGTAATTTTTATTACATCTCAATTTAATAATTCATTTTACAGAAACTAATAATTCGCTGCCGGCGTATCAATCTTTGTCTGCCCGATTTGGTTCAATTAATTTGGGTCAGGGGGAAACATGGTTATCGTTGAGGTCAAGAACTATTCTTCTGTGGATAAAGCCATTCGCGTATTTGAACAAAAATGCCGCAGAGCCCGAATATATCAGTTGGTTCAGCAGAAATCGCATTACATCAGTCCGAGCGAAAAAAAACACCGCAGGCGGTTGCGGCGAACAAAATCGTCCTGAACAACGCGGACACGACGGGGAATTGGTTCGTGTCATGCTGCTGTGCGGCATGACTATGCGGAATAATCTCACTGTTTTAATTTGAAACAGGTTGTTTTATTTCTTTTTTATCCGGCTTAAATTGTGATCTTATTTTTTCAATCGGTTGTGCGTTTTACAGGAACGTGTTAAATTTACACCTTTTACTGAACGAGGGTGACGAATGGATCCGAAAGCACGTAAAGCGGCACTGCGCAGTATCAGTTACGGTTTGTATGTATTGACCGTGAAATCGGGTGAACAAATTTCCGGGGCTACGGTAACCTGGCTGTCGCAGGCCTCGTTCGAACCTCCGATGATAATGGTGGGACTGAACAGGAAAAGTGGAACTTACCGGGCTGTGAAGGAAAGCGGGCGATTTGCGGTAAATATTGTAGGCAAATCGCAGAAAGAGATCGCGGAGGCATTTTTCAGGGAAACGGAGGTCGATGATCGGAAAATCAACGGTTTTGGATTTAAAACCGCAACAACCGGGGCACCGATTTTATCCGCCGTTCCGGCCTGGTTTGAATGTGAAGTGGATCGATGGCTTGAAGGAAGTGATCATGATATTTGCATTGCCAAAGTGATCAATGCCGGCCGGCAATCGGATGAAGAGCCTCTCCCGTTGAAAGAAACCGGATGGAATTATGGCGGCTGAATCATCGATATAAGATATAGAAAGCACTGTTTTTCCTTGAGTTGAGCGAGGATTCATTCAGTTGATTTTAAAAAGTAAAACCTGTATATTCCAAATTAATTCGGAGGTATAATGAGTAAAACCTACAAACTGATAGAGTTGGTCGGCACTTCGGAAAAGAGCTATGAAGATGCGATTCAAAATGCGGTTGCCCAGGCTTCAAAAACACTGAAAGCGCTAAGCTGGTTTGAAGTGCAACAAATGCGCGGTGCTGTACGCGACGGAAAAGTAACGGAATATCAGGTCATTCTGAAGGTTGGCTTCAAATTGGTTGACTGACCTTCGGGAATAATAAATAACAAAACATCATAATTTCTACATTAGGAGGGAACAATGGCCCTGTTGATTAACGATGAATGTATCGCTTGTGATGCGTGTGTTGATGAATGTCCCAACGAAGCCATTACGGCTGGAGATCCTCTTTATATAATTGATCCCGATCTCTGCACTGAATGTGTTGGTTTTCATGAAGAACCGCAATGCGCGGCTGTTTGTCCGACGGATGCCTGTGTGAAGGATCCGGATCATGAAGAAACCGAAGAACAATTGCTGGCCAAAAAAGCAAAAATTCACGGCGAGTAAATAACTCAATTGCGAAGTATATATAAAGGGGTAACAACGCGCGTGTTGTTACCCCTTTGTGTATATTAACTTAAAAACAAGTCAGCGGGGATAAAAGTGGAATTTACTCAATTTAGCGGATTCGTAGTGCTGGTTATCGGTGCTGTTGCCGGAGCACTTGTCACATTAATTATATATTCGGTATTTCTGAAAAGTAAAAAAGTGAAAGCTTCTGAAATAGTTGAAAAAGCCAGAGAACAGGCGGAGCAGTTACGAAAAGAAAAAGAAATTGCCTTGCGCGAAGAAATGCAAAAAAAACGTGCGCATTTTCTGGAGGATTTGAAAGCAAAGGAAAAGGAAATCAATAAGAGTGAAAGCCGCTTAATGCAGAGAGAGAAAGAATTGCGGCGCACGGAAAATGAATTCAGGTTTCAGGAGTCAAGGCTGGAAAGTCGTCAGGCAAAGCTGAATGAACTGGAAGAGACTCTCTATGAAAAGCATAAAAAAATCGACCGGATTATCGATGAGCAAAATGCAAAACTGGAATCGATATCGGGATTGGCTGTCGATGAGGCTAAAAAACAGTTGTTGAAGAATCTTGAAAGCAGGGTGAAACTGGAAGCGGCACAGATGGCGATCGACATCAAATCTGAGGCCAAGGAGCAGGCACAGCGCGAAGCCCGGGAAATAATCGCCTATGCCATTGAAAATATCGCATACGATTTCACGATGGAATCGACGCTGTCTACGGTGCAGTTACCGAGCGAACGATACAAGGGAATGATCATCGGTCGTGAGGGGAGAAATATCCGGGCATTCGAAGAAATTACCGGAGTTAAAGTCATCGTAGACGATACCCCTGAACTGATCGTTTTATCCGGTTACGATCCGGTACGCA
>JAJRVZ010000087.1 GCA_024277055.1 Calditrichota bacterium
GGCAAAAAAGCTGGATCGTGTTGATCTGCTGCTGGTTGCCCGCAGCTATCTTCGCAGGGCCGCTGATTATGATGCTGAAGACAAAAGGGTTAAAAAACTGACCCGGCAACTGAATCGCAGTTTGCTGCCCGTGCTGGATCATGAAGCCGGGCTGGCGCTGGCGGTTACCGAAACCCTGCGTGCGGATGATCATCTGAAAATAGTTCTGGCCATTGAAAATTATTTAAAAGACCCGGTGACGATCAGGCCGGAAAATTTTTATCTGGTCGATTTCAGGGGACGCAAATACGGGCTTCACAAAAAGGAAATGCAGTTTCTCGATTATATCGGCGAGAAATGCCTGAAACGCGGAAAACTGAACAAAAAGAATCCGTATATGGACGGGATTCTGGCCTTTGCCATTCCAAAAAGAATTGCCGTTTCTTATCTGGCCTACAGCGTTAACGGCGAAGAAATTGTAAGGAAGTATTTTCAGTAGCTTAAAAAGCCACGCCTATTTCAAATATGAATTCGCTTTCGAAACGCGTGTTGAAGGCATATTCGAATCGTACAACTTCCACGTAGGGGATATGTAGAAACAGGTCAGCCCCGAATCCCGTTATTACCCGTTTGAATCGATATTCTTCCGGTCTGCTCCACAGAATTCCGGCATCGGCAAACAGTCCGCCGCTGACTCCGAATTGCAGGTTTTTGGTATACATTTCCGGTATGTAGGGGACTTTATAACTGTAATAGCGGATGGGCAGCAACGGAAATCGGATTTCAAAACTGCCTGAATTTATATGTCTGCCTTCGAGTACGCGGTTGAAATGTCCGCGAATACGTTCGCTGAAACCGAAATAATTCATACGGTATATCGGTACCTGCTCGAAAAGGTAGGATTGGTAAAGACGAGCGGCGAAAATCAGTCCAAAATGACTTTCATAATGCCGCAGGTCCAGGTTGATGCGCGTGTAATTGTTATAATCCTGAAACAGGCCGTATCGCCAGAATTTCAATCGAACCAGCCAGCCGTTTTTCGGAAAGGCGTACAGATCGCGGGTGTCGTAACGAATAAAAAGTTGGGCGCCCAGCGTCTGTTCGGAGTTACTGCCCGAATGCATCAGTGGTGTGTAGATATCATCCACCTCAATCCTGTCGTAAAGCAGTCTTAACTCGGTTTTGAATTTAAGCGTCCACCACTTGCCCATGGCCGCTTCGGCAAAAATGTGTCGTTCTTCAAAATCGAGGGTACGATGGTTTACCGTATATTTCCCGGCCTTCAGGTTCGACGTCATGTGCAGTGAATCACCCATCCACTGGTCGCTGTAGTCGAATGCAAAACCGGTGCGGTAACCGAACCATGCCGATACCGCCAATTTTTCCGCCTGTCCGCGAAAATTAACATGAGCCAGACTGAAACCGTAGGATATCTTCGACCAGTCACGGTCATGAATGGCAAAAATCGGGAAGGGCAGGAAATACAAACGTTCGGTTACTTCGATCAGCAGGATCAGGTCTTTATCCATGGGCAACAGGGTAAACTCAACGCGATTGAACAGATACAGATTCAACAATCGTTTTCGAGATTCCGCCAGCAATTCCGGTTTCGGTTCTTCTCCTACTTTTACGAGCAGTTCCCGTAAAATTACATTGTCGCCTGTTACTTCATTGCCGCGGATTATAATTTTGGTGATTTGTTTCGGCTGTGCCGTAACAGCGGTGGAAAGAAGTAAAAGCAGGAAAGCGGTAATCAACTTGCCTGAAACTGATCTGTTTGGTAAAATCGACGTATTCAATTGAGTATCACCTGACTGATTCGGAAACAAAAGTGTTGAATTTACAATATGACCACTAAAATGCAAAATAAACTGCCGGAAAAAACATTGCATCTTTTTGCCGTCATCCTGATCGGTTCCGCCGCGTTCCTGGCATGGTACGGCGATTTCAGGGTAACCATTGATGTATACCTGATTTTCGTTGGTTTGATGTTTCTGGCTTATTTTATGCTCGTTTACGCCATATTCAAACTGAAGGTTCGGTTTGGAAAGCAATGGACCGCACTGATCGGTATTGCGGTGCTGTGCCGCCTGGTTTTCTTTTTCTCCGATCCGGTTCTCTCGGATGATGTTTACCGTTACCTGTGGGACGGAAAGGTATTCGCTTCCGGGCACGATCCCTACGCTTTTCCGCCGGCGGATGAAATACTTTCCCGCCTTCAGGATGATGTAATATACCCGAAAATCAATCACCCCGAAATACCGACAGTGTACGGTCCGCTGGCCCAGACGGTTTTTTTGTTCAATTATATAACCGGTAACAGCCTGCTTGGCTGGCGGCTGATCCTGCTGCTTTTTGAAACCGGGCTGGTGCTGGTACTCTGGCGTCTGCTGCAACATTTTCGTATGCCGGCAGAACGCCTCTTTCTGTGGATATTCAACCCCCTGGTTATTATCGAAACCTATTCTTCGGCCCATCTGGAAATTATTGCCGTTACCTTTTTTCTTACGGGTGTTTTGCTTTTTTATAAACGAAACTCCGCTCTGTCTGCCGGACTGTTTGCCGGCAGCATGCTGGTGAAATTCACCCCGCTCGCCTTTATCTGGCCGTTTCTTCGCAGAAATTCCCGTTACGGAATATTGATTATCGCCGGTATCCTGGCTGTAGGGCTGTTGCCGTTTCTTGCCGGAGACAGCATCCCCATGGCCGGATTTATTTCATTCGCCAACCGCTGGGAATTCAACGGCTTTTTTTACAAACTGATTACGACCTTTATTGAAACATTCGATTTAAAGCATGAAACACTGTTTTCGTTTCATTATAACGGCCATCTTGAATATTTTTATCTGACCGCGGCGCTTATTTATAAGCTGTTTGCATTCGTCGTTTTTATTTTTATTCTGCTCGATCAATGGAAAAAACTGAGATTTACCATCCGTTTCGAATCCATTGCCTATCTGCAGGCGGCCAAAATCCTCACGGCGGCACTGTTGCTGATGACGCCGACTCTGTACCCCTGGTACTTGTTATGGATGATTCCCTATCTGTTGTTTATTCCGAATGTGTCGTGGTTGCTGTTTACCTGGCTCATCCAGTTTTCATACATCGTTCAGCAACGGTACGCGCTGAGTGGTGTCTGGCAGGAGGAATGGTGGGTTCTGGTTATCGAATACGTTCCGTTTTTAATTCTTCTCTGGTGGGAATTTGAAGATGTATCCAATATAACCGGCTGGCTGGGGGTAAAAAAAACTCAGCGCTCCGGTAATTGATCAAGTTTCTTCCTGTAGCGGGCGGCCTCGTCCTTTTTATTCCTTTTTTCCGCTCCGTTGATATATATTTCCAGTTTCCGGCGCAGCATGGCCGTTGCGATCCGCTTTTTTTCTTCCGTCAGTTGCGGATGGGCGATTATTTTTTCCAGCGCCTGTATGCGGAAACGGTCCATTCCCCAGAATGTATGCGACAGCTGGTCGTCATGTCCCCCGTATTTAATGATCAGTTTTTCATTAAGGAACAGTACCGGTTCAAATGCACAGATGCGCAGCCACATATCGTAATCTTCACAGACAGGCAGCTGCTCGTCAAACGTTCCATATTTTTTAAATATGCTCTTGTGAATCATCACCGATGATGGTGAAATGACGCACAGCGGCAGACAGTGTTCAAAAATATCGCCGCCGTATTTGCGGTGCTTTTTCATGGGATTGACACGACGTCCGTTCCGGATCCAGATTTCATCCGTGTGGCAGAGCCGGAAAGAGGGGATGCTTTGAAGCGCTTCGACCTGCTTTTCAATTTTCCGCGGCAGCCATTCGTCATCGGAATCGAGCAGGGCGATCCAGTCGCTTTTTGCCTTACGGATGCCGGCGTTGCGGGCGGCGCTTACACCGTGATTGGGCTGACAGAGGTACTGGATTTGCGGAAAACTTTTCCGAACCAGTTCTGCGGTTCCATCTTCCGAACCGTCGTCGACGACAATAATTTCATCAACAGGCAGGGATTGTTTTAACACGGATTGCAGGGCACGTTTCAGCAGACCGGCGCGGTTAAAAGTGGGGATGATGACGGATATTTTCATTTTAATTTATAACCGTTGCTTCAGTTAACCGATAGCCGGGATGATCAGGTGCGCGTTCCCGTTGCCCACTCCCACATCCGGTATTCTGCATCACCGGATTGTTTCTCTGCCTGGCGGCAGATCGCAATGACGGAGCAGGCATGACGAGTGCCCGGTGCCCGATCTCAAACTTCCTGCTTCTGCAAATTCATCACCAGCAATTTCGGTTCGGTCATTTCCTCGATGGCATAGCGCACGCCTTCGCGTCCCATTCCTGAAAGCTTGGTGCCGCCGTACGGCATGTGGTCAATTCGCCAGGTCGGCACATCCCCGATTACCACGCCGCCGACTTCCAGTTCTCTGTAGGCTGTGAAGATTGCATTTGCATCGTTGGTAAATAAACCGGCCTGCAGACCGAACTCGGAGTCATTCACTTCATTAATCGCATCTTCAACTTTGTCGAAGCTGTAAACGACGGCCAGCGGGGCAAAGACCTCCCGGCAACTGACTTTCAATTTCGGGTCGACATCGGTCATTACGGTTGGCAGAAAAATATTGCCTTCCCGTTTTCCACCCGTCAATATTTTAGCGCCGTTATTCACCGCCTCGTTGATCCACTCTTCAACGCGTTCGGCTTCCTGCGGCTGGATCATCGGTCCGATATCGCTAGATTCATCAGCCGGATCACCGCATTTTAGAGCGCTCACTTTTCTCAGAAAAAGTTCCATAAACCGTTCGTGAATGCTGCTGTGCACATAAATCCGCTGCACGGAAATGCAACTTTGGCCGGCATAGGAAAAAGCGCCCAGTACGCACCTGTCGGCGGCGAATGTTACATCGGCGTCGTGGTTGATAATAACCCCGGCATTGCCGCCCAGTTCGAGCGCCACCTTTTTTCTGCCGCACTGGTTTTTCAGTGCCCAGCCGATCACCGGGCTGCCGGTGAAAGTGAGCATTTTCAACCGCTCATCTTTTACCAGCAGGTGGGCCTGACCGGAATCCATGGGCAGCACATTCAACGTACCGGCGGGAAAGCCGGCGTTGTCGATTTCCTGCGCCAGCCTCAGGGCGGACATCGGTGTCTGTGATGCCGGTTTCAAAATGATGCTGTTGCCGCAGGCCAGCGCCGGTGCGACTTTATGGCACACCAGATTCAGTGGGAAATTAAATGGTGAAATGCCGAGGATCGGCCCGATGGGAAATCGCTGTACCAACGCCCAGCGCCCGGCAGCCGCCGACTCCAGGTCCAGCGGCAACTGCTCGCCGCGGATACGTTTGGTCTCTTCCGCCGCATCGGTGAAAGTGAAAATCGCCCGGCTGACCTCTCCCCGTGCGGTTTTTATCGGTTTACCCGCTTCGGCGCTCAGAATTTGCGCAAATTCCTCGTGGTTCCTGCGGATGCCGTCCGCCACCTTTTGCAGCTTTTCAGCCCGTTCAAAAACCGGCATGGTGCGCATAAGTTTGAATCCACTTTCCGCAGCCCGAATAGCGCGCTCAATTTCCGCCGGACCCGCCTTGAAGGTTTCTCCGATGATTTCTTCATCGAAGGGAGAACGGATTACAAGTTTCTCGGTTGTGCTTTCCCATTTACCGTTCAGGTATATATCAAATTTGTACATGATTTAACCTCACACTGGTTTCCGTGACACATAAATTTCACATAATAGACTTTATTTTGCAAGTTATCCGGTTGCATTAATTTCCGGTTGTACAGTAAATTCAGCGCCGATTAACAGGAAAGCGATCATGGAAAAAGAACTGCGGGACTTTATCGAACGACATCTGAGACAGGTGAAACCTTTAAGCAAACAGGCAGCCCTGGCCTATTTCAATGCTTCTGTTACAGGTGACAAAAAAGAATACGATCGGGCCGCCCGGCTGGAAATGGATCTGAACACTATTTACAGCGACAAAAAATCATTTGAACTGTTAAAAAAAATTGCCAACGTCGGCGATGCAGGGAATCCGTTTCTAAAAAGACAGCTGGACATACTTTATAATCAGTTTCTCGGTAAGCAAATCGATCCTGAAAAGCTGGAAGCAATGGTGCGTATTTCCAACCATGCGGAACAGACTTTCGCTGCTTTCAGGGCAAAGATAGACGGTGAGGAATTGACCGACAATCGAATTGATGAAATCCTTCGAACCGAGACCGATTCGGAAAAACTGGAGCAGGTCTGGAAAGCCAGCAAGGAAGTCGGCGGGGAAGTCGAAGACGATGTACTGCAACTGGTGAAACTGAGAAACGAAGCGGCCGTTCAACTGGGTTTTGCGAATTTCCATGAGATGCAACTGTTGCTGGCAGAACAGCAGCCCGCTGACATCGATAAAATCTTCGATGATCTTGAACGTGAAACCCGCCCGGCTTTTGCTGAAGTCAAACGGGAAATGGATGCTCATCTTTCAGAACGGTACGGAATCGCTCAGGATAGATTAATGCCCTGGCATTATCAGAACAGATTTTTCCAGGAGCCTCCGGAAATTTATGAACTGGATCTGAACAGGTATTACAGCGGAAAAGATATCGTCGAAACCACGCGGGAGTTTTTCGCCGGTATCGGTTTACCGATTGACGAAATGTTGCAGAGAAGCGATTTGTTTGAAAAACCGGGAAAATATCAACACGCCTATTGCACGGATATAGACCGGGAAGGGGATGTCCGCGTGGTCTGCAATATAAAACCGAATCACCAGTGGGCGGGAACCATGTTGCACGAATTCGGTCACGCCGTGTACGACCGTTATACGGATTATAAATTACCCTGGTTGTTACGGGGGTATGCCCATGTTTTTACAACCGAAGCCGTGGCCATGCTTTTCGGTCGTCTGGCCGGGGACCCGCAGTGGATGCGATCCATGAATATCATATCCGATAATGATCTTGGAAAAATTGAACCGGTTGCCGCAAAGAGAATGCGCCTGCAAATGCTGGTATTCAGCCGCTGGGTACAGGTGGTCTACCGATTTGAAAAGGCCATGTATGCAAACCCGGATCGGGATTTAAACAAACTCTGGTGGGACCTGGTGGAAAAGTATCAGCTGCTGAGACGTCCGCCGCAACGCAATGCTCCGGACTGGGCGGCGAAGATCCATCTTGCACTGTATCCGGTGTATTACCACAACTACCTGCTGGGCGAGCTGTTCGCCTCACAATTATATATTCATATCAAACAACATGTACTCAGGAAATCCCCTTCATTCACCGGGCAGCCGGCTGTAGGAGAGTTCCTGAAAAACCGGATATTTGAACCGGGTAATCGGTGGCCGTGGCCCCAACTTATACGTTTTGCCACCGGAGAGGACCTGAACCCCGGGTATTTCGCCAGACAGTTTATTAAGGCGTGATGCGTAACTCGTATCCGGCATCCAGTATCCCAGGAATACTTCATGCTACTTTGGTCGTAGCCGCAATGACGGAGAAATGTGATCGGCAACGAGTAATCGGTAACCAGCATCCGTCAC
>JAJRVZ010000088.1 GCA_024277055.1 Calditrichota bacterium
GGTCCGACGCAGAAACTCGGTCCCGGTGATATCCTTCTCAGTACTACAACTGGAATCGATTTCAATAACAGCCAGGATTATATCTATCTCGTATTCCCGGACAGCGGCGTTATTGATTATGCCGCATACGGCGCCGTCGGACCGGTTCCGCTGATTTACAATTTCGGCGGCGACAGTGTAACCGCCGGTTCCGCCGCCCGGGTGGCTTATACCGGCAACCTGGCAACCGACTGGACCGGTGATTTTGACGCCACACCGGGTCTGCCCAACGACGCCCCTGCTCCTCTGCTGGGCAGCAGCCTGATCATCAACGAAGTGGATTACGACAAAAACGTCGACGGCCTTACGGAGTGGGTTGAGTTTTACAACCCTACCGGTACCGAAATTAATATGACCGGCTGGCGCTTCAGCGATGGCGACGATATTTTCGTTATTGACAGTGTGATTGTGCCGCCGGGCGGCGTTGCTGCATGGACGGATCCCGGCCTCAGCATTTCTTCCGGCGACGAAGGCTACTTGTTTGACGCCACCGGCGTGCGGGTGGATCAGGTCGGTTATGCCAGTTTCAACCCGCCCCTGCCGGATAAGGCGCTGGTTGGTACGTTGCAGCGTGTCCCGGACGGCGCCGGTCCCAATGACGGTTTCGATTACTGGACCTCCGGCGGCGGAATCACCTGGAAAGACCTTGCCCCGACCATGGGCAGCCTGAATAACATGACCTATGTCGTTTTCACCGCGCAGGTTGGCGGGGAATCCTCATACCGTTCCTTCTGGGCAAACGGTTCCTGGGATGCCAACGGTTTCTACGATGATACCTGGTCCGGCCCCATGTTTGAACTGAAAAACGACGGCATCTGGCCCGATACCAGCGCCGCCGACAGCATCTTTACCGGCGTTGTTCAGCTGTATGCGGGCGCCACCTACAATTGGTGGGTCGGTTCGGAAAACGATCTGGGCTCCTTCCTGGAAGACGGTCCTGCCGTCACTCCCGATTCGGTCGGATTTATTTATACAGAAACCTGCATCGTCGATCCGGGCGACGCCGGTTTTAACCGGTGGACCATCGGTGTGGCCGGTGATGCCGTAAACGGCTGGGTTAATTCCGACGACAACCTGACCCGCGACGGATGGAAGTGGAGCGGCGAATTTGTTCTGCCGGCCGGACAGATGGAATATAAATTTGTCGTAATGCACAGCTGGAACGCCGCATACGGTGAAGGGGGTATCGGCGGTAACGGAAGCAATTTCAGCTATAACGTACCGTATCTCGGCACCTATCGTATCACTTTCGATGACAGCACCAACACGCACACCATCGAACTGATTACCTCCGTTGAAGATGACAATCCGTTGATCCCGAAAGAATTTGTCATTAACCAGAATTATCCCAACCCGTTCAACCCGAGTACGACGATAAAATTCGGCGTTCCATCCGTGGCGGATGTACGCATTGATGTCTACAATGTGCTTGGCCAGCGGGTACGCACCCTGGTTGACGGTGAATACAAAGCCGGTTATCACACGGTAGTCTGGAACGGCCTGAATGACGCAGGACGTCAGGTTGGTTCCGGCATCTATTTCTACCATTTTGACGCCAATGCAAAAAACGGCGACAAACAATTGAGTAAAGTACAGAAAATGATGCTGCTGCGGTAAGCGGATTTGAAAAGACGAGGCGCCGGTAACGGCGCCCGTCTTTTATGAATATTGAGTAACGAACATCGAATAATGAAATTAGAACTATGGAAATATCCAAACATGATCAATCAAAACGCTATAACCTTGAAAATCGACCAATAGATTTTGCAGCTTTGATTATTAATTGTGCAAAAACAATCGAACACTTGCGTGCTGGATATCGGCTGGCAGATCAGATTATTCGTTCCGGGACTTCTCCGGCTTTGAATTATGGTGAGGCGCAAAACAGCGAATCACGGAGGGATTTTATCCATAAAATGAAAATTGCATCAAAAGAACTTCGTGAAACACATGTGTGACTGAAAATTATAACAAAATCGAATCTGTCAAAAAACCAGAAACTTATTGATCAGGCAATGCTAGAAAACAATGAGCTAATTTCAATATTTGTTAAAAGTATCAAAACAGCAAAAAAGAATTTAAATGAAAGACAAAGTTGAATTATCTCTGAATCGTTCCTTAAAGCCGAATTTCTGTGTTCGATATTCGATATTCAACATTCGCATTTAATAAAAATCGATTCAATTAAAAGGATTTCATTTCATGGACTTCGTCGTCGAATGCAAAAACCTCACCCATTACTACGGGAACAAACTCATTTACGAAAACATGAGTTTTAACATTCCCCGCGGAAGCACGTTCGGGCTGCTCGGCAAAAACGGTACCGGTAAAACCACAACCATTAACATTCTGAACGGTTATTTAAAACCCCGGTCCGGCCAGTGCCTGATCTTCGGGGAAGATTCTCAGAAGCTATCTCCGCAAACAAAGGCACGTATCGGTTTTCTGATGGAAGGGCATATTCAGTTTAATTTTATGAACATTCATCAGATTGAAAAATTCTACAGCGCTTTTTATCCCGGTCAGTGGAAAAAAGAAGCCTACTGGGAACTGATGGCGAAACTGCAGGTGGAACCGGATCAGAAAATCGCCACCATGTCCTGCGGCCAGCGTTCACAGGTAGCGCTTGGCCTGATCCTGGCACAGGACCCCGACCTGATGATCCTCGACGATTATTCGATGGGGCTGGATGCCGGATACCGCCGCCTGTTTCTCGATTACCTCAGCGAATACACACGCGCCGAGAACAAAACGGTATTTATTACTTCTCATATAATCCAGGACCTGGAAGACCTGATCGATGATTTTGTGATTCTCGATTATCGCGGTGTTTTGCTGGCTTCTACCCTGGACAGATTCCGCAGTGAATTCAAACAGTTTCGCTTCGACCTTGAAAACGATACACAACTGTCTCTGCAACCGGATGAGCTGGTTTCCAATTTCGAACAACTGAAAAACCGTTGCACGCTTTACTCTTTTTCCGATCCGGCAGAGGTGAAAGCCTATTTAAAAAGCAAACAGGTGAATTTCAAAAACTTTAAACCGGTACCCATGTCCCTTGAAGACGCATTCATCGGACTGACGGGAAAATATTAGGAGTGATGATGATAAAATCTCTTTTGTACAAGGAATGGCTGAAAATCCGCTGGGCTTACCTGATTATGTTCGGCGTATTCCTGTTGATTCTGGCAAAAATCGGTCTGGAAATCGCCTATGACATCCGCCAGATGGACGCGAATGCGGTTTGGTACAATGCGGTTATCCGCCAGCAGATTTTCTATTCATGGCTGTTGTATCTGCCCGTGCTGTCGGGTATCGTTATCGGCAGCGTACAGTTTGCTCCGGAGATCTCCGCCAAAAGACTGAAACTGACGCTGCACCTGCCGTTGAATGAAACAACCATATTATTGCTGATGACCGGCGTCGGCTTTGCGGCGCTGGTGCTGTTGTATCTTGTAGCCTGTATTTCACTTTCACTGATTGTTTTACATTTCTTTCCGGTTCAAGTCCTCAGCAGCGTATTAATCACCGCCCTGCCCTGGTTTCTTGCCGGGCTGATTGCCTACCTGGCGACAACGATGATATTTACCGAGCCGGTCTGGCTGCAGCGCGTACTGTTAATGATCGTTGCCTGGTTTTTCCTGAATACCTATCTGCTCTATTCACCGCGCGGCGGCTACGAAACGTACACTCATGCTCTGCCCTGGTTCATCCTGCTGAGCCTGTTTTACATTATTTCCATATTGACCCCGGCACAACGTTTTCGCAGAGGAGTTGAATGATGCTTACTAAACTCAGTCGATATTTATTGATATTTATTACTATTCTTGTGGCAGCGATTTATATTCCGAAACTGTACTGGCTGATCTTCGGCGAACGGATTGTGGCTCCGCACGCGTCCTACAGCCCGGTAATAAAAAAATTCATTCTTGGTAAACTCGTTGGCAAAAATTACCTCTGGATGGATTCGGACGGAAAGCAATACACCCGCGAACAAACGGACTTGCTGCTGCCGCTTCAGAATTACCGGCTGCTGGCCGCCAAAGGACAAATGCCCGATACGCTTGACGGGATTCCGATATCCGTCGAAGAAGTCCGGCTCAACAGTTTTTACCTCCGCTTCCAGCCCTATCAGATCGGAATGCCGCAAATTCAGTTGTTTCCGCTGTTCGAATCGAATCCGCCGCGGCTGCAGCTGGAAATGCCGCCCGATTTCTTCAGAATTACCGGGCGCATGGAATTTATTACCGCTGAATCCAACCAAATCAATTCCGAAAAAACCGGACTATTTACCAAACGTCTGCAGGAAAGCGGGTTCGCTTTTCCCGCTGCAAAAATCTTCGGGAATCCGACAACACGCAAACCTTTCGATGAGGGCTATTTCGTTGTGGACAACGCCGGCCATTTATATCATATTAAAATGAGAGACGGGAAACCGCTTTGCATTCGAACTCCCGTTCCCGCCGACCTCGGCATTGAAACCATTTTTGTGAAAGAATCGAATCTGAAAGAATTCCTGGCCGTCATTATCACCCGCAGCAGTGATGTTTATTTGCTGATGTACGACCGTTACAAACTGCAGAAACTGCCGCTTGCCGGGTACGATTGCAAAAGCGATCAGTTACGCATCGTGGGAAACCTGTTTTACCGTATTCTGTCGGTTGTTTCCGACGGCCGGCTTGAAGTTACCGTTACAGATCGTAATTATGAAGTAATCGACCGGTATGAGGAAACCTGGCCGACCCGGGAACAGCGCACGGCCGGACTGGCGTCAGCCTGGTTATTTCCGTTCACTTTAAAACTGCAAAGCGGAAAAAGCATGTTTATCGGTTTTCACTGGAAAGGATATTACTGGAACGCGCTGGTGCTAAACCTGGCCCTGGTGGCGCTTTCATTTTTTCTTTATCGCAAGCGAAATAATTCAACCAAAAATACCATACCGGACCGGCTGCTGGTAGCCCTGACCGGTCTCTACGGCTTTATCGCCCTGCTGATTTTTCCCAATCACAACTGAAGGACAAACCACAAAAAAAGGATTATTCAACATGGCCAAAAACAACAAACCTGATAACTACTATCGCATTTCCCTGCAGTGGATCATTGTGGTATTGCTGGCATATATGACCATCCGCATGTTTGCAGACACCGATTACATCGCCGATTTTGAAGCTTACTGTCCCTTCGGCGGCGCCATGGCACTGGGCAGTTTTTTCGTGAACAATTCGCTGTCCTGCAGCATGTCCGAAGTTCAGATATTTCTCGGCGTAGCCCTGCTGATCGGAATCGTGCTGTTCAGCAAACTGTTCTGCAGCTATATCTGTCCGCTGGGTACCTTTACCGAATGGCTGGGCGGTCTGGGCAGGAAATGGAAAATGCATTTCACCCTGTCGGGTATGCCGGACCGCGGGTTGCGGGTATTTAAATACGGATTGCTGTTCATTACTTTTTATTATACTGCCGGTTCCAGCGAGTTATTTTGCAAGGAATTCGACCCCTATTACGCCGTTTTCACCGGTTTCGGAAACGATGTTGTTTTCTGGTTCGCTTTGTCTGCACTGGCGTTATTGATCATCGGTTCATTTTTTATCACCCAGTTCTGGTGCAAGTATCTGTGTCCGCTGGGCGCACTGTTTAATATTTTTACTAACGCGATCATGGTCGCCGGCGTGCTGGCTCTGTTCATTGTACTGCGCCTGCTGGATGTTGAGATCGGCTGGCAGTGGCCGCTGGCTGTTATTGTGTCGGCCGGTTTTATAATGGAAACGGTTCGCATGAAAGGCTGGATTTTCCCTTCCCTCAAGATCACGCGTAACGAAGCGACCTGCACCAGCTGTTTGAAATGCGACAAGGCCTGTTCCATGGCGATTAACATATCCGAACGACCGGTGGTGGAGCATATCGATTGCCACCTGTGCGGGGATTGTATCTATGCCTGCCCGGAAAAAGGGGTGCTGACGATTAACCGCCGCGAGACCCGCTGGTTGCCGGCCGGGGCCACGGTGGCGCTGGTTGCGGGTGGACTGCTGCTGGCTTCCAATATTGAACTGCCGACCATAAACCTGAAATGGGGCGAACAGGCGAAAATAGAACAGGCGGCTGTTTTTACCCAATCCGGTTTGAAAAATGTGAAATGCTACGGCAGTTCGATGTCCTTTGCCAACCAGATGAAACGGGTGGCCGGTGTTCTGGGAGTAGAAACCTTTGCCCGTTCGCATACCGTGAAAGTGTTCTACGACCCGGAAAAACTGAACGATGAGGTTATAAAAAAATCGATCTTCTCGCCAACCCGCACGATGCTGAAACAACCCGACCCGGCACTGAAAACCGTTGCCGTGGCTGAAATGGGCATTAATAAGTATTTTGACAGTTACGACGCCTTCTACCTGACCCAGCTGTTGCGCCAGACCGACGGGGTGATTGGATTTACCACGCAGTTCGGCGAGCCGGTACACGCAAAGATCTATTACGTTCCGGCCGAACTGGACCCGCAAGCCATAGCAAAGATAATTGAAAATCCGCAGCTGACCTACAAAAGCCGCGGCAAGGAATACACGGTGAACCTAACCTTTGAAGTTGTCGATTTGCGGGAACAGGCGGAAACGATTTCGCTGAAGGAAGCCGTCAGCGCCCTGTTCCGTCCATTTGCACAGAGCTTCAACAAATTCAAATCCTACCCGCGCGAACAACTGGCCGTATACGAGCTGCCCATGCCGCAGGCAACCAATCCTTCCCTGCGCCGCCAGATGATGTTCATGGTAAGCCACCTGTCCACTAATGACAACATTTTGCGTTTTGAGACGGCTTACACCGACCGGCCTGTGGCGCGCATCTGGTTTCTGAAGGACAGCCTGCAGGAAAACCATCTGCTCGAGGCGTTGCGCAGCGACACGCTGACCGTGCACTACAAAGGCGGCAAGACGGGAAAAGTGAAAAACCTGTTCCGATTTGAACGGGCCGGGAAAATCATTGCCACTGCAGAAAAATAAGATTTTGGTTTTCGACTATACCCGGCGCCGGCTTCAGGGAATGTGTCAATATTAACCGGATGAACATACTGTACTTAAGGGTGATTGTTCTATAGACAAATGATTTAGTTAAACTTTTTTCTTATATTGGGAAAGCTGTTTTTCCTTATATAAGGAAAAGCTTCATGTCTATGGAAATATTTTCATCTATATGGGAAAATATTATTGATATCAACAGTCGTTTAATTATTATGTTAGGCGTAAAAAGGGGAATTTATGCCAATTTTCCTCAATGACCGCAGCAAGTTGAAGAAATTGTCCGTGAAATCCATTAGTACAGAAAAAGAACTTCAGTCTTTAATAGAGTCGAATCTGGATGAAGTCCTTGGGATGTATTTTCTTGAAACGGAATACATTACTACATTTGGCGGTAGAATAGATACGCTTGCGGTAGATTACAATGGTTGTCCTGTGATTTTGGAATACAAAAAGAACAGGAATGACAATGTAATAAATCAGGCATTGTCATATTTAAAATGGCTTCAAGCTCAAAAAAAAGAATTCTTTGAAATGCTAATTATTAAAAGGCTTGGTGGGGAATTGGCTAAAAAAATAACTGTTGACTGGAAAAATCCAAGAGTAATTTGTGTCGCTGAGTCTTATAGTAAGTATGATATTGATACAGTCGAAGTTATCCCAACGAGGATAGAGTTGTTTAGATATAGATATTATGAAGAAGGTATTTTTTCTTTGGAGCCGCTTGGGGTTAGTGAGCAAAAATCGAAATTGTCAACCGGGACCACAATAGAAAAGCCAATAATTGATAACTCAATAGATGATTTTCTGCTAAAAGCAAATAAAGATGTAAAGAAAATATTTCAGGAGTTAAGAGAGAAAATATTTGAACTCGATGGAAATGTGAAGGAAAAATGCACGAAATTATATGTTTGCTTTAGAATAACAAAGAATTTTGCAGAGATTCATATTAGTAAAAATCAGTTGAAGATTTTCCTTCGCCCCGTTGAGTATGATGATCCGAGAAGGTTTGTCGAAAAAGTTCCTGAAAGTTATCAGTGGACCCTTGATAGAAGATTATATTTGAAGAAATACGAGGATATTGACTATGTAATTTCCTTGATAGAGCAATCTTATAAGGATGTACTGTAACCCCTAACAAGATGCTCCACATGGTCGCTATTCCTCCCCTCCGGCGGGATACATAACGGTAAGTGAGATTTGATGTTATAGTAATTATTACATTTTGAGTAATATGAAAAATATACGGGATAAAATTTTTAAATTGTGTCGAACAAAAAAGTCTGTTAAACCTATGACACAATAAAAAAAGATCAATTAAATTATTCCCGGCAAGACAGCGGGATTATTCTTTATAAAACAGATGAATCGACTCAGGAACCGAATTAAAATAACCCACAAAACATACCCAGCTATCCGTGTTAACCTTCGGGTTTACACTTTTTATCTGAGATTCAATTCGACTGCAGATAATTATTACCAGCCAATGACAAACGGCGGGATAAGCAGCAAAAAGCCCACCAGCAGAAACAGAACTTCCAGCGGCAGTATCCAGCGTGCCCATTTCTCCCATGGAATTTCAGCCAGCGCCAGCACGCCCATGGTTACCGCAGAAGTGGGAATGATCAGATTGCTGAAGCCATCGCCGAACTGAAAGGCCAGTACCGCCGTCTGCCGGGAAACCCCGATCAGATCGCTGAGCGGTGCCATAACCGGCATGGTCAGCGCTGCCTGTCCGCTGCCCGAAGGCACGAAAAAATTAATAAACGTCTGCGTAATAAACATGGCCTGCGCCGAAACTACCGGATGCAGGGATTGAATCAGTGTCGCGGTGTAATGCAACATGGTGTCGATGATCTGCCCGTCCCTGGCAATTACCAGAATACCACGCGCCAGGGCGATGATCATTGCCGTTCCGATCAGTGCCGCCGCACCCTCCACAAAGGCATCGGTTATCTGCTTTATCTTCAGCCGGCCTGCAATGCCGATAACGATTCCCAGCAACAGGAACAACGCCGATATTTCTTTAATGTACCAGCCGTATTCCAGCACTCCGAATACCAGCACGATCATTCCGGCCAGAAAAATAAGCAGCACGGTTTTGTGTGCGGCATTGATGCCGGTGAACGCAGCTGCGGATTTCAGATGTAACTGTTCCCGTTTCTTTTCATCAATTTCAAATGTAACGCTTATTTCGGGATTGCTTTTTATTCTGTTGGCATATCGCTGTACAAATACAATTGCAGTGAACGTAACGACCACCCAGCAGATAATTCGGTACTGAATGCCGGACAGCGGCGGCAATTCGGCAATGCCCTGCGCCACACCCACGGTAAAAGGATTTATAAATGCCCCGGCGAATCCGGCTCCGGCGCCGACAAAGGGAATAGCCACACCGGTCACCGAATCGTAACCCAGCGCCAGGGCCAGCGGAATGAACAGCAGCACGAAAGGTATGGTTTCTTCGCTCATGCCGAAAACGGCGCCGGCCAGCGAAAAGATGGTCATGAATATCGGGATAACCAGTTTTTGGATGATCTGCGATGTGTGATGCGCGTTGACAATGGCTTTGATAGCGGCATCCACTGCGCCGGTATGCTGCAATACAAAAAACGTTCCGCCGACGATCAGTACAAAACCGATGATCAATGCCGCATCGACGAACCCGTTGATCGGAGCCATCAGCGCGTCGTAAAAACCCTGCGGCTGACTGTCAATATATTCGAAGGTACCCGGAACGACTGCATTCTTTCCGTTATTAAGCTCGGTCTGATATTTACCGCCGGGGATGATCCAGGTCAGACCGGCAGTGAGTAACAGAATTATAAAAATCAACAGGTATGTATTCGGTGCTTTGAGTTTTGACAGGGACACGAATTTTTTTCTCCGGAATTTGAAACAGGTGTGAAAATACAAAGAATAAGGAAAAAGTAAAACCCGTTATCGCAGGGAATGCTGTAACAAAGCAATCCCCTCTCTGCACACCGTCATTGCGAGAAGCGCAGCGACGAAGCAATCCTGTGAACGCAAGATTGCTTCAGCCTCCGGCATCGCAATGACAAATACCCGTCAGTGCAGAAAATGCAAAAGCGAAGCAATCTTCTTTATAAGAGGATTGCTTCGCTGTGCTCGCAATGAAAATTATTTATTATTGGACGGTAACCGTCACCTGAATGACATCCGAAACCGCCGGGTAAGTGAATCCGTCGTTCACCATTTGCACCACACCGTTCTCATCGGCGCCCGTATTCGCGCCACCCTGGCGCGGGGCCTGGTTCAAACCGAATCCCGGCATTTCATTAACTTCCGTACCGGCATCCCATAAACTGATTTGCGCGGTCACGTCTCCGCTGATCGCCATACCGGAGCCGTCAAACAGACTGATACCGGTAACGGCCGGAGCAAAAAACAGATCATTGGACTGTACGAACATGGTTGCAAAAGACAGCCTGTCATTCTCGCCGGCAGTGAAGGTGAATTCATAGGCGCCGCCCGGTGTAACAGGTCCGGGTGCAGAAGCGCCAACCGGTGTATTGAACACGCCGTTCATCGTTACAACGCTGTTGGCCGCAACCGTTGCCGCCAGTCCCGAAGGATCTCCGTCCTCGGCCAGGGCTTCCAGGCCTTCTCCACGGTCGGCCGCACCATCCGTAAACAGAATATTCCCTGCCGTGCTGATTGCAAACACGCCCGGTGCAATTATCTGGGTTATACCGGTATCCATCGCCAGGTTTCCGCCCAGCCCGGAAGGATCACCATCTTCGGCCAGAGCGGCCAGCCCCATACCGTAATCCGCCTGACCGGACTTGAACAGCGGCGCCGCGTCGGTGTGTACGACAAATACACCCGGAGCCAGCGGAACAGCGCTCATCCCTGCGGATGAATTCAGGGTGGTTGAAGTAGAAACATTTTCAATACGCAACGTAAATCCCGTGGCCGAGGTGCTGCTCAGCGTCACCTTGATCACATCGCCGACAGCCGGCAGGTTGTTGAAGGTATCCGGTGCCAATCGAACCGTGTTATCTGCATCGGCAGCGCCGGTATTCGGTCCGCTTTGTCGGGGGGCCTGGTCTGCCCCGGCACCCGGTTCCTGGTTCACTTCCGATCCCACATCCCATAGTTTTACCATGGATGTCACATCACCGGTCACCGGTGTGCTGCCGTTAAACAGTTCGATACCGTTTTCATCCGGCGCATAGAAAAAATCATTTGATTGTACAAACATGGTGGCAAAACTCAGTTTACTGCCGGGAGTGGCGTTGAAACTGGCTTCATAGGCCATACCGGGCCCGATGGCTGCAGGTGAGGTTTCTCCGACCGGAGTGTTGAATACACCGCTGGACTGGAAGGCTTTGGCTTCGCTGATATTCTCGATGCGCACGGTAAAGGTTGCGCTGGCCGGTGTACCCGGATTGGTCGGGTTGTCATTGTCGTTATCGCATCCGGTTAAGAATGCAAAGATCAGGACTAAACTGAAAAATGTTGAACGGATCATAAATCCTCCTTTTAGGTAATTGGTTTATCTGATCGCCGAAGAGTTTAATCCTGAGAAATCACAAAACTATCACGAGCAGGTAAAAATATCTGAATAACCGGATATAATTCCGCTCGAAAATTTCAAAATTATTTCAGCAAAATTGTTTTATCCGGATCATGTAAATCTGAAAATGCTATCTCAGGTTAATTATTTTTAAACCGATATTTGAAATTAATCGACTATGATTTAAATTACGAATTAACTTTCTAAATCAGGATTAAAAAAATGTTAAAAGAAATTAATGCCGTTCAGCTTGCCGACGGTGTTTACTGGTTAGGCATACTTCAGGATAAACGTCTTGAAATCAATACTTATCTACGTATTTTTAAAGGAAAAGACAAAACGGTGAATATGGTTATCGATCCGGGACCACCTGTAGTTTTTGACAAATTACGTGACAATTTAAGTGCCCTGAGAAAAGATCCGAAAAACGTACATTTTATATTTCTAAATCATCAGGATCCTGACGTCAGTACAAATTCCATGTATTTTAAAAAATATAACCCGAATGTAAAGGTGATTTGCAGCGAAGACACCTGGCGTCTGGTAAACTTCCTGGGATTGAATGTCACGAATTTCATAGACATCGATAAATTCAAATCGCTTCGCGGCCGATTGTCCACCGGACACACCATCAGGTTCATCCCGACCCCTTTCTGCCATTTTCGGGGAGCCGTCATGCTTTTTGATGAAGAATCGCGGATTTTGTTTACCGGAGATCTGTTCGGCGGAATCACGCATTCCGATGGTCTGTATGCGACTTCGGTAAACTGGCATGGAATACGCACCTTTCACCAGTTGTACATGCCCGATCAGGAAGCCTTGCAAAATGCGCTCGATCAAATAAAAAACCTTGACCCGAAACCCGAAATTATTGCTCCGCAACACGGCGCTTTAATTAAAGGTGATCTTATCGATGAATTGATCGAGAAACTGTATGATTTGCCCGTGGGGTGGAGTTTACTGAAATCTCTCGTCAAAAATAAAGATTTTTATATCGAAGCGGTAAATGAAATTATAGATGACATCAGGAAAAGGGCAGGCGATGACATGATCGAAATGGCTTTGAGAAAAATCGAATCGGACGGTTCTTTTCCCAATATTTTTGAATTCAAAAATGATAAAGTGATTGATATAAAACTTGATCCCGGTAAATCGATGAAGATGTTGATTGACGCTTTGCAGGAAGATCAGCCGAAAGAAACCATGGAAATTATCAGAAATGCCGTACTGAAAGCTGCGGTCGAATGGAATCTGCCATTGTTTGAATCTTTAATCAATGAAAATACAACTCCTTCAGAATTACTTGTGATCGAAAATGAAGATTCTTATTAATTCTGAACTTTCCGGCGGATTGCTTTGATGAGATTGCGGACACTTATTTAAATCCGAAAGACGGATAATAAACGGTTAATCCGATATTTAAAGTTTGGAAAAACTTCGTCCGGCCAATCCCGGATTACTGTCCGGAATACACCCGGCAAAATCAAAACCATATTCAAAAAATATAATCCGGGGTATACCTGATGAATAAATATCTCCAAGCTGCCATTGAGGAAGCAAAAAAAGGATTGGCCGAGGGCGGAATCCCGATCGGCTCGGTACTTATAATTGACGGCCGAATCGTCGGGCGCGGGCACAACCGGCGTGTGCAAAAAGGCAGCACGATCCTGCACGCGGAAATGGACTGCCTGGAAAATGCCGGTAGATTGAAAGCCGGTGATTACCGCAAAGCTATCCTGTATTCCACACTTTCACCCTGTGATATGTGCAGCGGCGCCATTCTGCTTTACGGTATTCCGAAAGTCGTCATTGGTGAGAACCGGACTTTCCGCGGACCGGAGAATTATGTCCGCTCTCGGGGAGTTGAAATTGAGGTTGTCGATGATGTGGAATGCCGGAAACTGATAGAATCTTTCATTTCCAATAACCCTGTACTTTGGAATGAAGATATCGGTGATTAGATACTTCTGTATTCTCGCCGGACATTTTCCTGCAATTTCGATCGTATTTTGTTAACTTGATTGGATGTCACGCACCCGTCAACTGGCCGCGATTATGTTTACCGATATCGCCGGGTATACCGCTCTGATGCAACACAATGAGCAGCAGGCGGTTCGCACTCGTGAAAAACACCGCGCGGTTTTCAATTCCGTTACCGAAAAATACAACGGACGCATTTTGCAATACTACGGCGATGGTACACTGAGTATTTTCAACAGCGCCATTGATGCCGTACAATGTGCCGTCGAATTGCAGCGTGGATTGCGTACGGCTCCGGCCGTTCCGGTTCGCATCGGAATCCATACCGGCGACATTCTGTATTCCGGGGAAGAAATCATCGGAGACAGTGTAAATATCGCCGCGCGCATCGAAGCGCTGGCTCTTACGGGCAGCGTGCTGGTCTCAGCTAAAGTGTTCGACGAAATTAAAAACCAGACGGGCCTGACGGCGGTACCTTTAAAGCAGGTAATGCTGAAAAATGTCGACCGGCCGGTTGAATTGTATGCGCTGGTCGCGAACGGGCTGGTTGTACCGCGGGCCGCAGATATCGGGATGACGGAGGTAAAAGAAACGGCTGCGCTCGCTACCGACCAGGCGGCCGACACTTTACCGGATTTTATCTAACTACCAAACTTCATATCCCCCAGCTGCGGGCAAACATCGTCCGCCGCAAGCGGTTGATCGCCAAACTGGATAACGGCCTGAACCGCAAACTGACATTGATATCGGCCAACGCCGGCTTCGGAAAAACCACCCTGCTCAGCGAGTGGGTAACCGGCCGCCCTTTCCCGGTCGCCTGGCTTTCGCTCGATGAAAACGACAGCGACCTGCTGCGTTTCCTGAGTTATCTGGCTGCCGCGTTACGGCCCGTATCGACAAAGGGGGCTATCCGCCTGCTGGAAATGCTGAAATTTCCGCAACGACCTCCGGTGAACTCCATGTTGACCGCGCTGGTGAATGAACTGTCCGCCCCTGATGATCGTTTCCTGCTGGTACTGGACGATTACCACCGTATCGACAACCGGGAGATAGACGGCGCGCTGGAATTCCTGCTCGATCATCTCCCTCCGGCCATGCATCTGGTCATCGCATCGCGGGAGGATCCGAACCTGCCGTTGTCCCGTTTGCGGGCACGCGGGCAATTGAACGAGCTGCGCACCACCGATTTACGTTTCAGCCCGACCGA
>JAJRVZ010000089.1 GCA_024277055.1 Calditrichota bacterium
AATTAGCACTTAACCGAATGTAAATCTGTTTACCGGAGGCAGGATGATAAATCCCTATATTTTCAGAGAATACGATATACGCGGTATTGTGGATAAAGATCTGACCGATGAGGCGGTACTGTTGCTGGGAAAAGGTATCGGCACCTATTTCTCCCGGCACAACGCCAAAAAAATGACCATCGGCGGTGATGTGCGCCTGAGCACGGAACGGTTCCGCAAGGTTCTGACCGAGGGATTGCGCAGTTGCGGCATCGATGTTGTAGATATCGGGGCGGTACCGACGCCGGTTCAATATTTCAGCATGTTCCATCTGCCGGTTGACGCCGGCGTGCAGATTACCGGCAGTCATAACCCGCCGGACTTTAACGGATTCAAGGTCACCATGTTCAAGTCCCCGGTGTACGGAACCATGATCCAGGACATATATAAAATTATTGAATCGGGAGAATTCGCAACGGGTGACGGGCAGTACCGCAAGGCAGCTGTCATGCAGGCTTACAGCGATCATATCAAACAAAATATCAAAATTGAACGTCCGTTAAAAGTGGTTCTTGATTCCGGAAACGGAGCCGGTGCTCTGGTGGCCCACAAACTGTTCAAAGAACTGGGTGTCGAGACCATCGACCTGTTTGACGAACCCGACGGCAATTTCCCCAACCACCACCCGGACCCGACCGTTGAAAAAAATATTACCGAACTGATCGCCACCGTGAAACGGGAAGGCGCTGATTTTGGTGTCGGCTATGACGGCGACGCTGACCGGATAGGCGTCGTGGATGAAAACGGGCAAATCATCTGGGGTGACAAACTGATGATCATTTTCGGGCGGGAAGTTTTAAAGGAAAATCCCGGCGCCAGTATTATTTTTGAAGTGAAATGCTCACAGGCCCTGCCGGAAATGATCGAAAAATTCGGCGGCAAACCGGTCATGTGGAAAACCGGGCATTCGCTGCTGAAAGAAAAAATGAAAGAGACCGGCGCGCCGCTGGCGGGCGAGATGAGCGGTCATCTGTTTTTTGCCGACCGTTATTTCGGTTTTGATGATGCCATTTACGCCTCGGCAAGAATGGCCGAGTTGCTTTCACGCACCGATAAAAAAATGTCGGAACTCCTCGGCGACGTCCCTCAGTATTTCTCAACGCCGGAAATACGGGCGGAAGCCAAAAACGATGCGGAGAAATTTAAAATAGCCGAAATGGCTAAAAAGTACTTTTCCGAAAAGTATGACGTAATTGACGTGGACGGAGTGCGCATTCTTTTCGGGGACGGCTGGGGACTGGTGCGTGCTTCCAATACACAGCCGGTTCTGGTATTGCGCTTCGAGGCCCGTAGCAAGGAACGCCTGGCCGAAATTCGGGAACTGGTTGTAACAAAGCTGAAAGAATTCGGGGACATCAATATTTGAATACCGGAAAATGTGAACGGTATGCAGCAACTGATTGAAAAAGCAGCCCGCGAAGCAGGCAAGATTCTTTCGCAGCATTTTGGAAAAGTAAGTACCGAAGACATTGAAGAAAAAACCGCCAACGATTTTCTGAGTTTTGTCGATCGTGAATCGGAGTCGATTATTATTCGAATTATTCGTGAACAGTACCCGGATCATGCCTTTCTTGCCGAAGAAAGCGGACAATCCGGAACTAACGCCCGTTTCTGCTGGATCATCGATCCGCTGGACGGCACTAAAAATTACCTCAGCGGTGTCGGGGTTTTTGCTGTTTCAATTGCTTTAAGAGAGGATCGGCAAATATCGCATGGCGGCGTATTTGATCCGTTACGAAATGAATTTTTCTATGCCGAACGCGGAAAAGGAGCGATGCTGAACAACAGTAGCATTAGGGTCAGCAGCAAATCAGACCTCGGCGAGGGGTTGATTGGCACCGGTTTTCCGTTCAAATCAAAAAAACTGCTGGCACCTTATCTGCGCAGTTTCAAAAGCATGTTCCTGGAATGCAGCGGTATCCGGCGCATGGGAGCGGCGGCTATCGACCTGGCTTACGTTGCCGCTGGCAGATTCGACGGGTTCTGGGAACTCGGGCTGAACGAATGGGATATCGCGGCGGGAAGCCTGCTGATCGAGGAGGCCGGCGGAACGGTTACCGATTTTTGGGGAACCGACGGATTTCTGGAGAATAATTATCTTGTGGCCAGCAATGGTCGCATTCACCGGCAAATGCTGGCACACACCAGGCGGCACTTCCCGGATTACATTAATGTTTATCAGCGGGGAAAAAAATGACCATACGCTTCAGGCCGAAAGGCCAGACACGCGGGGAATTGAGCATCATGGCCTGTGACTCCGGCCGGCCGTTGGCGGAACGCATCCTCAGCAGTCTGAACCGCATTATCAAAAATGAAACGGAAGAAAACAGCAGTTTCAATCTAAGGCTGGTTGATACCGAAGAAATAAAATTCGCTAACGGCGAATTAAAAACGGTTATTAATGAAAATATCCGCGGTTCGGATTTGTATATTGTGCAGGCTATTGACGATCCCCATTCTGAGAACAGTGTGAACGATAATCTGATGGCGCTGTTGACGGCTATTCACGCCGCTTACCAATCGGATGCGGATTCGATTACCGTCATCATACCGCAATTCCCCTATTCGAGACAGGAACGGAAGAAAACCCGTGAAGGAATCACGGCCAAGCAGGTTGCCTCGTTTATAGAAACATCCGGTGCCGATCGGATAATTACTCTCGATATTCATGCCGAAGCGATACAGGGATTTTTTAATAAGGCCAAAATGGAAGACCTGCATGCCTCCAACCCGATTATTGAATACATCAGACAAAAGATTGATACCAGCAACTTGGTTGTTGCCTCCGCGGATGTTGGCGGCGCCGATAAAGCGCGGTTTTACTCAAAAAGTCTGCAAAGCGATCTGGCCATCGTCGATAAAGCACGCGACTATTCAAAAGCCAGCGTGATCGAAAGCATGCGCGTTGTCGGCGAAGTTGAAGGCAAAGATGTTTTGATGCCCGATGATATGATCAGCACCGCCGGTACCATTGTAAACGCCGCAAAATTATTGAAACGGCACCGGGCGCGTAATATTTATGTTGCCTGCAGCCTGCCCTTTTTCAACCATCCCGCTATTGAAAGACTGGCCGCCGCACACGAGCGCGGGGACATCTCCATGGTGTTGGGAACCGATGCGGTTTTCTGGGGAACGGAATTTATTGCCAACAATCCCTGGTATCACGAAATCACCATAGCGCCGTTATTTGCACAGGTCATTTACAACATCAATACCAAACAATCCGTTTCGGAATTATTAAAATAGAATCTATCTTGCAAAATCCGAATATTATTCAAAAAAAAGGCGGTTTTGAACCCGCCTTTTTTGATTAATGCAATTTCATCGTACTAGTTATATCCGAACATCATCGAGTATATTATCAGTCCGATTAAAATAATCCCGACGGAAAGCGCCGTATATCCGAAAATCGTCACCCATTTTTCCTTTTCGGGTGAAATGGATTTGGACTCGATGCGTTTCCGCAATTCTCCGCTTTCTTTCAGTTTTTCATATTCCCTCGGACGATCCAGTTTGTACTCTTCCAGCGGAACAACACCCGTGAAGATCACTTTGTCCATCGGAAATGCTTCCGGACGCAAATGGGTGTTGAAGAAATGTATCGTGAAAATAAAACCGACCGCCAGCAGGGCTTCGTCGCTGTGAATAATGGCTGCCACATTAATCAGCCAGCCGGGCAGGATTAACGTCGCGTATTCCGGGAACCACTGGATCAGACCGGAAAGACCGATAACGAAGACACCCCAGAAAACCGCGAAGTAGTCGAATTTTTCCCAGTAAGTCCAGCGGCTGTAGGCGGGCCTCGGTCCGGCACCGAAAAACCATTTGATGGTCGCGATAAAATCGCGCACGTCCTGCATGTTGAACATCAGCGATTCGCCGTTGAAAATATAACGGAACCAGGTTTTGTTGGATTTTCTTTTTTCACGAATTATGGTATACACATGATGAATGAAATAACCGAAAGTAATTACAGCAGCATAGCGGTGCAGCAAACCGGCATTATGCACACCCCCGAACAGATCGGCCAGCCATTTCGCCCAGACCATTGACGAAAACTTAAGCATCATTCCCGTCAAAGCCAGGATCAGAAAACTGGTGATTACGAAAATATGAGTGATTCTCTGTTCTCTCGTAAACCGCTTAATGTAATACCTTTTGCCATTCTGCGATTTTTTTCGTTTTCTTTCCAGCATGTGTTTGACCGAACGAGGCAGCCATAATAACGTATGAATTCCGAAGAATCCGAATACGCCGATTAGAAGTGATGTCATTGCCCAGTAGGTATAATACAAAATCGGGTACTTGACGGGGTCATGATGGGTTGCATGTGTCAGGTAACCCGTGAATCTCATATTCGCATCTTCATGACACTTTTGGCAGGTCTCGACGACATTTTTAAAACCGACCCTGGAATTGGGATCATTGACGGGTAAAATGTCGTGCGCGCCGTGACAATCCGAACATTTTGCCGCTTCCATATAACCGAGTTTATAGGCCTTCCCATGCATCGTATCGAAATACGTGTTCGCCAGCTGGTCATGACAGTTACCGCATTGATGGGTAACCTGCATCATGAACTTATCCTTTTCAACCCGAACAATTGTGTGTGACGAATGACAATCGCTGCAGGTCGGCAGTTTTTTGCCGGAATCATCACCGAGGGCGAAATGTACGCTTTTGGTATATTGTTTATAAATACCGCGATGACACTGCGAACAGGTCGCCGGGATATTTGCCGGATACACGGAAGAACGGCTGTTATCATGTTTCAGAACATTGTGCGTGGTGTGGCAATCGGTACAGATTGCACTGGGTAATAATCCTTTCTCGGTAAGACCTCTGCCGTGAACGCTGGTTGAATAATCGGCCAGGGCGTTCACTTCCGCCAGTTGAGCATTGGCGGGCGCCCTTCCTCCTTTACGATGACATTCACCGCATAGCTGGGGAATGGAGCTTCTGAAAATAGGTGAAGTCTCATCCAGGTGCGATTTTACATTATGGTCTCCGTGGCAGTCCACACAGTATGGTACAGCCTTGTTGCCTTTCAAATAATTTTCTCCATGACCACTGGCAAAATATTCCTCGGAAATCTTGGCGTGACAGTTTGAACAGTCGACTTTATCCGCAGTAACACAGGGTCGTTCGGCGTTGGGATTCACATCCGCATGACATTTTACACAGGGTATATTTCTGTGTTGTGAATTCGCCAGTTTACTTTTTTTAACCGTTAGAGAAATCATCGTTCCGCTCACTTCTTTACCGATCGATTCATTCTCATGACATTTCAGGCAGGAACGATCACTGATGTTCAGGGTTACCGATTCTTTGCGCACTTTGTGCGGTAAATGGCAATCCGTGCAGGCCGGAACAGCGCCCGGTGCGGATTCCCACAACTCACCTTTGATTATTTTTGTGTGCACTTCCTCGATCTTCGAATGACAGCGCATACAGGTACTGGCAACATTCTTCTGCGAAACGGATGATTTTTGATAGGTATGAGGCAATATTTTATGGCTGTTATGGCAGTCTGTGCAAGTTGCGGTGACAATCAGTCCCTTTTTGAACAAACCTTCGCCATGGATACTCTGGCTGTAGTTTTCCAGAATATTGTGTTCCGAAATATCGTAAACATTCGCCACCGGCGCGCCTTCCCGGTGGCATTTTCCGCAAAGAACCGGAATCTGCATTTTGTAAATTGGTGATTGCGGATGTGATGCCGGAAGGATGTTATGTTTTCCGTGGCAGGTAGAGCATTGCGGAGCGTAGGGCTCTTTTCTGTTCAGTGCCTGACCGTGAATACTGCCATCGAAATCAAGCTGAACGTCATCGTGGCAATTGCCGCAGAAAACAGGTTGAAGGTCCTCTTCGTGCGGGAATTCATCCACATCCGCATCCTGATGGCAATCGGTACATTCCATATCGCCATGCACCGATTGTTTGAATTCGAATTCGGAAACATAAAGCGAAAAGGTGCGGCCATTCCGTTCGGTTGTCAATTCATTGTCGGAATGACACTCCATGCAGGTCTCATTGTCGGCGGCGACGAGCGGAACCGCAATCAACAGTAACACCAAAATAAGAAATTTAGATTTCAATCTGATACTTCCCTTCCATTTTAGATTTGTTCGGAATGCTCCCTTGCATTAACAATTTCCTGCTCCGGAACTTTAATATCGATATCATCTTGACCGGTTATATTACCATGATGATGCTCATGATCTTTACGGGTAATTTTGCCATGGAGAAATGTCAGTTTTACCGGATATACTTCGGGATGAAAGATGACAAAGAACCAATGCCAGACGACAATGGCTAAAGTAGCCAGAATAGCTTCAAACAAATGTATTACCTCAGCGACCTCAAAGGTCCACCAGGGAAGATATTGAACAAAAACTCCCGGAAACCAGAGAATGAACCCCGTGATGGCCATAACAGCCACTCCCCAGATCAGCGCCAGATACTCGGCTTTTTCCGTATAATCGAATCGGTTGTATTTTGGCTTTTCACTTCTCAGGTTGAGGTAAAATGCCATTGTCTGCACAAACTGACGTATATCCTGGTAGGTCGGAATAAGTGCCCGGATTTCTTTTCGCCCCGATTTGAAAAACAGCAGATAAATCAATTGAACGACGGAAACGGTCACCATTATAATTGCAGCGACACGGTGAATCAGTGCGCGCAGGGCTTCCGTCATTCCCAGATCATGTAACCATTGGGCCCAGAATGCACCGGAGTATTTTAATGCGAATCCCGTAATTGCAAGAATAGTGAAACTTACAAACATCAGGGCGTGCTGATACACTTCAAAGGGCTTGAATCGCTGAATCATTTGCTGCTGTTTTTCAGAATGGTATTTTCGTTTAATAAAGTAGGCGATTATGATAAGGTTGTGAATGACCATACCGCCGATAAGTATAATGATCAGCCAGGTGTAGACTTGTTTGATTATATAGGCATAAGGGTTTCTGGCCTGCTGATTCACGGGATGAACGGAGATTTTGGAAAATTCACCATTCACATTTTCATGGCATTTTGAGCAGGTCGATGACAAATTGGCCTTGTAAATGCTGCTCTCCGGATCTTTCTGTGAGCGAATCGCATGCACTTCATGGCAGCTGGTGCAATTTGCCGCATCGGTTGAGCCCTTCAGAACTGCAAGACCGTGATAGGTTTTCATATAACTGTCAAACCGTCCCGGATCCAAACCGAATCGGCTCATCATTGTCGGCGATGAATGGCATTTTGCGCACAACTGGGATGACAGGTTCAGGCGATTTGTAATGGAAGTTTCATCCGAAGGATGTGTTATCTGGTGCTCGCCGTGGCAATCGTTACAGACCGGTGATTCAAAATGGCCGCGCTGAACGGCCTCCCAGTGGATACTTTGCTCATATTCCTCCTGAACTTTTGTATGGCAGGCGCCGCATGTTCTCGATCGATTCAGTTTATTGAATTTCGACCGCGGATCGGTCATTAAATAAATATCATGCGAACCGTGACAATCGTTGCAGGTAGCCGCTCCGCTGTTCGGATCTTTATGCAGTATTTTCTCGTGTATGCTGTGGCTGTATCCTTCGACGGGACCCTCACCCCGTATACCCAGATGACTCAGAAGATCAGGGGCTTTGTGGCAGGCACCACAGGTATTTTCAATATTCAACGCATAGGTGTGAGATCGCGGATCATCCGCCGGAAAAATATCATGCTTACCGTGACAATCCGAACAAGTCGCCGTGTGAAATAAAATGCTTTTATGCCCGGCCGCATGAATACTTCGGCTGTATTCCTGCGCAACATCTTCATGGCATTGACTGCAATCCACTTTTTTCAGATCATCTTCATGGGGAATCTCCTCAATATCGGAATGACAATCAATGCAGGAAAAATCGGCGTGAATCGATTTTGAATACCTGTCAATATCGACAAATGCAGAAACTTCAACGGTGTCATTAACTACGGCGGTCAACTCCGGGTCTTCATGACACTCCATACATTCTTCATTTGTCTGTGCAACGGATGTCCCATACAAAAATAACAATACAAATATCCAATACTTCATGGCTAATCTCCTCCGGCTCCCCAACAGGCCTGTTTTTCATTCAATAATCAGAACAAATGATCCCTTTAGCCACCTACCATTACACAATCCATCCCAAAACTGAACAATATTCATTTTTCTTACATCTTGTTCATTAAATCACAAATAAAATGACAGTAAACCTCACTCCTTATTTTAAATATTTACCGAATATTAACTCCGCTCCCTTAGAATCCGCGGTATATCAATTTGAAATGTGGTGTTCCAGTATTAACGAATGTGATTTCAAATGAGGCAAATCCTGTACCCTCAAATGAATCACCCTTTAAACCGGAAACAATTCAGACAGAAAATCAATTTCGTTCAAAGACCGATATTGTTAATCAGCGTGTGCTTTTCTTTTCGATTAATTTCCTCAGAGATTCCTTTTTGCGTTCGATATATTTTTTCCGACGCATCCGTTTCAATCGTGCTTTATGCTGCTTACTCATATTTCCACCTCTGTGTGAAATAAATCATTTTATTTAAATTACACAGGAATCCATCGAGATTCAATTAAAATTGTTAATTTTATTTACACTTCCATGAATTGATGTCGGAATTCCCTGTGATTCAGTTTTTGAAACAGCTTTCCCATGAAATCGGGTCCGAATTTATTCAAATAATATACAATTGATACAAACCTTTCCTGCGGTAAGTCAAGGGGAAAGAAAGATGTGTGTATTTGTCTGATTTGATTAATTAAGTGTTGATTTTTCTGCTTTTTTGAGAATACGATTTTGTTTTGCATATTTTCAACCTGCTGTTTTATGCGGCTGAAAGATTTTGCAAAAATTGCCGCCAGGGTCGGATCAAGACCGGTGATATATTTTTCCATTTCCGCTCTTTTTTGCTCTAAAAATTCTTCAAGTTCATCGAAAGGGTTTTCTTCCTGATCCGAACGGCTTTTTATTACCTGATTTTCCAGCAGGTTCACATCGGCGGATATTGCATCGGGCAACAAATCGTTTTTATTCAAGAAGCGCATTATTCTGGGTTCGATTATGGTGGCGGATATCCGCGGAAAAACAACCGGCTCCGTTACTTTTAACCGTTCGAAAACGTTACCGAGTTGCGCCCAGTAAGCAATCTCGCCGGGCCCGGCAACATAAGCGGCTACGGGTAGAAGGTAGCTTTGCAACACCGGACGACTGACGACGCTGGTAGATACTTTCATCGGTTCATCGTTTATTATTTCAATTATTTCCTCTTCTGAAAAGTGCTCTTCCTGATTCTTAAAATAAAAACCGACGTCACCCTTTAACAAATGCTGTCTCCTGCGGCCGGTGTCTTCGAGATAGACAAATGTTTTATCCGCAAGCACTTTAACCTGATTTTGATAACCGGCCTTTCTCAATTCAGCGGAACGGCCGGCAAAAGCGGTTCTGATTTCATCATTCTCCCCTATAAGCAGTTTAAAAAAACCTGAAGACAGTCTTTTTACAGCTGCTTCCCCCGGGAAGAATTGCAACAGTCCGGATTCAGCAAACAGGTCGTTCACCAAGGCGGAAACTGATGAAGTCCAGTTTGCACCCGCGCTATACCAGCCATGCAGTTTTTCCAAAAGTTCCGCGGTGAATTCCGTCGGCTGAAGCATTTGCTGCAATTCATCCAGTAAAGCGTTCATGCCGGAATCATGACGGTAGTAGCGCACCGGTATCTGCCCCCTGTCCGCAAGGTTCGTTTTTATTATCCGTGGTTGATTCTGCCGGTCGAAAATTCCCGCCTGATTCACCTCTTTGAAATCGTGATCTTCCGTTTCCATCCAGAAAACCGGAATAAAATCAAATTCGTTGTACTTTCCGTTCAGTTCCTCTGCCAGTTTTATCACTGTTATAATTTTATATACGGTATAAAGCGGGGATAAAAACAAGCCAAGTTGCTGCCCGGTCACAATCAGGCGGCATTTATCGGAATTCAGTTTTCTAAGGTTGGCTTTAATGCCGGCATGTTCCGCATGTTCGTTCTGTTTTCTTAACTCGGCAAGAACCCGTTTATGCACGCCGCCGGGATTGTAAACGGAAGATATGAATTCAGGATCGTTAATACCGGACATGACGGGAAAGAAATTACTTATCGCAGTTTCTTCTGCCAGATAATCCTGATAGATTTTATTGAAATGACGCACGAAAGCGTTTTATCCTATTTTCTCACCGATTATCAGCAAACGCGGAGATTGATCATTGAATTCCGAACCGTCGTAATCACCAAACCGGACCAGCGGTTTTAAGCCGGCATCAGCCAGTATTTCCATGATCTCACGGGGGCGATAGAGGAAGACGGATTCAAAAAACATATTCTGCATTCCGTCTTTTGTCAGTCGTATCGTTTTATTGACTCGTCTGTTGCTGATTTCCCTTTTCTGTTCCACCATTACATCACCAACCCGCATTTGATGAAAAGGAATCAGGTTTTCTTCGATATACGGTGCATTTAAATAGTCGAAAACAAAATAACCACTGTGTTTCAAAACCCGGTAAAACTCATCCAGTACGGTAAGATTCTCTTCATGGGTTTCGAAATAGCCGAAAGAAGTAAACAGATTCAGAATCACATCGAAGCGACAACCAAAGGGTAAATAGCGCATGTCCGCCTGCACGAAAGCGGCATTGCAGTTTTTATCACGATAAGCGCGTTTAATCAGTGTGCTTGAAAGGTCGATTCCGGTTACCTTCACACCTTTCCCGGCCAAAAGATTTACATGGCGTCCGGCACCGCAACACACATCAAGAATTTCAGTGTTTTCATTAATCGGCAATTGACTCAGGATAAGATTTACCAGGCTCTTTGCTTCATTTTCATCTCTGTGAGCATAGACTTTAAGGTACTCTTCACCGAACCAGTGGTGATACCAGTCTTTTCTGTTCATAACCATTTGTGTTCTTTATACCAATGCAGTGTTTCACGGATTCCATCTTCCAGAGGTATTTCGGCTTCGAAGCCCAATTCCTTTTTCGCGCGATCCGGCGAGCAGGTCCAGAAATTCTGTTCCATTTCGATAACTTTCTGCCTGTTCACCAGTGCAGGCTTTTTTGTAATAGCGGCGATACCTTCGCTGACGGCCGCCACTCCTTTGATAATCGACAGAGGTACCGGTAATTTCACGCCTTTTTTACCAAGAACTTTCAAGGTCGTTTTTGCAACCTCTTCCCAGGAATAGGGCTTGGGACTGGTAATAAAATAAATCTTTCCCAAAGCATTGTCGGCTTCGGCTGCAATGCAAATACCACGAACCAGATCACGAACGTGAATCAGGCTCAGATATTTCTCCGAACCCCCCAACTGCGGAATTGCGCCGAATTTAACGGTGCGGAAGAATTCAAGCACATCCGTATCCCGCGGACCGTAAACCGCCGGCGGCCTCAGGATAACCGAAGGCAGTTTATCCATGTTCTGTTCAACATATTGCTCCCCGGCCAGTTTACTTTTTCCGTACCAGGTAAGCGGGTTGGGTTGATGGCTTTCATTTATCGGAACCAGCGTCGGACTGGGCCCGCAGGCTGCCTGTGAACTGATATGAATAAACTTCTTGATTTTTTTCTTATTTGCGATACAGGCATCGAACAGGTTTTTCGTTCCGTGAAAATTGGAACGATAATATTCCTGCTCTGTCCGTGCTTTAGTGGTTCCGGCCAGATGATAAACAATCTCCCTGTCTTCCAAACCGCGGATCAGCGATTTGGCATCATCCAGACTGCAGTAATAACAATCCACATTCAAATCGGCAATCCAGCGCAAATTGCTTTGCTTCCGTACCAGCACCCTGACATCGTGCCCGTCTTTCACCAGTTGTTCAGCCAGAAAACTTCCGACAAATCCTGTCGCTCCGGTAACAAATACTTTCATTATCCGCCTCAATAAATCACTGTAAAAATTAATGGCATATATTACTCAAGTTTGTTATATTTTTCAAATTTTTAATCGGCATTTTATCCCATATAAATTCAGAAAATGTTGGTAGTTATATAGATTAATTCAGGAGGTTTCTTGGACCTATTTGACAAGTGTTACGAGTTCACCCGGGCCGATGAAGTGAAGGCCGGTGGTTTTTATCCTTATTTTCGTCCTATAGAGGAAAATGAAGGTCCTGTCGTCCGAATCGAGGGTAAAGATGTAATTATGGCCGGTTCCAACAACTATCTCGGCCTTACCGCTCACCCTCGTGTTAAGGAAGCAGCAATTAAAGCAATCGAAAAGTACGGCACCGGATGTTCCGGCTCCCGCTACCTTACGGGCACCATTGATCTGCATGTCGAACTGGAAGAAAAACTGGCGGAATTTTTCAAAAAAGATGCGGTTCTGCTATTCTCCACCGGTTATCAAACCGCGCAGGGTATTATCCCGACACTGGTTCAACGGGGAGAATATGTAATTTCGGACCGTGACAATCATGCCTGTATTGTAGCCGGAAACATGATGGCACTGGGCGCTACGGCCAATGTATTGCGTTACCGGCATAATGATATGGATGACCTTGAACGGGTTCTGAAACGGGTGCCTCCTGAAGCACATAAACTGATTGTTTCCGATGGCGTGTTCAGCACCGGGGGCGAAATCGTTGACCTGCCTCAGTTGAGCCG
>JAJRVZ010000090.1 GCA_024277055.1 Calditrichota bacterium
CCGATTCAGAACCGTTTAAAAATTTCTGTTACAGCGGGAGAAAAAAAATATGACGGTGCCAAACACTGATTAAATGCCATGGATACTGAACCGACATTGAAAAATATCAGACAGGCGGCTGAACGGATCGGGTCTTTTATTCATCATACCCCTGTTCTCACTTCAAAATCAATTAATAAAATATGCGGTTGTGAACTGTACTTCAAATGCGAAAACCTTCAAAAAGTCGGTGCATTCAAGATACGGGGTGCCGCCAATGCTGTAATGAAATTAAAGGAAGAGCGGATACGGAACGGTGTCGCCACGCATTCATCCGGCAATCATGCAGCAGCGCTTGCCCTTGCTGCAAAATGGCGAAATGCCCGTGCCTGTGTGGTCATGCCTGAAAACGCACCCCCCGTAAAGATTGCAGCGGTTCAGGGATACGGTGCGGAGATTAGGTTTTGTTTACCGACCCTGCAGGCACGGGAAGCAGGCCTGACGCAGGTTGTCGCCAAAACGGGAGCGACATTCATTCATCCCTACAATGATTACGATATTATCGAAGGACAGGGCACGGCGGCATTGGAATTATACAACGAGGTGCCGACCCTTGAAACCGTCATGGTCCCGGTTGGTGGTGGCGGATTGCTTAGTGGTACGGCAATAGCGATAAAAGAATTGAATCCGGATATTAAAGTAATAGCCGCCGAACCTGAAAATGCCGATGATGCATACCGGTCTTTTCAGCAGAAAAAATTAATTCCGGTTAAAAATCCGGATACTGTTGCCGACGGACTCCGAACATCTCTCGGCGATAAAACATTTGCGATTATTATTAAAAGAGTAGATGAAATTATAACCGTAACTGAGAGTAGTATAATAGAAGCTATGCGAATGGTATGGGAGAGAATGAAAATACTTATCGAACCCTCCTCCGCCGTTCCACTGGCGGCTGTTCTTGCTGATCCGGCAAAATTTTATGATCTGAAGATCGGTATTATTCTGTCCGGTGGAAATGTGGACCTGAATGAACTCCCCTTTTAAAAAGCACTATTCCATTGCGGCACGGTAACCATCACGATGATTGCTGTCAAACGTGACCAGTTTTTGAAGTACTTCACGGTCTCCGCGAAATATTTCCACAAAAGTACGATAGTGGGCATCGAAAAAAAGTCTCAGATATTTGTTGTTCGGTTGGTCACGAACCACACGTTCAATAGCCGCAATTACTTTAAGTGCATGGGACCGTGCATTTTGCAGATCCCCTTCCTGCAGATAATATTCAGCTTCGAAAAAATCCGGCTTTGCTTCGCGTAAAGGGCGGGTGCGAACATTGGTGATTTTCTGTAATTCTTCTGCACGGTTATCCCATCCCCTTGAGTAGCGGCTTAATACTCCCCGATTGGCAATTTCAAGTGCTTTGTCGTAATAGGGGGTACCCAGTGTCAGTCCGTATGTATCAAGTTCACCGCCAAGAATCATATAAGCGTAGTAATCAAGAAAATGGCACAGCGGGTCAATCTGCACTTTATCATGCTCGAAAACATACCCGGGCTGAAATGTAAACTCCCAGTCCTTATCATAAAATTTTTCCCCGGAAGTACTTGAGATAAGAAATTGAGCCCGGTATATCTTTTCGTGACTTTTTTGCCTCAGGCTTTCAATTATTACCTGAATATTTACATCAATGTCGGTTTCATATTCATCGTCCGTCCAGGCGTAATTATTCATATAATTCAATATGCCCTGTTTCAAATCCTCCAGATCACGTTGCTGTTCCAGAGGCAGGTGTTCGTACTCGATTCTCACCTTGGCACGGATTACCTGTGCCTGCAGCGAGCCGACGGTAAAAATGAAAAGAAATATTAAAATCAGAGCGCGCATGGCAACCTCCGTTTAGTCGTAAATATGGACACGCGGTACACGGGAAGATACATTGCATGTCACCTCATAGGCAATAGTATTCAACTTCTCTGCGATTTCATTAATCGAAATGAAATGACGGTTGTTCCCGCCAAACAGGATGACTTCATCACCCGTTTTACAGGGATGATTTGTTCCAAGTTCCACCATGATCATATCCATGCAAACCGTTCCGCGTTGTGGATACCGATTGTCATTGATTATAACATCCGTATTATTCGTCAGTCCACGTGAAAAACCGTCGGCATAGCCGACGGGTATTACGCCGATATCCGTTTCGCTTTTCGTATAATATCTTCTGCCGTAACTAAGCGGTTCATTTTTAGTAACTGATCTGATCAGAGTCAGTCTGGAGCGCAACGACATTACTTCACGCAGCTCCCATTCAAGTTCAAAATCCGGGGAAGGCGCATGTCCGTAAAGCATAATACCTGGCCGGACCATATCCAGCAGCGCATCAGGCATGGTCATAATCGCACCTGAGTTGGCCATGTGAAAAAGCGGATTGCCGTCAATCCTTTCAGAAACAGACTCTTTGATTTTCAGGAATTGTTCCAATTGCCGCTTCGCAAAAAATTTGTCCTTCTCATCGGACGTGGCAAAATGAGAATATACACCCGAAATAGTCACCGAATCACATTCTCCCAGCCGGCTGAGGACGGATTCGGCGTCAACCACGTCAAACCCCACCCTGTTCATACCGGTATTGAATTTCACATGTACTTTAACCGGCTTCCCGCTCCGAACAGTTTTAAGAAATTCAATCTGCTCAAAAGTGGTTACGGTTAATTCCAGTTCATTTTCAATGGCGGGAGAAAGCAAATCGGGCAGCTGGGCCCCGAACACGAGTATCGGTGCACTAATCCCGGAATTGCGCAATAGAATACCCTCTTCGGCAAAGGCTACAGCCAGGTACTCACAACCGGATTCAATGCAGGTGCGGGCAATTTCAACAATTCCGTGTCCGTATGCGTCGGCCTTGACCACGGCCATGATCCTGCGCTCTGAACCTACGTGATTTCGGATCAGACTGATATTGTGTTTCAGATTTTTATGAAAAATATATGCTTTTGTAGGTCCCATTTGTTACCACGTGTATTGTGCCGCGATATCTTCTATTCGTTGCCGCCGGTGAATGGTTTTTATCTCTTCCTTTTCTATTAAATATTCTGCAATAATCGGCCGCAGATTGTAGTTGGAACTCTGCACCTGTCCGTAAGCGCCGGCCCCCGTTACAGCCAGATAATCACCTTCCTTCAGTTCCGGCAACAGACGATCTTTTGCCAGGAAATCGGAGGATTCACACACCGGTCCGACGACATCAACCTTAATTTCCCTGCTGTCTGTTTTGTGAAGCGGAATGATCTGGTGATGGGCATCGTATAGGCTGGGACGGATGAGATTGTTCATTCCGGCATCTACAATATAAAAGGTTTTATGCGGCGTCTTTTTAATATACAGAATTTTCGTTACCAGCAGTCCGGCGCTGCCCACCAGTGAACGTCCCAGTTCAATAAATAATGGAATTTGCAGTTCTTTCAGTTTTTCAAGGAATGGGTTCAAAATATTGTTAAGATAAGTCTTGTCCGTTCCTGATCCGTCGATCTGCTGTTCGTAATTAATGCCGATACCGCCGCCGAGATCGAGAAATTCTATTTCGACATTCTTCTTCCTCAAATCCATCACAAATTTATGTAAATATGCTGCGGTTTCAAGGTAAGGTTCGGGCGAGGAAATTTGCGAGCCGATATGAACATGAATGCCGGAGAGCGATAAATTCTGATTTCGCCGGTAATTTAAAAACAAATCAAACGCTTTGTCGCCGGCAATTCCAAACTTGTTGCTTTTCAGACCCGTGGAAATGTACGGATGCGTCTGCGGATCAACATCGGGGTTAACACGAAGTGCCGCCCGCACGGGATCGGTCAGTTTCATTTCTCCTGCAATTTTTACCAGCAATTTCAGTTCGCTTTCCGATTCAATATTCAGGGAATGAATACCCTGTTCGATCGCGTATCGCATTTCCGCTTCTGTTTTACCGACTCCGGCAAACATGATCTTTTCAGGAGAAAAGCCGGCCTTCAGTGCAAAATACAATTCACCGCTGCTCACAACATCCGCGCCGAAACCTTTTTCAAGAACTATTTTAAGGATGGCGGGATTGTAATTGGCCTTAACCGCATAACAGGGAAACAGGTCGAAGGGGCCGGATCTTTCCAATACCGTTTCGCAATTGCGACGAATTTCCTCTGAACTGTAAATATAAAAGGGCGTTTCAACCGTATTACTGAATTCTGAAAGATCGGTTTTTTCCAGGGAAAGAAAATTATTTTCATTATAATAAAGTATGTTCATTCATGAATCCCGGAGTCAAGTCCTAAATCTTGTGTACTTTACTTCCTAACCATCACTCCAGCGGTGTAACCGGAATGGAGCGTAGCGGAATGAAGGTTACAC
>JAJRVZ010000091.1 GCA_024277055.1 Calditrichota bacterium
CTATTCGCTTGGTGTTTTACTCTACGAAATGATCACAGGGTATAAACCTTTTATCGGAGATACCAACACTGAAATTCTGATGAACATTGTTCGCGGCAAATACCCTTCACCAAGAAAATATAACCGTGATCTGCCCCTGCGGCTGGTTCGAATAGTCAAAAAGTGCATGAACAAAGATCTTTCGAAGCGGTATGCTTATGCCTCCGAAGTAATCCGGGATCTGAACCGTTTTATACCCTGGCAGGATCAGGTACACAAAAAAGAAATACTGTCCGATTTTATTCAGCGGTTTAAAGTAAAAGAGCGTACTACAACAAAAACCGACCTGCGCACCGAATCCATATATCAGGAACCTCCATGGCTTTCATGGATTTCAGTGTCCCTGGTATTGTTGCTGTTTCTGTTCGGCGGATATCAGATAAACCGCTTTCTTCAGAACGAAAGGCTGGCGAGCGTCCGGTTGAATATTAACCATCCTCCGGCCACGGTTTCATTGGATGGAAAAAAAATAAGAGACACTGAAAACGGTCAGGTTGAACTGCCGTTTTTGCCCCCCGGGAATCACGTAATCATGGTTCAGGGACATAATAATTTCGGCACCGCACAGTTTTTGCTGGAGCTGATCCCCGGACAGAAAAAAGACCTGGGTGTGGAATTGCCTAAAAGAATTCCTTTTTCGCAGATCAATATACAATCCGAACCGCCGGGAGCACAGCTGATTCTCGACGGAGCGCTGATCGGTACAACACCCATTAACGGCATGCGAGTAGAAAGCGGAGAGCATACTATAAAAATTGTGCTTAATGGATATTCCGATTTTGAAAGTAAGCGCTATTTTAAAAACGGTGAAAACTATTCATTAAATTTTCTGCTGAACCGCAAAAAAACTTCAATCAAATAGCATTTTATATCCATCTATATTTTTATTAAATTAAGTGCTTTTGTACGGGGAGATTTGTATTGAATAAAATAAAGCGAATAAAGGGCACTCAGGATGTATTGCCGGGCGAGGTCCATAACTGGCAGAAACTGGAAGCGGTTATTCACAGCACGATGAGTATTTTCAATTACCGCGAAATGCGCACGCCGGTATTTGAATCGACGGAATTGTTCGCCAGGGGTATCGGCCGGCTGACGGATATCGTTTCCAAAGAAATGTATTCGTTTGAGGACCGAGGTAAAAAGCAAATTACCCTCAAACCGGAAATGACCGCACCGATCATCAGAGCCTACCTGGAACACAACCTGAAAACGCAGGCCCCCCTGCAAAAAGTTTACTATATATCTTCCCTGTTCAGGCAGGAAAACCCGCAGGCAGGACGCCTGCGCCAATTCAATCAATTCGGCGCCGAAGCCATTGGTGCCGACGCCGCCGAACTGGACACCGAATTGATCCAGCTGGCACTTGCCGTTTTTGCGAAACTCGGTATTGAAGGATTAAAACTGGAAATAAACACGGTTGGCGACACGGAGTGCCGCGAGCCTTATAAAATCATCCTTAAAGAGTACCTGCGTCCCGTTCTCGATCAGTATTGCGAAGATTGCCGCAAAAGATTCGACGGCAACCCCCTGCGAATTCTGGATTGCAAAAAAGAAAACTGCCGAACTTTGAACCGAAATGCCCCTAAACTCAGTGATCATCTTTGTTCGGGTTGCGATGAACATTTCACAAAACTTCAGGATACCCTGAGAGCCGGCGGAATTGCCTGGAGCCATAATCCGTACCTTGTTCGTGGCCTCGATTATTATACCCGTACGGTATTCGAGATCACCAGCAGTGATCTGGGTTCCCAAAACGCCATTTGCGGCGGCGGAAGATATGATTTGCTGGCAGAGCAATTGGGTGGTCCGCCTACGGCGGCGGTCGGATTCGCCGCAGGAATCGAACGTACCCTGATGGTAATGGGAAGGCAGGGATTGCTTTCGGAACAACCCGGACGCCTGCAGGTTTTCGTTGCGCCACTCGGTGATGCTGCCGCTGCTGTTGCAACAGAATGGGTTACAAAACTGCGCGCCATGGGATACCGGACCGACCGCGACTATCTCGGTCGGAGTGTGAAAGCTCAAATGCGTGAAGCCAACCGTCAACGTGCACAAATGGTATTTTTACTGGGGGATGAGGAACTGAAACAGAAAAATTTTTCTGTAAAAGAAATGGACAATGGAACACAAAAATCCGTTTCGTTCTCTGAAATTGGACCTTATCTGAGCGATTTCTTCAAACATGAAAAATAAATTCCTGCAACGCATCAACAGACTGGCCCAGATCAGTTTTCTGAGATTTTTCGTCCGTTTCAATATCCCGGGCGATTTTTATTTGCTTTTTCTGGCCAGCATGGTCGGTCTGCTTACCGGTTTGGGTGCCTATCTGCTGAATCTTATTGTTGACGGCGTACACTTCGGCCTTTTTGAATTTGTGAGTGCCCACTGGGTCGGTAGTGAATGGGGGGATTATCTTCGTATTCTGTTTCCCGCCATTGGCGGACTTACGGTAGGGCTGATTTCTTTTTATTTCGCCCCGGAGGTCAAGGGACACGGTGTACCCGGAGTAATGGAAGCAGTGGCCAATCACGGGGGAATGATCAGAAAGCGTGTTGCCGTGCTGACTTCGATCAACTCGGGTACGACCATTGGTTCGGGAGGTTCTGCAGGAAAGGAAGGCCCTATTGTTTCTATCGGAGCGGCTATCGGCTCCGGTATCGGCCAGTTTTTTCATGTTTCAGCCGACCGTTTAAAAATACTGGTCGGCTGTGGCGCTGCCGCAGGCCTTGCCGCCGTCTTCAACGCTCCGATTGCCGGTGTGGTTTTCGCTGTCGAAGTTATCCTGGCCGATTTCAGTTTGAAAGCGTTCTCCCCCATTATAATTGCCTCTGTAATTGCTACAGCGCTTTCACGAAGTCTTGTCGGTTCAAGTCCGATATTCATGATCCCGGAATATTCACTGAACAGTGTCTTTGAATTTCCCTTGTACCTGGTTCTTGGAATTGCCGGTGGTCTGCTGGCGGCTTCCTTTACCAAAATGCTGTACTGGCTTGAAGATCGATTCGAACAGGATCTGAAAATCCGGGAATATCTCAAACCCATGCTCGGCGGACTGCTCGTAGGAATTATGGCCTACTGGTTGCCGGAATTGTACGGTTTTGACGATTCCGCAACCCATACCGCCCTTCTCGGCCGACAGGAGATCTGGGTTCTCATGATCATGGTCGTGGCAAAAATGCTGGCAACCTCCTTTTCGCTGGGCTCCGGAGGAACGGGCGGCCTGTTTACCCCTTCCCTCTTCATCGGCGCCATGTTCGGTGCCCTGTGCGGCAAAGTATTCGCCATCTTTTTTCCGGGAATCGTTGCACCTGCCGGAGCCTATGCGCTGGTCGGTATGGGGGTCGTAGTCGCCGGTACCATTCACGCTCCCCTCTCGGCGTTTCTGATAATATTTGAAACCACGAATGACTACAACATCATTTTACCGTTGATGCTGGGTACGGTCGCTTCTACCCTGGTTTCCAGAATGGCCGAAAAAGATTCAATTTATACAAAAAGAATATCTCTGCTCGGCAAAAGGATTTTTTCCGGCAGAAATCTCGAATACCTGCGCAGCCGTACGGTCTCTTCACTGGCGCGAAAAGATATTCCCGTTATCCGCGAAGACTCATCCTTTTCTTCCATACTCGATCTGCTGATCAACAGCACCTATACGTCGTTTCCTGTTTGCGGAACCCGTGGCGAGCTTGTCGGTCTTATTTCAATGCGTGATATCCAGCCGATATTATTTGACCGTGATCTGTACCCGCTGCTGATTGCCCGCGATGTAATGAGCGAAAATGTATTCGTACTGACACCCGAAATGACTCTGGAAGAGGCTTTCCTTAAAGTGGAACTGGGTGACTATGAAATGCTGCCCGTTGTTGAAGACCAGGCATCCATGAAGTATTTCGGCATGATTACTCAGGATGATCTTTTGAAAATCTATCGTAAAGAAATGTTACTGATGATGGATCAGGATGATTGATATTCCCGAACTTTCCAAAAACCGGCTGAAGTATTATAAAAAACTGCACCGGAAAAAATACCGTGACCAGTTCAACATGTATTTTGGTGAAGGACTGCGTCTGTTTGACGCCGCGCTTCGCTCTGACCATGCCCGACTGAAACACGTTATCATCTCTTCGGATTTTTTTTCCGGAAAACATGGTGCTGTGGTTTATGAACAATGCAGGGAAAACGGAATTGATTTAAGTATTTGCAAAGCGACGGATATGAGCATGCTTTCATCCGAGTCGACCCCGCCCGGCATATTGTTCATTCTTGATAAGCCCGCCGAATTTAAATTGACAAAACCGGCCGCGATTGACGAAACGGTTGTTTATCTTGAAAAGGTTTCCGATCCGGGCAATCTGGGAACCATTATTCGAAGCGCCGCCTGGTTCGGCCTGAAAACAATCATATTAAGCCCGGGGAGTGTCGACCCCTGGTCGCCGAAAACCGTGAAAGCCAGTGCCGGTGGAATTTTTCTGGTCCGCATCATTCTGAACACGGATATCCGGACTTTATCCGCGTTACTACCCGAACATGATTTTGCAGCGACGGTACTGAAAGACGGATTACCGTTAAACAAGTGGAAAGTTAGTAACAAATCTGTTATATTTTTCGGCCCTGAGGCCCACGGTCTTTCTGAGGAGATTTTAGGAAAAATAAAACATCGGATACATATTCCCGGCACCGATCAGCAGGAATCGCTCAATCTTTCCGTAGCTGCCGGGATTGTATTGTATCACTACCATCTTTACAGACAAAGTCAGGATTGATATGCTTATTGTTATGGAGAACAATGCTTCCGAAAAAGATATCGAAATCGTTGTTCGGAAAATAGAAGCACTGGGATTTACGGCACGTCCCATACCGGGAAGTAATCGCACGGCAATCGGCGTCGTCGGAAACCGGGGCTATGTGGATGATACGCAGTTTTTAAATCTTGAAAGTGTAAGACAGGTAATCCACGTAACCCGTCCCTATAAACTGTCCTCACGGGAATTTCACCCGGAAGATACCGTCGTGCATGTCGGAAAGGCGGCGATCGGTGGAAAATCGTTTACGACCATAGCAGGTCCCTGCGCGGTTGAAAGTGAAAAACAGATTTTCAGTATCGCCGGATTTCTGCTTGAGCAGGGGGTGCCGTTGTTGAGGGGAGGCGCGTATAAACCGCGCACTTCTCCCTACAGTTTCCAGGGTCTCGAAGAAAACGGTTTGAAACTGCTGGCCCGTGTGCGGGAAGAAACCGGATTGCGTATTGTTACGGAAGCCGTGGATATCGTCTCCATCGACACGGTAGCCGAATATACCGACGTCATCCAGATCGGGGCTCGCAACATGCAGAACTTCCCGTTGTTGCGCAAAGCGGGTAAAAGCGGAAAACCGGTACTGCTTAAAAGAGGGATTTCCGCCACTCTTGAAGAACTTCTTCTTTCCGCTGAATATATTTTAAACGAGGGAAACGGAAATGTAATATTGTGTGAACGCGGCGTACGCACTTTTGATAATCATTCTCGCAATACCTTGGACCTTGCAGCCGTTCCGGTATTGAAAGAGGCCTCGCATTTGCCGGTTATTGTTGATCCGAGCCATGCATCTGGGAACCGTAAGCGCATTCCCCCGCTGTCGCGCGCAGCGGTTGCCGTCGGCGCGGACGGTATCATCGTTGAAGTCCACCCGCAACCTGACGAGGCTCTGTCAGACGGCCCCCAATCCATGGATTTTGACGGCTTCAAAAACATGCTGCAGGAATTGAAAAAGATCGCAGATTCTGTCGAAAGGCCGGTGTTTTCTACCAATGAATGATAAAAAAATACCCGAGCCCGTTGAAACGTTAATACTGATCGTATCAATTTTTACGGTGATCATCGTGCTTACGCTTTTTGCATCCTTCGGTACGATGCTGGTTACGGGCAACGAATCCGTTCTTGAAAAAATGACACGTCTGTTTCTGCTCGTCGGCGGCCTGATATTTCTGGTTATTCCCGTTACCTATGCTAAAATCCGCAAATACCCGTTACGCAGTATTTTCCGGCTCAACCCCGTTTCGGGTGAAGTTATTCTGATAAGTTTACTGATCGGTCTTTCGCTGGCGGTAGTCGGAGACGGTCTCGATCGTCTGATACAAATAATTATTCCCATCCCCGACTGGGTGGTTGAATCCATGAACCGCCTGACCGCAACTTCTTTTTCGGAATGGGTGATCATCATTCTTGCAGCCGTTGTAATTGCTTCCGTTTCAGAAGAAATGCTTTTCAGGGGAATGCTGCAGATATCTCTTGAAAATAAAGGAGATATTAATCGTGCCGTGATTTTATCCAGTCTGACCTGGACCCTGATTCACATGAATCCCTACTGGGCCGTACAAATTTTTGTAATGGGAATTATTCTGGGATACCTGGCCTGGCGAACCGATTCGATTGTTCCGTCGCTGATTGCCCATGCATTGAACAACATGGTTGCACTGCTTTTTAACAACCTGAAACTGGACACCGGGATTGACTGGTATCTTTATGGTGATCAGGTTTCTCCCGCCGTTATGATTGTTGCCGTTGCGCTATTGGTTTGGAGTATCAGACGCCTCAGCAGTTTATATCAAAATGAAAGCTATCAGGAGAGTTGAACGTGGTCGGTAAATTCAGCGATTGGCTGGCGGCAAAGTTGATCAAAAATCATGACAATCTTCTGGATGAAAACGTACGAGCTCAGTACGGGATTCTCGAAGGCTGGATCAGTATTGTTCTGAACTTCTTTCTCGGTATCGTCAAAATCGTGCTGGCGGTAATTTTCGGCAGTATTTCTCTGCTGGCGGACGCCGTTCACACGCTGTCCGACATGGCGACTTCCGTGATTATTATTTTCAGTTTCCGATACGGACAACGACCCGGGGATACCAAACATCCCTTTGGTCACGGTCGCATGGAGCAGATTGCCACGCTGGTGGTTGCCATTCTTCTGGTCGTCAGCGGTTTTGAACTGGCTAAATACGGAATCGACAAAGTGCTTGCACCGGAAGCGCTTGACGTCAGCTGGTGGGCTTTGGGTATTATTTTAATCACCATTTTCTTTAAAGAGTGGCTGGGCCGTATTTCCATGTACTTCGGCAAAAAAATAGATGCACTGGCGCTGGAAGCCGATTCCTGGCATCACCGGACAGATGCCGTTTCATCATTACTGGTGATTATTGCAATCATTGCCGGCAAGTACGGTTTCCCGTATCTTGACGGAATTGTAGGGATGTTAATCGGTGCTTTCGTGATTTACCTCGGATGGGATATTGCACGTGATTCCGTCGACCAGTTGCTTGGTTCTCCGCCGGATAAAAATTTTCTGAAAAAAGTAAACGAGATTGCAACAGAAATCCCCAAGGTTCTCGCCGTGCATGATTTAATCGTACACCAGTATGGATTTCAAAAGATCATTTCATGCCACGCCGAGGTCCCCGATACCCTCACCCTCTCTGAAGCACACACCCTGGCTGAGCAGATTGAATATCAACTGTCAAAAAAACTCGGATTACACGCTACCATTCATATTGATCCGGTTATGCCGCCTTCGGAACAGAGCCGTGAATTGGAAGAAGTCATTCGGGATTACATAAAAAAAGATGAGCGCCTGGCCGATTTTCATGATCTGCGGCTCGTGGGAGAGGCCAATCATATTAACGCCCTTTTCGACCTGGTTTCTGTAAGCGATCTGGATGAGGATGAGCAAGACAGAATAAAAAGCGATCTCAAGGAATTGATTTCCGCAAAAATGCCGGGTATACGCAATGTCCAGGTCTATATCGAACCCCGTTTTGCATTTCATGTGGGCTGAACCGGTTTCAGCCCCTCTATAAAGGGTACCTCAAAAACTTTCTCATGCACGATCGGGCCATGACCAAAATAGTTATCTTCACCGAATAATTCACCGTGATCCGACGTAATTATGAACCAGGTATTCCCAGGCGCTTTTGC
>JAJRVZ010000092.1 GCA_024277055.1 Calditrichota bacterium
AACAATATGGTGAAAAAGAAGTAATTGCCGGGAATATTGCCACGGGAAAGGCAGCGGCAGACCTGATCGACGCCGGAGCCGACGCGCTGAAGGTGGGTATCGGGCCGGGATCGATTTGTACCACACGAGTGGTTACGGGAGTCGGGGTTCCACAGATATATGCCATATCCGAAGTTCGTAAAATTGCCGGGAAGCACGGCATTCCGGTAATTGCAGACGGTGGGGTCAAGTATTCCGGGGATATTCCCAAAGCCCTTGCCGCCGGGGCGGATTCGGTCATGATCGGCGGGTTGTTTGCCGGTACGGATGAAAGCCCGGGCGAGGTTATTTTGCTGGACGGACGCAGTTACAAATCGGTGCGGGGTATGGGGTCGATCAGTGCCATGGCAAAGGGCAGTAAAGACAGGTATTTCCAGGAGGGGCTTTCGGTGGACAAACTTGTGCCGGAGGGCATCGAGGGACGGGTGCCGTACCGCGGGCCGTTGCGGACAACGGTGTTTCAGCTTGTCGGCGGTTTACGCTCGGCCATGGGGTATACCGGCTGCAGGAATATTTCCGAATTGAAACACAAAGCACGTTTCGTGAAGATCAGCCCGGCCGGTTTGAAAGAAAGTCATCCCCACGATGTTATTATTACGAAAGAATCACCCAATTATCAGATGCGGTAATATATGGAAATTTTGAAACAGGTAGATCATATCGGGATAGCCGTAAAGGACCTCGATTCCGTAAAAGCCACCTATCGTCTGGGTTTCAACCTCGAACCCGAATTTGAAGAAACCCTTATGGAACAAAAAGTACATGTCGCCGGTTACCGCATCGGAAATATGACTGTTGAGTTTCTGGAACCGGTGGATGATTCCTCACCCATAGCCGCTTTCCTCGAAAAACGCGGAGCCGGAATTCATCATATAGCCTACCGTGTGGAGAATCTGCAACAGGTACTGGACGACTTGAAGACGAGAGGATTTCGCTTGATTGATGAAAAAAAGAGAAAGGGGGCGGAAGAAAAAAACATCGCCTTCCTGCACCCCGGAAGTTTTAATGGAATTCTGATTGAATTAAGCGAGTATTCGGATTAAAATTTGGCCTTAAATTTTTCGGCCTCTTTCAACGCCTTGGCTTTTGTTTTCTGCCATTCCTTTTTGTGCTGTTCCCATTCCTTCATCAGCTCTTCCACTCTGTCTTTACGAAAAGCAATAGCCGCTTCGAGGGCATCGTCGCGGGTACGTTCTTTGGTCACGTAAAATTTACGTGATCTGGGTTTCCCGTTTTCACTCCAGGTGGCTTCGACATAATGAACCGGCCGATTCCTGATCGTTGTATGAACTTCATTGACACCGACGATTCCCGTACGGTTTCTTCGGGACGGACTGTTATATGCCGGTTTTCTTCTTTTCTTGTTCGGATTATTTGCAATATGGAGATCAGCAACCATTCGGTTATGATCGCGATACAATTTGGCATATTTCAGGGCATTTTGTTTTCCGCCGCAGATCTTATCGCTGAACAATTTCGATACAAACAATTCTCCGTTGGCATAGATACGTACATACCAGCCATGCGTATTTTTTGAATCGATACGGCTGATATTTTTATGCTTGGTCTTGCGTTTTCCTCTTCCCTTCCGCTTCTTTTTCTCTTCAGACATACAAAAACCCTCCAATAAATTATACTTGTACCCTGGTAAAAGATTAAATGTTTTGATCGCAATCCAGGAAAGAAAAGTTATGGACCGGGCACCGATCCTTCAGATTAAATATGAAAACCATTCACTGTGAACTGTCTGTCGGAGAATGGTTTTCCCTTACACCTCATTGTATATGGAATAATATATTACATGTTATTTTCAAATCCAAAACCTGTCAATCAAATTTGTCTTATTATTGCGCTTACAGGCCGTTTTTTCAAAAAAAAAGATGATTTTGTCATAATTTTTATGACATTCCATTCATTCAGCCTGATTACCGATTCAATTTGCATCGTATATTCTTCGACAATAGATTTTATGAGGGGAACAAATTGAAAGCAATTTACATTGATGAAAATATCCGATGAATGAATTTACCGTGATCACTGACAAACTGAAAAATCTACCGGGCAAACCGGGAGTGTATCTTTTTAAAAACGAAAAGGGGCGGGTAATTTATATCGGCAAGGCGAAAATTCTGCGAAACCGGGTACGCTCCTATTTCCAGAAATCACGGCCGCTGGATGCAAAACTTCTGGCCCTGGTCAGCAAGGTTCATGATCTCGAGTTTATCGTCACCGACTCGGAGGTTGAAGCATTGATCCTTGAAGCCAACCTGATCAAAAAGCATAAACCGCGCTACAATATCAACCTGAAAGATGATAAAAGTTTTCCATACATCCGCATCACTGCGGAAGACTTTCCTCAGATTTTCGCCACCCGGAAAGTCATACGTGACGGCAGCGTTTACTTTGGTCCTTACACCAATGTGAAGGAAATGCGTTTTGCCCTAAATACATTGAAAAAAATATTTACCATCCGCTCGTGCAAATATGCGCTGACACCCGATACGATTGCCAGGAGGAAGATAAACCTCTGCCTTGATTTTTACATTAATAAATGTAAAGGTCCGTGCCAGGGACTGCAGACAAAGGATGATTATGCACAAATGATCAGGATGATCAGGAAGTTTTTACGAGGCAGTACGGGAGAATTGTTATCCGCACTGCGGGATGAAATGCAGGAGTTTTCTTCACAGCAAAGGTATGAAGATGCGGCCCGCGTACGGGATAAAATCGAGGTGCTGGAAAAGTACAGAAATGCGCAGAAAGTCGTTTCGGATGACATGCGTGACAGGGATGTGCTGGCCGTTGCCACGGAAGATGATGATGCCTGCGCCGTTGTTTTCAAAATACGGGAGGGAAAAATTATCGGTCGCGTTCACTACTACATGAGCGGTGTGCAGGACAAGGCGTCTTCGGAAATAATCGGGTATTTCTTAAACCAGTATTATGCCGGTACGGATGAAATACCGGGCGAACTTTTTCTGCAGGATGAACCTCGGCAATTGGAGGTGATCGTGGACTGGCTTTCTGCTCGCCTTGAGCAGAAAGTCCGAATTGTAATTCCGCAAATCGGTTCGAAGAAAAAACTGATGGATATGTGCATCAGGAATGCCCGCTATTTGTTGCAGGAGCTGCAAATACAGCGCATGAAGGCCAGGGATAATCTTCCGCACGTTCTGCATGCCCTGCAGCGGGACTTACGACTGCATACCCCGCCGCGCCGAATCGAGTGTTTCGATATTTCAAACATTCAGGGTACGGACCCGGTGGCATCCATGGTTTGTTTTGTAAACGGCCGGCCGAAGAAAAGCGAATACCGGAAATTCAAAATCAGGACAAAAAACACACCGGATGATTTTGCCATGATGCGTGAAGTGGTTGAAAGGCGCTATTCCCGCATTCTGAATGAAAACGGAACCATGCCGGATTTAATCGTGGTCGATGGCGGCAAGGGACAGCTTTCCAGCGCGAAAACCATTCTCAACAACCTCGGTCTGGATGAGCAGCCGGTTATCGGTATGGCCAAACGGCTGGAAGAAATATTCCTTCCGGGATCAGGCGATGCACAAACGCTGCCACGTACCTCTTCCAGTCTGAAACTGTTGCAGCAATTGCGCGATGAGGCACACCGCTTTGCCGTCGGGTTCCACCGCCAGCGGCGTAAAAAGCGTACTCTTACATCGGTACTCGACGAGATACCGGGAATCGGAAAAAAACGGCGGGAATTGCTGCTCAAAACTTTTGGATCTGTTAAACAACTATCCGGATTGTCTGCAGGTGAGATTTCCGAACAAAGCGGCATTCCGCTGAAATTAGCGGAAAAACTGGTTGATTTTCTTTCCCGTTCGAAGTGAATTATGAGAAGAATGCTTTTTATACTGTTAATCTGTTTCCCTGTATTTGCCGCCGACGATGACCACCCCACAACATTTGTATTTCCCACCTATTACCACACTTACGGTATCCACAAGGCCGGCCCGTTCGAACTGTTTCTGTTCCTGGGTTTAAGTGTTCAGTTCAGCAATCCGCAGGGACTGGCCTGTGTTCGTCTGGACGTGTGGGATGATCCCGACGAGAAAAATGATGATGATGAGGTGACGGTTTACGGGGTTAATGCGGGACAAAATAACATTATCTTTAACAAATCGATGTATGCGCTGGGTGTTTACGGGCTGGATGAACCGGCGGAACAGTTGCTGAAAAATCCGCACGGGATTTGTGCAAACAGCCGGGGGGATGTGTATGTTGCCGATACCGGCAACCATCGGATTGTTCGTTTGTTCAATCCCGGGGACAGACTTGAGTTCCGCTACGCATTCGGCGGCGAGGGGAATGGGCCGGGAGAATTCGAACGTCCGTTGCAGGTGGCGCTGGATAATTCCGGCAATATTTATGTGACGGATTACGGCAACAACAGGGTGCAGGTATTCGATGACAGTTCACGATTTTTATTTCAGTTTTCCGGTAACGGATTTCTGAGAGCGCCATCCGCCATTGCAGTTACGGATTCGCTTGAAAAGCATGACTATCGTTCACAAAGTTTCATAATGGTCGTCGATTCCATTTTTCAGCGCATAAGCAAATTTACCCGCCGGGGAAAACGACTGAAAACGGTTCGAATGTCGGATTTTGGTTTTACCGATGCGAAACTGGAATATGCGACACTGGATTACTACAACCAGTTGCTTATTACCGACTCGCGCAATCATTGTATTCACAAATTTAACAGTAATCTGGAATATATCATCTCATTCGGGACGCAGGGAGATGATGATTACCAGTTCCGGTCACCGACCGGAATTTCGATTTACCGACGCTTCGGACAGCTGTTTGTGGCAGAGGCTGCCGGGGCTCAATATTACTGGGTCGGTACCGATATCCGTGATTTCCGGTGGGAAAACCGCAAAAACCGAACCCTGTTCAGTTTCAGGATTACGGAACCGTCAAATGTCACCGTTGATATTTTGGACCCGAAAGGTGATTTTGTCCGCAGGGTAGCTAATAAACGATTCCAGAACAGGGCGGGAACGGTGAGGATATTCTGGGATCACAAAGCCGGTATACCGCCCGCAAATATTTCGCGGGATCAAAAAATAGGAATGTCGCGCACAGTGATACCGGGGAAGCCGGTTCCGGATGGAAATTATACGGCTCGGATCTCAATCGAGCCGACCTATTCTTCGCGCACCTATTTCGAGCGCACCGTAGAATATGAATTTGAAGTACGGCAAGCTCAAAACGTCCGGTGATCAACGGTTTCGCGGCTGTTCGGTCAACCTTCAGATCAGAGATTTTGACTGGCAGCCATCCACATTGATGCAGGCGCCCGTGACCAGTCCGGCCTTTTCAGAGGCGAGAAAAAGTACGACATTTGCTACTTCCTCAACCGTTCCGAATCTAC
>JAJRVZ010000093.1 GCA_024277055.1 Calditrichota bacterium
ATATCTTCCGGTCTGGTGGCATTCAACAACGGGAACAGTGATTATGTAAATATCTGTGTTGAACACAATGCGCTGCAGATGCGGATAACACCGGAGCAAACCTACAAGCAGGAAGAAATTCCACCGGAACCCACTACCATTGAAAGTCTTCTGGCAGATTATTTTCAATCTGATGTGGATGAATATGTGGAAGGTTTCCGGCAGGATATCGCCCGGTTGGAAAAATCCCCGTCGGACCGCGAAGCCCTTAAAAACATGATGCAGCGTTTTCATGGTTTTAAAGAGATCAGCATGATCCATGGGTATTCTTTAATCGAAGACTTTTGCGGAGATATTACCCGCATTCTCGAAGATAGGCTGGATTCAAAAGACGGTCTTTCGACGGAGGCTCTGAACGCCATCGATGAAGCGGTTCAGTTGATGCAGAATGTGAAGCAACTGCAAAACCCGGAGACAGCCGAACAGCTGGAATCCCTGGCCGGTAAAATCGCCGGGGATCAAACCGTTGCGACCGGGACTGAAGCGGTCCCGAATACCGAAGAAGAAGCAACCGGAACCGAATCTGAAGAAATAGAATCGGTCATTGAGGAATCTCCTGAAACGGATGAAGAAACTATCGAACCTGAAGAAAGGGAAATTGACTTCAAAGATCAGGGCGGATTGATTAGTATCTTTCAGGAAATTCTGCATTCCTGTCAGAAAGAGATTACCGAAGGCATTCAAACAAATAATTTTTCTGCGGTTCGTAAAGGACTGCAACCGCTTGAATCTGCCGCCCAGCTTCTGGAAAACAAAGATGTGCTCGCATTCCTGGTTTTGTTGAGGGAAAAAACGGCCGGTGTTGAAAATTTGGAGACGGAGGAAAAAGACAAATACTTCGCCGCTTTGGCCACTGCATTTCAGGAATTCAGTGAAAATCTGCATCCTGATTTTCATATTGATGAAATGGTCAATAAACTGCCCGAATCGGCCGGCCTTCCGGAAATCCAGGCAAAGCCGGAAATCGAATATATTGAAAGTAATAATGCCGATCAGCTGCTTAAATTGCTCGTTCAAAATGAGAAGAATTATCAGCGCAATCTGCAGGAAGACCTGGAGCGGATTTTTTATCAGGATGACAGCACCTTGCGCCGGAAATATCTGGCACATTTTAAATTACTGGAAAACAATCTCAGCCTGTTAGGTGCATCGAAGTTTTTTTCATTTCCGCAATATTTCAGCGAAATGCTACAGCCTGAAAACGATTTCAAACCGGACAACGCAGCGTTGAACGAAATCGTACAGAGCAACAAATTAATTCTCGGTCAGATCGAAAATAACGGCATGAAAGCGGAAGTAGATGATATTATTGCCGTTCTTGATGAAGTGATTACTGAAAAAACGGTGGAGACGGAAGAGGCCGAATTGCCGGATCAGATCGGTGGTGACGAGGAAGAGAACCTGGATGAAATATTCAAACAGGAAGCCACGAAATACGTCATGCGCAGCGACGAAGCTTTGTCGAATCTTCGAGGAAACCTGGACGACCGTGAAAGTTTCAGAAATATAGAAAAAAATATTCATTCGCTGAAATCCTCAGCCCGCCTGATGGGTTTCCAGAAAATCGAATCGCTTGCGGGCCCTGTCGAGGAGATTTGCGAACATTTTGCCGAGAGCAACGCGCAGGCTGATACCGGATTACTTGAAGTATTGAATACCGCTCTGAAGGCCCTGAGCGCTGAGATAAACGGTGATAATTCACAGACGGACAACGCGCTGACACAACTGAAGTCCACCTCCGCGAAGTACCTGCAGCGGGACGAGGAGGAAGCAAAAACGGAAGAACCTGCAGAGCCTCAGTCTGTTGATGAAAGTGCAGAAACCGTTGATGAAGATATGATGGAAGTTTTCCGGGAAGAATCCCGTGAAAATATGAAATCCATCCAAAAGGCTGCAAAAGCTCTTGAGGAAAATCCCGAGGACCAGGAAGCTCTTCATCAACTGGAATATGCCCATCACGCCATTAAATCTGCTGCGAAAATGCTTGGCCTGCGTGATATCGGCAATGTTGCCGACGGAATTGAAAATGTAGCCCTGGCCGTCAGTAAGGGAAAAATTGTTAACGATGAAGCGGTGCGCCGGGCCATTTCGAACGGAATCGATGCCATCCGGAATATGACAGCCGGCGAAACCATGTCCCAGGAATCGTTGAACGGTTTAGTTAAAGCGCTTGACCTGGAGGAAATCCAAAAACGGCAGGGAGCTCCGGTATCCGAAACCGGAAAAGAGAAGACGATTTTTCTCGATTCGATGGGAGAATTGTTTTTAAAGGAAGCCTGGGAAATTCTGGAAAATATCAACCGGGATCTGGTCGATCTGGAAAAGGATCAGCAAAACAGCGAACTGTACCACAGCCTTAACCGGAATCTGCATACCCTGAAAGGAAGCGCGCAGATGGTCGGATTCGATAAGATTGGCGCAATGGCCCATAAAATGGAAGATTTCTTTGAGCTGCTGCAGAACAACAAAGGGGAATTGCCCGAAGGAATAATGGACCCGATTTTTAACGGCATCGACGAAATACAGAATATAATGGAATCCGTTAAAACGGGTCGCGGGGAGCAGAGCGAAAACTATGATCAGCTGCTTGCAGAACTTGATTCGAAGATCAATTTTCTGAAAACCGGAAAATTATCCTCAGATCGCACAGAAAAGAAATCGGAACAAAAAATTGTTGAAGTTGAAAAAACGCCCGTGGTACCGCGGGAAAATGAACAGGTTATTAAAATAACAACCAATCGGCTGGACAACCTGGTCAACATGGCCGCTGAATTGGTGATCAGTAAAACACAACTGATGAATTACCTGGACCGCCTGAAACAGCTCAGTGAACAGATCGACAAAGAAAAGAAACAACTACGTACAAGCAATTACGCCCTCGATGATTTTATAGAAAAACAGAAATCGGCGACGCCGGCGACCGGGGAAAGCAAAGCGGACGAACTTCTTGACAAATTCTCCGAAGGCGAATTTGAACGCTTCACCGAACTGCATACCGTTTCACGCGATTTTAAGGAAATGATCCACACCTTCGATACGGTTTCCAACAGTTTTAATTCGCTCGCCCAGCGTTTTGAGCAGAACATTAACCGTATATCGAACCTCACCAAACAATTGCATGATGATATTCTGCAGGTACGCATGATTCCTGTGGAAAATCTGTTTAACCGTTTTCCCAGGGCGGTCCGCGATTTGGCTCACAAGCAGGGGAAAAGGGTAAACCTGATCGTGGAAGGTGAAAAAACGGAAATGGATCGTGCTATGATCGAATCGCTCAGCGAACCGGTAATGCACATCATCCGCAATGCAATTGATCACGGTATCGAGACCCCCGACGAGCGCAAGATAGCCGGTAAGGATGAGGATGGTATTGTTCTGCTGAAAGCACGGCAGGACAAGAACCAGATCATAATCGAAGTGCAGGATGACGGACGCGGTATCGATGTCGATCGGGTGAAATCAACGATCATCAGAAAGAAACTGGCTTCTGAGGAGCAGGTTGGGGCGATGAGCATCGGAGAAATACTTGATTATATTTTCCATTCGGGATTTTCAACAAAAAGCGACGTTTCGGATGTTTCCGGACGGGGTGTGGGACTGGATGTCGTGGCGGCGCAGCTTCACAAACTGAAAGGAAGTGTACGTGTCGCTTCCGATCCTGGTAAAGGTACCATTTTCAGCATTCGTGTTCCACTGACGTTGCTTATAGCTCAGGCCATGCTGGTGCGCGTGCAACAGGAGATTATGGCTGTTCCGCTGGCACCTGTTGAGGAGACGGTAAGGTATGAAAAAACGGAGATTCGTGAACGGGATGATAAAAAATATTTAACCGTGCGCGACAGCGAAATTCCACTGGCCTTCCTGTCCGAAATCCTGAAATTTCAGGAGTCCGGGGATCAGGCGGAAGATCAAAAACAATTTCAGGCAATCGTAATTCAGGAAGCCGGTGCGAGATATGCCCTGGTTGTGGACGAAGTGCTGCGCCGCGAGGAGATCGTAATCAAATCACTTGGAGACGAGCTGACCAAAGTGCCCTATATCGCCGGTGCAACAATCCTCGGTGACGGCTCCATTGCCCTTATCCTCGATACCGCTTCCATTGCCGGCAGAATAGAAATGGATATCTACGGTGAGGAAAGAACCTTTTCGTCCATCGATCAGGCGCGCCGGTTGCTCAGTGAAAAGCAGACTGCGGAGGCGCAGGTGAAACAGGATTTTGAAAAGGTGCCCGAAGTAAAGAAAGAACCTCCGGCGATTTCACGTAAAACAATTACAGACCGGCCACCGAAGGCGCTAATCGTGGATGATTCGATCAGCGTGCGCCGCTTCGTTTCGTCCGTACTGGAACGCAATAATTACCTAACGGTACTGGCTTCGGATGGCAAGGAAGCCCTGGAGTATCTGGATGAAGATGTGTTTGATATTATTGTAACAGACCTTGAAATGCCCAAAATGCATGGATTTGAATTAATACAGGAGGTACGTAAGCAGGAAAAATTCAACAATTTGCCGATCGTTATTCTTACCGGACGGGCGGGTGAAAAACACCGCAATATGGGGCTGAGCCTGGGGGCAAATGCCTTTATTGTCAAGCCGTTTAAGGAAAACGATTTATTGAAAACGCTTTCAGATTTCATTGAAAGTTCTGCAGGAGATTCATTTTCGAATTAATACCGGTAATCAAAGAATTAAAAATTGTGGTCGAAAGTACTGATTAAGTCGATTTTGAGCTTGACTCAGGCAGCATCGACGACTATTTTAAACTTTAATCTGCCAAGACAGGCAACCTTTAGTTCATAGGAAGTGTGAGGATTCAATAAACGGACTTGGTGTTCCTTGGTTAATATCAGAGAAATCTACCGGTTTGATGCGGTTGAAAACGAAAACAAAGAGTACATAATTGATTTGCTCGAGGAGCTGCTCGATGCGGATCATACGATCTGCACCTGTGAACAATGTATTCTTGATATTGTTGCCATAACTCTGAACGAATTGCAACCGCGCTATCGCGTTGGAATTCTGGGAAGTATCGATATTGACCAGCGCAACCACAGTGAATACCAGGATACCGTTGTGCGTGCGCTTCAATACGCCGTAATGCGTGTTACAGAAAACCCTCATCATTCCGTGATTTTTACAAGAAGAAGCGGATGACTATGAGAACAATTATATTATTTTTAGTGCTCGTTACGTTTGGACTATTTGCGCAGGAAAAGGTTATAGATGGGGGCAAATTCAGCGGTGTGGTACGGTGGAACGGTACGGTACGAGTTCGCGGTGATGTTACCATCACATCAACGGGGCGGTTGATAATCGCCCCGGGAACGACCGTACTGTTTGATGCAAACAGCGATCTGCAGCGCAATGGAGCGGACAAAAAGCGCTCCGAGCTGATCATTCGCGGTATTATGATAGCCAAAGGTAAACTGGGCCAAAAAATCACCTTTACCTCTGCGGCCGAAACACCCCGTATGGCGGACTGGCAGGGAATTTCATTCAAAAATGTGAAGGATCAGTGCATCCTGGATTACTGTGTCGTGGAATATGCCTACGACGGAATTACAATAAAAAAGAGCAATATACAGATATCTAATTCCGAGATACGATATAATTTTAATGCCGGAATAAAAATTGATGTGAAAGCCAGACCCAGAATCATTCGCAGTATTATTTCTGAAAATGATTATGCCGGCATCATTTGCACGCTTGGAGCGAAACCCATTCTTACCGATAATCTGATTACATTAAACCGGATCGGGCTGGTGGCTTTCAGTCTGGCCGAACCCAACCTGGGGTCCCTTGCGAAAGATGCAAATTATAATCCGGGGCGCAACCGCATACTGAATAACGAGGATTACAATTTATACAATCATTCCAGCAAAAAAATACTAGCTGAGAATAATACCTGGGGTGAAACCGTCAATGATGCGATTGCAGCAACGATCTACGATGGAGAAGATGAAGGTAAATACGGCACAACCGATTTTATTCCATTGTACAATCAAAGTGCCGAAGACAATCGTCTTGGTGAATTCTTGTTACTGGCCCAAAACAACAACAGTCCTCCAGCAAATGCCGGTCGCAATACATCCGGACAGCCGACGGATCAGCGGCAGCCTCAAAATGCCGTTCAGAACAATTCCGGAGCCGCAAACAGCACAGCAGCCGGTGATACTGTTTCGAATGTTTCGGAGGGGCAAAACAGCCAACCGGAAGGGATTGCCGGCGGAGAAAATTCAGCGAATCAACAGGACAGTTTACCTGAATCGATCAGTGGAGAAGATACTTCACCCCTCTTTGCCTCTGCCAGGCCGGAAGAAACAATTGAAACAGATACGGGACTGCGCAGTGAAGATATCGTAAATCAAATTGACTATGACCAGATTTTTCTTGAGCCGTTTATCGACGGTGGAAAAAAAGTATACGTCAACAAGACTTCGATTAAAATGTCGGAGGTAATAAGGGAATCCATTCAACCCGGAACGATACGGATTAAAGTGATTGTAGGCAAAACCGGTGAAGTTGAATCTGCCGATATTCTAAAGGGCATTAACCCGGTTTTGGATGAAGCTTCCATTAACGCTGTAAAAAAGTTCAAATACCGCCAGGGTATGCTCAACGGCCGCCCGGTTCGTTTCAGCACGATGGAAGTATTTGTTTTTAAATAATATGAATGTGATCCTGCTGTTCATTGACGGGCTTGGTATCGGTTCGGAAAATCCTCACATTAATCCCTGCCTGTACTCCGCATCCAGTATTTTTAATGTAAATCATCACGAACTCCCCGCCGGTGGAAAAATATATCCGCTGGATGCCTGTCTTGGTGTTGAAGGCATACCGCAAAGCGGAACAGGACAAACAAGCCTTTACACGGGAATCAATGCAGCCGAAAAAAACGGGCACCATCTTTTTGGTTTCCCGAATCAATTACTGCGCGATCTGCTTCGGCAACATTCCATTTTCAGCAGACTTAAATCCGTCGGAATTTCCTGCCGGTTTATGAACGGTTTCCGGCCGTTGTTTTTTACCACCCCCGAAATCTTTAAACATATGCGCATGTCGGCAACAACGGAAATGAACCGTCTGGCCGGTTTGCCGTTTGCTTCTCTGGATGACGTTCGGGACGGTAAGGCGCTTTATCACGATTTTACAAATGATGTTTTACGCGGGTACGGTTTCAAAATTCCGCTCTATTCGGCGGCGGAGGCGGCACGGATTATAGCGGCGGAGAGTAAAAAGTACCGCGTTTTGCTATACGAGTATTTTCTGACCGATTTTGCCGGTCACCGGCGGGACAGGGAATCGGCCGTCTGCCATCTATCGCGTCTGGATGCATTGATCAATGAACTGACCGGACGCTTGAACTTCAGCGAAACGGCGCTGATCGTATTCAGCGATCACGGAAATATTGAAGATCTGGGTACCAAATCCCACACACTCAACCCGGCTTATTGTGCTGCCTGGGGTTTACCTTCACAGGCAAGATTGACCAGCCTGACCGATCTGGCACAAGAAGTACTGTCACTGGTTGGCCATGAAAAAATATGAATGCGTCGGTTCAGGCCTGCTGACACTCGATCACCTGTTTATTCTTAACGAATTTCCCTGCTCCAACCGGAAATATGATGTCGCAACCGTCTGGCAACAGCCGGGCGGTCCGGTACCGGTAGGATTAATGACGATGCATCAACTGGGGGTGAACAGCTGTCTGCTGTCTGATCCCGGCAGCGGAACAGCCCGCGAGAAAATTCAAAGCTATTGGCGCCAAATCGGTTTTTCCACCGAGATGATATTCGATACCAACAGGAATCCGGTACCAGAGGCGTTCATCTGGGTCGGCCGCAAGGATGGCTCGCGGACCGTATTTTCAGTGAACAGCGGTTTCGGCGAACCTGATCTGTCGGATTCAGAACTGTTGGCGGTTTGCGAAAACACGCTATGGATATACCTGGATGGGCGAACGGAATTTCAAAGGCGCTTGAAAGCAGCCGCAATATCCGCCGGTTGCCGGGTATTTATCGATTTGGGCGACCGGCGCGAACAATTTTCCGAACTTGTACGGGGAACAGAAGTAGTAATCGGTTCGGCTGATTTTGCGAAACGGCAGTTTCCCGGAGTACCGGCAGAAGCCGTGTTAACGGAGATGAATCGGTCGGGGGTCACCATTGCAGGTTTGACGCTGGGAGACAAGGGAAGCGTTTTTTATGACGGCAGGAAAATGGTTCAGGTTCCTGCGTTACCCGTTTCGGTATCGGATTCCACGGGGGCGGGAGATATATTCCACGGAGCCTTTCTTGCTGCGTTTCTCCGTGGTTTTGAATTGGAAGAAGCGGCGCAATTTGCAACGCGGACAGCGGCATGGAGTTTGAAGCATCCGGGGCACCGTCTGCATGAATTACCGCGGAGATTCAAAAATGAATTATTGCTTAACCGTTAATTATGAATTTTTGACTTGAATCGCATTTCTTCACTGGTTATAATCATTAATTGAAATCAGTACGGAACCTGTCGGAAAATAAAACGGGAAAATACGTTGCCGGAAAAAAGAAAACTGTTTATTGCCATTGCCGGAAATATCGGTGTCGGTAAAACCACCTTAACGCGGCTACTGAGTGAAGAATTGGGATGGCGCGCCTATTATGAGAAAGTGATCGATAATCCCTATTTACCTCTTTTCTATGACGATATGCCGCGCTGGAGTTTCCATTTGCAGATATTCTTTCTTTCCAACCGCTTTAAATCACAAAAAGAAATTACGGAATGGCCGGACAGCTGCATACAGGATCGAACGATTTACGAAGATGTGGAAATATTTGCGCGCACGCTTCATGAAGGCGGTAATATGACGGATATGGATTACTTTAATTACCGTGAATTGTTTTCAACCATGGTTGAGTACCTGCGCAAACCCGACCTGATCATTTATCTTGACGCCCCGGTGGAAATGCTGGTTGAACGCATCCTGAAACGGGGTCGCGATTATGAACGGACCATAGATCCGGATTATTTACGGTTGCTTTCAAGTGCCTATGATCGCTGGATCAACGAAGCCGAACAGTCTGATTTCAAGATCATAAGAGTGGATACAACCCATAAAAATTTCGAAGAAAACCGTGTCGATCTGATGAACCTCATCGAACAAATCAGAGAAATGGAAAACCAGACTTGGCTGGACGTGGATTAGTCATTTCCTATTATTTTCATCCCACCGGCGGCGGCGGGGTTCAGCGCTGGAGCAAATTCATCAAATATCTTGTCCGTTTTGACTGGCATTTCGATGTAATATGCGCCGATTTGCCGGCGGGGGATTTCTCCGATTCTTCATTACTGGACGAAATTCCGTCTTCAACCCGGGTCTGTCGCATTCCTCCTTCGGAACCGGTAATGCGATCACCGGTCGCAAAAGGCGGAGAAAGCAAGTACTGGCAACGCTGGCTCGGCAGCTTTGTTTTCATCACTGACAGCCGTTCGCGCTGGAACAACCGGCTGCGCCGTAGAATATTTCATGAACTCGATAAAATCAATTATGATATTCTGGTATTGAGCAGCCCGCCCTATTCGCTGGTCCGGCTGGCGGCGGAATTACAACAGCAAATCAGCATTCCGGTAATCGTTGACCAGCGTGATCCCTGGACCACAAATCCGTACAAAATTTATCCGACCCCGCTGCACCGAATGCTGGATATCCGGCGTGAAAAAAAGGCGATCGGAGCCCTGCAGAATTTTGTTTTCGCCTATGATAGCCACCGGCGATATTATGAAAATACGATTCCCGGTTTCAATAAGAAACGGGCGCTTGTATTGACCAACGGTTACGATGAAGAGGATTTTACCGGGTTGCAGCCTGAAAAACCAACGGTGACCGCCGATCTGCATCTGGCATTTTCAGGAACTTTCTATTCTCATTTCAATCACCCGGGTACCCTTTTTAAAGCATTGGCGGAATTAAAGAAGAATGGTGTCACTATTCGTTTTCACCACATCGGTAAAAGCGCTTACGACCTGAAAAAACTGGCCGCCCGGTTCGGCTGTGAAGAACTCATCGAAGTGCACGGTTATCTTGAACATAAAAACTGCCTGCGGAAACTGGCCGGAATGGATGCACTGTGTCTGATCCTTAATGAAAAAAATCGTTTTGCGTCGCAAACCGTCGGCGCAAAATTGTATGAATATTTACGCTTTAAAAAACCGGTGTTGGCGCTGGTTCCGGAAAACGGCGAAGCTGCCGGAACACTGAAAAGGAGCCGGGCGGGGCTGGTTTGCAGAGCGAACGATATCGCCGGAATAAAGCAGGCTGTTCTTGAAATCATAAATAACCGTGCTCAGTTTGTCTTTGACGATATTGAGCTTTACAGCCGGGAACGGCTGGCCGGAGAATTGGCGGCTTTTTTTGATGAAATCGTAAAAGCACCGCTTAAATGACTTAAAAACGAAACATGAAATATAATTCTGTTTTGGAATCAGAACTCAGTTTCGGAAAATTTCGCCAGCAACTGATCTTGTTTTTAAGACAGGCCAGCAATTTGCGATTTCTGAAACTTGATTTCGTAATGGAAACATGTGTAACGGCCCCACGGGAATTTATATTCAGCAGAAATTCCACGCGGCCGCTGAGATTACGAAACAATCTCGACTTTTTCTGAACACAGGCCATCAGCCCCGGCCGGTGACTGGCGATGATCTCATCGTATGTTCCGGTCGCGCTGATCCCGGTTTTACGCGAAACCGGTTGGAGGTTCAGAGCCCCGCGACGTTCCATGTCTGTAGATATTTTATCGGAGGCAAGGGAACCGGAAGCAGAAGCGGCGACCCGGCGCGGCATTACAAAAAGAATGTCGTCGGCAAGACGGATCGTTTCGTATACTTTGCGGAAGTGCTGTATACTGCGGGTCGGATTATCGAACAGGACCTGGTAAACATCAATATCGGGCATGCCGCCGATGACTTCGGCACCGATAGAAGCCAGCAACCGTTCCTGGTGCTGCCTGTCGATGTCTTTTTTAAAAGCGATAAGCAACTGGTTGCAGACCAGCATGCCTTCACCGGACGGGTCGTCAATCAGATCTTGTGTCTTGTAATTGACCGGTTTCTGTGGTATCGGAATACGGTCGGCGCCAACGAGAACGGTTATAAATCCCGACAACAGAAAAACTGTTAAAAACCTGTGCATATAAATCCCCCTTTTATGGAGATGAATTAAATGGATACAATTTTTGACCGGTTGATCTCTATGGAAGCCCGACGTATTTCAATACCGTGAATTTATCGGATTGTAACCTGGAAAGATCATTCGGCTTTGATAATTATCCCTTCGCAAAAGACGTACCAGAATGAATCCCGCAGGTACCCGACAGATGCTAAATAACGGTGGCACAAGGACTAACCGCCGGCAATTCGCTGAGTATTTCAGTCGGGTGTGCGGTTTGAACGGGCAGGAATTGTGGAAAATAATTTTACACTTTCAGTGAAGTGAAGTTGATTCGATTAAATCAATTTCAAAAATTGATCGCCCGGGGGTGCAACTGTTGGAATGTGCTGCTCATTTAAAGTAACGCCTGTCAGCACTATACGTCTCTGAAAACTTTCTCCGGTATCTTTTCAGAATATGCTGAATACCCGGATAGCGAAGCATCGCACTGTTTGACGATCGATAATGATATTGCAATGGATACGCCGGCAGTAGACGTAGGGATCGATATCTTTTTCCGGAATCATTAAAAGAACCGAACAGTTATGGAACGGTGACGACCTGTATCGGGGTTGCAGAGAACCGGCTCAAATTCCGGGACTTGAATCAGAACCGGAACAGATATGAGAATTTTGCAAAAAATCCTCTTTCAAAGCGTTGATATTTAAGGGAAGGAGTGCGCTGAAAAAAATCATTATAGCCGAAATACAGAACGGTACCCGGCGTGGGTTCGTAGCTGAGCAGCAAATTCAAATCAAGATCCTTGTAAAAATTATTATGTTCAAGGATCAGGCGCATCAGCCACTCTCTTGAAAACTGCCAGGTCGTTTTGAAACGAACAATATCCTGGTTTATCCGCGCATGAAAGCCGTTATTCCATCCGTTGAAAAGGTAGTTACTGAAACGGAATTCGGTAAACCAGTTATTCAGCGGTTTGAGAATCATGCTGGCATTAATCAGTTGCACGTAACCGTCAAACGGATTGGCGACGTAATAGATTCCGTTTCCGACAATAGCATTCAAATCCACGATAAGCCATGACAATGTTTTATTATTCAGGGCAATACTGTACTGCCGTTTTTGAAAAGATACCCCTGCAAACTCTTCCATTGTCCGGAAATGGCGCAGGGTAATTGATGTCTGTCCTTTGGTTTCAATGGTCATCGACGGTGAGATCATCTGTTCGATCTTGTTGCCGTCGTGTGTATAG
>JAJRVZ010000094.1 GCA_024277055.1 Calditrichota bacterium
AAGTTTTATGGCCTTGTATCTGCGGTAGTTTTCGAATTTTGCTACCCGGGAAAGTAAACTCCGGCTGTCCTGTGACCACTGGAATTTATATCCGGCCGCCGGTTCACCTGAAATCCGCCTAAGTTCGCTGCCATCGTTTTTTACAATCCAGATGCCGTTGTAGTTATTTTCCGTGAAAGCAATCAACAAGCCGTCCGGAGAATATCGCGGTTGCATGAAATGGTGGCCGCTATCGTTGATTAACGGCTTTGCCTGGAAATTCTGCGCGGCGGCGATGGTGGTTATCAGTAGTATTACCAGCAAAATGAACAGATTTTTCATGGTTTGCTCCCACTTGAATTCGGTAAGTTCAGTTTCCGGACAAATTAATCAAAATACGGAATTAAAATCTAAATTTTTTTTAATCGCACCTGTTTTATTTCAGGTATTTTTCTATTTCAGTTTTCCAGAGCAAATACCCGGGGCCGGTGAGGTGCAGACCGTCATTGGTAAACTGAGGGTCTAATTTTTCCTCCACAGCAAAGGATGAATACAGATCGATATATTTCAGATTGTATTTCTCGCATATTTTTCGCAGCTCAACGTTCAACGCCACTATTTCTTTGGATTTGTTCACATGATTTTTGAATTTCGGAAAGGCGTCATTCACCGGCAAAACACTCTGTACCAGCAGTTCCGTTTTCGGGGATTGCTGTTGTACCTTTCGAATGATTTGTTCATAATTCTTCACCACCTGCCCCACGGACAGTCCGTATGCCAGGTCGTTGATACCGATCATCAGGAAAATTTGCAACGGCTCCGATTCGGTAACTTCGGAGAGGCGGTTCAGTACCCCCTGCGTTACATCGGCGCTGATTCCCCGGTTCTTTATGTGCAGGTCCTGAAACAACTCGCTCCATTCACAACCGTCGGTAATACTGTTGCCCAGAAAAATAATCTCATTTTCCGTATCAGGCAGGCTCTCGAACAATGTCTTTTTCTGCAGGTAATAGGTCGACGGTTTGAATTCCTGCAACTGCTGCGACCATAACAAGTGTACTCCGGCGATCAGGATCAGGATTATGGTTTTTCTCATATAACCCTCCTCAAATTTCCTCTTTTTTCTTTTATTTCAGCAGCTCATGTAAAGCAGCGTCAATATTGCTGTGCTGAAATTGGTACCCTTTTTCCACCAATTGTTGCGGACGAACACGCGCACCGCTCAGCAATGTGGCTTCAGCCATTTCACCCAGAACGGCTTTTAACGGTAACGCCGGCAGCGGTAATCGTGCCGGACGCCGCAGGGTACGGGCCAGTGCCTCGGTGAACCGCTTGTTGGTAACCGGTTCGGGAGCAACGGCATTAACCGGCCCCCGCAGCTGCGCATTTTGAACGGCGAATCCTATAATCCCAACCGCGTCATCTATCGAAATCCAGCTCATGTACTGCTTACCCGATCCGACCTTTCCCCCGAGTCCAAACCTGAACGGTACCAGCAATTTTTTAAGCGCACCGCCTTCCCTGCCCAAAATTACTCCAAACCGCAAATGCACCACACGAATACCCGCTTCGCGAGCCGGCTCCGCCGCGGCTTCCCATTTTTTACAGACTTCAGCCAGGAACCCGTCCCCGGCCGGCGTCGATTCATCAATCCATTCTTCGCCGCCGGTACCGTAATAGCCGACCGCCGAGGCGTTGATCATCACTTTGGGACCGTCCTTTAATCCGGCGATCGTATTCGCCAGCAAACCGGTGCTGAATACACGACTGTCGGCGATGCGCTTCTTTTTTCTGAAAGTCCAGCGCCCCGACGCCAGGTTCTCACCGGATAAATTTACAACTGCGTCGGAACCTTTCAGTGCGGAAACATCGATTTTCCCGGCCGCCGGTTCCCAGTGGTAGGTGATTTTTCCGTCAGCCGCACCACGAACCAGCCTTGAGAATTTGTACCCCTCTGCGGCCAGACGATTCATGAGTGCGCCGCCGAGAAACCCACTGCTTCCGCTGATTGTTATTTTCATTTTTATTTCCCTTTCCCCGGTTCACTGGAACAAATTTACTGAAATTTCATCCCGATTTTGTTTAATTCAGGAAAAAAAAGGGACACAACGGTTATGTCCGGATAAATTGATGTAGTATAAGATAGACGGAATAGACAGGGGAGTGTTATTTCACACCCAGTGCTTCATCCAGTAGCGCTTTCTGTTCGGCCTGGTGAACCTGGTAGCTGCCGGTGGCCGGAGAACCGCTCGGCAATCGCCCGACGAAGTGTAATTCATGGCGGCTGCGCATAATATCCTTAATGCGTGTCAATATGAAATTCCATGCGCCCATGTTGCGCGGTTCTTCCTGCGCCCAGATTACCTTGGTCACATTCTTGTATTTCTCGAACACGGCCGCGAGCTGATCGAAGGGAAACGGATACAATTGCTCCAGCCGTATGATGGCCGTTTTTTTTGTCTGAGTTTTGTCGCGGTGATTGATCAGATCATGAGCAATTTTTCCGGTACACAGGATCAGTCGTTCCGCCAGGCGGTAATCCTGTACATCATCGATCAGCACCTTGAAATGCCCCTGCACCAATTCATCCCGGCCGGCCCTGACCACCGGTGCCCGCAGCAGACTTTTGGGCGTAAATACCACAAGGGGTTTTGGATGTTCCAGCAGGGCCTGGTTACGCAACAGGTGAAAATACTGTGCCGCCGTACCCGGATACACAATGCGCAGATTGCCCTCGGCGCATAACGCCAGAAACCGTTCCATGCGCGCGCTGGAATGTTCCGGTCCCTGCCCCTCGAAGCCGTGCGGCAGCAGCAGGGTCAACCGGCTTTTTTGTCCCCATTTGTCTTCTGCGGATGAAATAAACTGGTCGATGATAATCTGCCCGCCGTTCACAAAATCACCGAACTGTGCTTCCCACAGAACCAGTGCCTTTTCACGGGCTACCGAATAGCCGTATTCGAAACCGAGTACGGCGTATTCGCTGAGCAGACTGTCATAAACCAGAAAGGCGGCTTGTTCTTCCGCAAGGGAATTTAAGGGAGTAAAATTTTCTTCGTTTTCATAATCCACCAGCACGGAGTGTCGTTGACTGAAGGTACCGCGCCGCGAATCCTGCCCGGAAAGCCGGAGGGGAATACCTTCCTGCAAGATCGAACCGAAAGCCAGCGCCTCCGCCAGTCCCCAATCAATTTTATCCTCCTCGAAAAGTTTCCTCCGCTGTTCGATCTGTCGCCCAAGTTTGGGATGCACGGTGAACTTTTCCGGAAAAGTGGTCAAGGCGTTAATAATCGCTTCCAGTCTTTCTTTACCGACACCGGTTTCCATTTCCGGCAGCGGTTTCATGATCCGCAGTTCACGATCTATCTTCACTTCAGGGGGTGCACTTTCTCTTGTGGCCTCGAATATTTGATTCAGCATCCCCCTGTAATCCTTCAAGGCGGATTCCGCTTCTGCCAGCGGCAGATCACCGCGGTTCACCAGTTGTTCCGTGTACAGTTTGCGCACCGAGCGTCGCTGTTTGATTTTTGCATACATTTGCGGTTGGGTGTAACTGGGATCATCCCCCTCGTTGTGCCCGTGCCGCCGGTAGCAGACCATATCCACAACCACATCCTTTTTAAATTCACTGCGGAAAGCATTGGCCAGTTCAACCACATGCAGCGCCGCTTCGGGATCATCGCCGTTGACATGAAAAATCGGCGCCTGCACCATCTTGGCGATATCGGTCGCGTACACACTGGAGCGGGCGTCCGCCGGTGCCGTGGTAAATCCGATACCGTTGTTCACCACAATGTGCAAAGTGCCGCCGGTCCGGTACCCGGAAAGCGCGCTCAGATTTAATGTTTCCGCCACTACTCCCTGTCCGGCAAAGGCGGCGTCTCCGTGAATCAGAACCGGCACCACCTGTTCGTGTTCCATATCCCCCAGCGAATCCTGCCTGGCCCGAACCATACCTTCGACAACGGGATCAACCGCTTCCAGGTGACTGGGATTAGAGGCCAGCATCAGGCTCAGTTCACTTCCGTCGACAGCGGTTCGAACGCCTTTTGCCCCTAGGTGATACTTCACATCGCCGGAGCCGTGCATCGACTGAGGGTCCATCTCACCGTCAAATTCGCGGAAAATGCGATCAAATTTTTTGCCCATTAAATTTCCCAGAACATTCAGCCGTCCGCGGTGGGACATGCCGATGACCACTTCTTTCGCCCCGTTTCGCAGAACCTGTTCCAGTAAATGATCAAGCATAGGGATTAACGTTTCGGCCCCTTCCAGACTGAAACGTTTGTGCCCGATGTATTTGGTATGCAGAAAATGTTCGAAGGCTTCGGCACGATTAAGCATTAACAAAATACGTTTCTTCTGCTCCCGGCTCAGCCACTGGTTGCGTGCGATTCCCTCAACCCGTTCCTGTATCCAGGCCTTCTGATCCGGTTCCTGGATATGCATGTATTCGATCCCGATACTGCGGCAATAGGCTTCGCGCAATACATCGAGAATTTCGCGCAACGGCATTTCCGATTTTCCGGCCAGTCCCAGGGTACGGAACCTGCGGTCATAATCCCATATGGTCAGACCGTATCCTTCGGGATCCAGTTCCGGGTGTGATTTCACTTCACTGCTTAACGGATTGATATTTGCCAGCAAGTGTCCCCGTACCCGGTACATATTGATCAATTGCAGCACCCGTGCCTGCTTTTCAACCATGGCGGATTGCCCGTCGCCACCCGGCATGGGATTGCGATCGCGGGATAGTTTCTGGGCCTGGTAAGGAATATTCAAACTGGCAAACAGTTGTTCATAAAAATCCTGTTCGCCGTTCAGCAATTCGTGGATACGTTTCAGGAACAGGCCGCTCTCGGCACCCTGGATCACACGGTGGTCGTAGGTACAGGTCATGGTCATTACCTTGCCGATGCCGAGGCGGGCAATAATTTCCGGATCGGATGAATGATACTCGGCCGGGTAATCAATCGCTCCGGTGGCGATGATGGCGCTTTGCTTCTGCATCAGCCGCGGTACGGAGTGCACCGTGCCGATAGTACCCGGATTCGTAAGGGAAAGAGTCGTATGCAGAAAATCATCCGGCTCGATGCGGTTCGATTTTACTTTACGGATCATTTCATTATAAGCCGCAAAAAAACCGCTGAAATCGAGCAGGTCTGCTTTTTTTATATTCGGTACCAGCAACGAACGACTGCCGTCCTTTTTCGGTACATCAACAGCCAGACCGAAATTGATATGCGCATCGAGCGTTTTGTACGGAGCGCCGTCTATTTCGGTAAAAATGCTTTTCATTACCGGCAGACCCTTCACGGCCTGCAAAATCGCCCAGGCGATCAGATGCGTGAAACTGATTTTTCCACCATCGGTATCGGCCAGAT
>JAJRVZ010000095.1 GCA_024277055.1 Calditrichota bacterium
AGCGGAAGACATAGCCGGTCCGGTGGTTTTTCTGGCTTCGGAATGGGCCGGCGCCATCACCGGAGAAATACTGAACGTCAACGCCGGTTCCGTAATGTGCGGATGAATCGACTAACCGAAAGGAACGATCATGTACGATAAAAAACTGCTGGAGAACAAAACCGCGCTGATAACCGGCGGCGGCACCGGACTGGGAAAGGAAATGGCGCGTTTGTTTCTGGCCCATGGCGCCAGAGTGTGCATCGCATCGCGCAAAACCGATATTCTTGAACAGACCGTTGCCGAGCTGGGAGGCGATGTTTTTTACCTGCCGCTGGATGTACGCCGACCACCGGCCGTGGAGAAAACCATCGACACCCTGGTTGAAAAGTGGGGACGGTTGGATATTCTGGTGAACAATGCCGCCGGCAATTTCGTGGTACCGAGCGAGCAGTTGTCTCCGGCAGGCTGGAAGGTGGTGATCGATATAGCCCTGAACGGTGTATACTATTGCAGTCACTTTGCCGGCAGACAGATGATCAAACAAAAATACGGCAGGATTCTTAACATTGTCGCCACTTATGCCTGGACCGGCAATCCGGGAACGGTGCACTCGGCGGCGGCAAAAGCGGGTGTCGTGGCCTTGACCCGTTCGCTGGCCGTGGAATGGGCGGCTTACGGAATCCGGGTAAACGCCATCGCCCCCGGACCGTTCGACACGGAAAATGCCACCCGCAACTTGTGGGCCGATCCCGAAGCAGCGGAGCACCTGCGCAATCAAATCCCACTGAAACGATTTGCCGCTTTGCAGGAAGTGGCCGAACCGGCAGTCTGGCTGTGTTCCGATAAAGCCGACTATATTAATGGTGAAGTGCTGGTCATCGATGCCGGACTGTGGCTGAACCGCACCATGTTCGATATCGAACGCATGCAGCGGTAAAGAAGCGATTTAATTCCCGGGTAGCTTTTTTTACGGGAATTTTCCTGATTTATACTATGTTTCCGGGCTGCCCGGCGGAATTTATTTCCATGAACTGCACGCCGGTAACTCCTTGTCGCGCAGGCGAATGACGCTGATTAAATAAAATTCGGAATCGGTAACGACAAATACTAAAAATTTTTGTTGTTTTTCGTTTTTCTGTGAATTTTTTGTATCTTCACTTTTCATTTTCGAGATGACCCAATTGAAAGGAGCAATATCGTGCGTTCGTTTTTCATTTTTCTTTTATCTTTCATCTTTCTGCAACAGGTATTCGCCATCGACCTGTCACCTGAACTGAAGAAAAAGCTACAGGCTGAAGGTAAATGGTACCAATATATCGAAACCATGAAACAGGCGCGGGCACGCGGTGTTGATCAACCTTTCAAAGAGGCCGTTGATTTACACAAGCTGATTGCCAATTCCAAAACGACCGTTTATTTAAATGCGCTGGTTATCCTGGTTGATTTTAATGATCAGCCGGCAGACAGCAACTACACTCCTGCCGATTTCGATACCCTTCTTTTTTCCACCGGGGTGCATCCTAGCGGCAGTATGAACGATTATTACCTTGAGACTTCCTACAATCAGGTCGGGGTTACCGGCGTTACCACGATCTGGCTGCGCATGCCGCAGGATTATTCCTATTATGTTGCCGGACAAAGAGGCTTCGGCAGCTACCCGAACAACGCCCAGAAACTGGTTGAAGACGCCGTTGCCGCCGCAGATTCCCTCGTTGATTTTTCGCTGTACGATAATGATAACGACGGAACCGTGGACGCTCTTTTTGTTGTACATTCCGGTCCCGGCTATGAAGCGACCGGCAATCTGGACGATATTCACTCACATGCCTGGGGTATCACACCGCAATCACGGGACGGCGTTACTGTTTCCGGGTATTCCATGGAACCCGAATTATTCAACACGTCCGGTGAACTTATCCGTATGGGGGTATTCAGTCATGAATTCGGCCACGTGCTCGGCCTGCCCGATTTATATGATACGGATTATTCTTCGCGCGGCCTCGGACGCTGGTCGATGATGGCCGGCGGCAGCTGGAACAACGGGCAATTGACCCCTGCTCATTTCGATGCCTGGTGCCGCTATCAGCTCGGATGGATCGATCCGGTTATTCTGACCGGCGATTCGATCGGGGTTTCCATTGCAGCGATTGAGGATACGGCGCTGGCATTTGTTCTCTGGACGGAAGGCCAGGTCAATGCTGAATATTTTCTGCTGGAAAACCGGCAGAAAACCGGTTTCGACACGTATCTCCCCTCCAGTGGTTTATTGATTTACCATATCGACGAAAGCGCTTCCGGAAATTTTGACGACTGGCACCCGACCGTAATGCTCGAACAGGCGGATGGCTTGTTCGATCTGCAGAATAATATAAACAGCGGCGACGCCGGCGACCCTTTTCCCGGTACCGGCGGCAAAACCAGTTTTGACGCCAACGGCAGCCCGAACAGTGACAGCTACAGGGAAGAAAACACTTTCGTCGTGGTCGATAATATAAATCACTCTGCCGGAATCGTTACCGCCGATATGAGCGTAGCAGTTAATTTTCCTATCCTGACCATGGCGAACAGCGGGTTGATAGAAGTCAACGGCGGAGACGGCGAAGGTGATGCCGATCCCGGTGAAACCATTGCCCTCTCGCTGAATATCGAAAACATCGGCGCCGCTACCGATTCGCTGTGGATTACGCTCAGCAGCACGGCCTCCGGTGTGGTTTTGCTGGACAGTATGGCCCTAATCGCGCCCCTTGGCGCAGATGTTATTATTCCGCTGGACTCGGCGTTCACCGTATATTTTGATTCAACCATGGCCGACCCGTCCTACGTAATTTTTGATATTACCGCTGTCTGGAATACCGGCCAGACGGAAGATTATATTACCCTGCTGGTCGGCGACAATCCCGGTTTCGGCAGCGATATGGAAGGCGACCCCCGACTGTGGAAACACTATGCCGTTACGATGGGTTATTCGGATCAGTGGC
>JAJRVZ010000096.1 GCA_024277055.1 Calditrichota bacterium
AGAACAGTGAAGATAGAGCCCGAATTCACCCTTGGATATATCGGGCTTGTACGCGCCTACACCGGCTTGATAGATATCGGGGGAGTACCGTTCGAGGAGGTATATCCCAGGGCAAAATCGGCTCTGGATAAAGCTTTGCAAATGAACGACGCCCGGGCGGAGGTTTACGGAATTCTGGGACGATTCAAATTTATTACCGAATGGGACTGGGAAGGAGCTGAAGCCGCATTCAGAAAATCTCTGGAAATAAACCCGAACATATCCGATACTTACTTTGATTTTGCCAGTTTTCTGATTTCCATGGACCGCGGTGAAGAAGCATTGCTCATGATCAACAAAGCAAGAAGGCTTGATCCCCTGAATGCGGGTATCAATAATGATGTAGGCTGGATCAATTATTGCGTACGCCGTTATGACAAAGCGGAACGGGAATATCTTCACACCCTTGATATGTATCCGGATTTTGTAATGTCCTATCGCGAACTGGGATGGGTTTACGCCAAACAATCAAAGTTTTCCAAAGCCATTCAATATGTACAGCAAGCGGTAAACCTGGAACGCAGCTCCTATAACCTCATGTATCTGGCACTGGTTTATGCGCTGGCCGGTCAGAAAGACAAAGTGCTGGCTATCCTGAAAAACCTGCAGGCGCCGGAAGTCGGTGATCGAATTGCGGCTTATGATTTTGCCCTGATCTATTCCGCCCTCGGTGATATCGATGAAGCCTTCAAATGGCTTGAGAAATCTTACCTGGAGCATTCCGGCTGGCCCTTTTTTGTAAAAGTGGAACCCATGGCCGATCCGTTGCGCTCTGATCCGCGATTCGCTCCGTTTTTGGAAAAAATGGGATTGAAGCCATGATCGGTAAAACTCTGCTTCATTATAAAATCATCCGGAAACTCGGCCAGGGCGGCATGGGTGTGGTATATAAAGCCCGCGACACCAAACTTGACCGTGATGTAGCCGTTAAGTTTTTGCCGCCGCATATTGCTGCCGACCCGGAAGAACGGCAGCGTTTTGAGACTGAAGCAAAGGCCGCTGCCGCTCTGAATCATCCGAACATTACACAGGTGTATGCAATCGAAGAAGTAAACGACGAATTGTTCATTGTCATGGAATATATCAGCGGACGGGAATTAAAGGAATTATCAATTGACGATCATCAGTCGGTTGTTGATTATGCGGTTCAAATCGCCTCCGGATTGCAGGCCGCCCACGAAAAAGGCATCATCCATCGTGATATCAAATCATCTAATATCATGGTCACTGATGAAGGTAAAGTGAAAATCATGGACTTCGGTCTGGCCAAAATAGGCGCGGGAACGCACATAACCAAAGATTATTCCACTCTCGGTACCATATCCTACATGTCACCGGAGCAGGCGCGTGGCGAGAAGATAGATCATCGCACCGACATTTGGTCTCTCGGCGTGCTGATGTACGAAATGCTGACCGGTACCCTGCCCTTCAGGGGTGATTATGAACAGGCGGTAATCTATTCGGTAATCAATGAAAAACATCATGCGCTGAATGATTCGAATCCGGATATTCCGGCTCGTTTCGAAAAACTGATCGACAAACTGTTGGAAAAGGCCCCGGAAAACCGCTATCCGACGGTGAAGGCCTTTTTAGCCGATCTTGAGGAAATTGGCAGCAGCGCGACACATCTTCCCGGATTCGCATCTTTATTTTCTGTTAAAAAAAGCAATCGGCCGGCATTTGCTGCTTTAACAGTGTTTCTGGCACTTGCTGCTTTTTTCTATTGGCCCGTATCCACGGAAACGAAAATGTCAACGGTTTCGGTTACCATTCTGCCCTTCGAATACCGGGGCGACAAAGACTGGAACTGGCTCTCCCTCGCAGCGACGGATATGTTGCACACCAATCTCTCCAAATATACCTCACTCCGGCTTACCGGTGCGCAGCAGCTGAAAAAAATAAATAAGAAATTGGGATTATCTCAGCAGATTTTACAAAAAGAGCAGGCACGGCAGATGGCCCGCATGGCCCGCTCGTCTTCTTTTATCACCGGAACCATCGAAAAACGGAACGACAGTATACGCATCCGGGCGAATATTTTTGAGACAGGAAACGGAAAACTAATAGCCGAGATTTCGTCTTTCAGGGATAACACCGGAAACCTGAGTAAACTGGCGGAAAATATAAGCGCACAAATTTTCAGTAAACTCGACACGGGTCTTCAACCGGCCGCTGCAACGGAATATGTTGAAAAATATGTACCAAAATCCCTGGACGCGTACCGTTTCTATTTGGAAGGCAAAGACGCCGTACTCGATCAACGGCACGAGGAAGGAATTGAAAAACTGGAAATGGCCATCCGTCTGGATGAAAAATATGTGGAACCCTATTACTGGCTGGCTCATGAGTATTCCCTTTCGGGAGATTTATCCCGCGCCGGAGAAATTCTGAAAAAGGGCAAATCGTATATTTCTCAACTAAGCAAAGCAGAACGACTGCGCTATCTTTCAAACGAAGCGGGAATTGAGAACCGCTGGCAGGACTATGCGACTTATCTGGAAGAACTGCTGAAGATCAATCCGGATGACCCTGTCGATCATGCCCGGTACGGGTGGACGCAATACAAAAAATTCAGAAGAATGGATGCCGGGATCAGAGAACTGGAAACAGCTATAAAGCTTGATTCCAGCTATGGCTGGGCATACAATACGCTGGGTTATGCCTGGCTGGAAAAGGGCAATGCGAAAAAGGCGCTGGCAATGATCGATCGATACATTGCTCTGAACCCCACCGATGTCGATCCGCTGGATTCAAAGGCTGAACTGTTTTTTTTAACCGGCTCGTATAAAAAAGCGATCCGACTGTGCGAACGCATTCTTGCCACCCAGCCGAATTACTATTCCTCTTACCTTACGATGTTCGGAAGTCTCGTCGCCACCGGGAAATATTCCCGGGCCCTGAACACGTTCAACAGGTTTATAAAAGTATCGGAAGGTTCAAACTATCAGGCAGCCGGTTATTCGGCGCTCGCAAAGCTTCGTTTCCGGCAAAATCAGTATGAGGAAGCGCTGAACCTTGTTTCGAAAGCGTTGGCAATTGACTCCACCGATCTTGAAACACAGTGGCTCAACGGCAGAATTCTTTTGAAACTAAATCGAACCGGGCGGCTTGAAAAAAGCATCCCCCGGTTTGAAATGGAATTGTACAGGCAGGGTGGACTGGACCAACGCTGGTTCTTGTATCATCTGAAGGGTGAGATCGCCAGGGCAGATAAAAATTTCTCTGAAGCAATTGACTGGTTTAAGAAAGCAATAAATCTGTGGCCTAGAAACCGTTCCTTTTATTTGGCGAGGTTGGCGGCGGCTTATCGGGAAGCGGACAGAAACCCGGAAGCCCTGAAATACTACCTCGAGGCTGTACGATTCAACCCGAACAACGCCCCGGCAACACTCGGACTCGCGCAAACCTATGAAAAGTTGAAGCGCAACAAAGATGCCCGGAACGCTTACCGAAAGGTTTTGCAAATCTGGAATACGGCGGACGGACAAATTCAGGGACTTGAATTTGCCGGAAAAAAATTAAGGGATTTTCAATAGATCACCTGTAAAGCCTGAAGGGGGTGAGCGGTATGCTTGGCGATTCGAAACCACCACCAAAATAGTTTTCTTTGCGTTCGGTACCGGAAATACAGGGTATAATGCGCCTGTTTCCGAACCCGGCATTTCAAACAGCAATTCAGTTGCTGATGCCCTTTTGTTCTGTTTACAACCGGTCTGATGTTAATCACACCGGTTTTTTATTTGTAAGGAAACCTGTATTACACATTGGATTAAGCGTACACCGTTTGTAGCATTGATAGACGAATAGAGATTACCTATATTAGGAGTATTCATTTAAGCAGATAAATTATCCATGTTTATATACTGTATTCGCAGATATTTTCTCATTCTGCTGCCTGCCGTTTTACCGATTCTTTTGCTCTGTGCTTGTATCGCTCCTGATTCGCCCGGGCAATCTTACGGTAAAATCAGCTTGGAAAACGTTAGTTTGGCAAAACAACAGGATTTGGATCTGGACGGATATTATTCCAAAGTTTTAATCGGTTTTGAAGCAACTGCCGAAACCGGTGACCCCGGTTTGTATTTTCTCATTAAATTCAAACCTGAATCCGGTTTGACGGGCAATAGTGCGGACAGTATATATTCCATCGTCCTTTTCGGGAACACAGGATTGAATTCGACCGGTATTGACCTGCAGATCCCGGAATTCAGACAGGATTTTTATGATTTCCGGATTGAAGTTTACCCCACGGAAGCAAAAGATTTCTTAATTGCACGGATAGATGGAAGGGATTTTCCCGTTCTCGATAAGGTTCCGCTGGAACCGGATATTAATGAAGCAAGCATTGAAATTACAGATGCACGTCTGGCCAATCTTATCGACCGTGATCAGGATGGTTATGTTTCCGCTTTTGATGTTGAACTTGATATAGCAACCGACAGTAGTCAGGCGGAACTCTATTTCCGTGTTTTCGGAACCAGTACGCAAAATCCATCTCCCGTACAGCTGTGGGAATCTCTGCCGATGAGCACCGGCGCTACGGAAGAAGAAACGGTTTCTCTGCATCTTTCGGATTTGCTCGGAGGAGAATATGATCTTTCCGTTAAAGCGTATTTCAAGAACAGCAATGTTCCGGAGAGCGTCATCAGCACAGAAAACGACTCCGACCTGCAGCATATAAAAATCGAGTCGTCTGCCGGCGATCCGAGCCCGATCATTACCCTGGGCTATTCGGACGGCAGTTTTGAAACCGGCATTACCTATCAGGGAAACAATATCACCAATGCACTTTTTGCCGTCGGCTTCGATCTGCCCGAAGAGACCATTTTTTATACGATAAAAAAGATCCGAATCTACGTCACCGCTTCGTCCAATTACATCACACTGAGGTTGTGGAACAGCAGTATGAACAGGCCGGGTGATCAGTTCTATTTTTCCGATCTTCGGTATGTAAGTGCCGGTTGGATGGATTTTCCGGTAAATATACAGCGCAACGGAAACGGCAAATTTTATGCCGGTTACCGGCAACTGGTTTCCGGGGCTCCGCTGCTGGGTATAGACACAGATCCGCCACACAGCCTGCAAAGTATGTTTTTCTCCGAAACGGAAAGAAGCTGGCAGGTTTTTCGAAACGGTGATTTCGGCATCGAAGTGGAACTGGAATATGTTCTTTCCAGCGGACCCGGCAGGTCAATTATCATTTCAGATAACCGGGCGGTACGATAATTTGAATTTTTTCTTCACAAAAAATACACTTTTGTTCCTGTTACTGATTGGTGCCCCTTCGAACGCCCAGACGGACTGGCTGGGTTTATTCGAACACCCCGGTGCAACAGCGGTTTCCCTTGGCAACGCTTATACGGCCGGGAACAACGACGCCACGGCTATTGCCTGGAATCCGGCCCGCCTGCCCCGTGTAGACCGGGGGCAACTAATGCTGTCCGCACAAATGGCTACGGCGGTCGCAGCTCCCCTTTCTTACAGTGGAGAAAACCTGTTGAAATGGTCTGCTGATGTGGCCGATCATACAGCACTCCGTTTCGCCGGAATTGTAATGCCCTATTCCGAAGGGGACGATAACACACACATCGGTATCGCCCTGGTGCGTTATGTCCAATTTCCGTTCGAAACGGTACATACCGTTACCGCCGTCAACAAAATCGGCAATCGTTGGACAACAGACAGAAATGGTTTGAACGGTGCCATTATTGCCGCCATCGGAGCGGATATTTACCGTGGGATTTCCCTTGGCGGTTCGGTGACTTTTATGAGCGGGGAAGAAACGCTCAGCCTGAAACATGAACCGCTACCTGAAAAGATTACAACTTATACTGAAACCGCTGAGCACCGCTATTCCGGTTCTTCATTTACTTTTGCCATTAATTATCACCATTCAACGGGAGCGGATTTTGCCGCTTCTTTCAATCTGCCGCACATTTTAAACCGCGATCTCACGGTTAATCATGCGGAAATCCGGTTTCCGCTTTTTTTCAATGCCGGCTTCGCGTATCCAGTGGGTGATCATTTAAAAATCCTGTTTGATTACCATTACCGCCCCTGGCATTTGGTAAAAATAAAAACCGGTCCGGATTTTGAACCGTTTGCCAGAAGATCGCTTAGTTCATTCCATATCGGTGTTGAATATATTCCCGACTGGCTTAACCATTCCTGGCCGCTGCGTTTCGGGTTTCAATCTATTCCGCGCATGACCGGGAAACGGACATCCGAGAGGATCGTATCGTACGGTTTTTCTTTCGGCAGCAGCTATTCGGGAGAGTGGATAGATATGAATTTCAGTTTTTTGTACAATCCGTGGCAGGTCAATCGTAATCCGTATGTATTCGATGACGGACATGCCTTGCAACATACAACCTTCGCTTACCGAGTCTGGCTGTTGAACATTGATTTCGGACTTCGTTTACAAAGCGGGAAAGAACATTAAATGTAACGGTACTTGCAGGCATTGTTTGACTTTTAACATATTTTTTTTATACTTTCAGGCCGTGCCCGTAAAACCTTCCGGCTGCGGAATGAAATTGTACTTGATATTACCAACAGGTTTTTAGAATCGGAGATCAATCCAATGCATTTTATTGAAGAAAAACAAAGTGGAATTTATATACTGACCCTCAAGGGGAAACTAATGGGTCCACCGGAAACGGATCAGATGCAGGACAAAATCCGGGCGGCTCTCAGTGAAGGTTACAAAAATGTTGTTATTGATCTGAAAAACATTACCTGGATGGCCAGCCTTGGTATCGGCGCCCTTATGCGTGCACTTTCCACCGTGCGCAATGCCGGCGGTGACCTGCGGTTAAGCGGTCTGTCTGAAAAAGTGAAAAATGTTTTTGAGATAACCAAGGTTATCGGTATTGTTCGGATATTTGACAATGTGCAGGAAGCAGTAAACAGTTTCAAGAAAAAATGATCAATATTTAATTGATTTGCATGAGGATTATAATTAAATCAAACCCGCCTTCTTCATTTTTTTCGCACCAACAGCCAGATAAAAAACGGTCCGCCCAACAGCGCGGTAATCACCCCCACCGGTA
>JAJRVZ010000097.1 GCA_024277055.1 Calditrichota bacterium
AAAGTGCACCAACCGCCGCCGGTGCACCAGACGTTTGAGGCACCCGGTTTCGTGATATGCAGCTTCGTACCGAGGCTGTACGATTTCCATGAAGAAGCGATTCCGGCGCCCTACGCGCACAGCAATGTTGAAAGCGATGAAGTGCTTTATTATGTTAAAGGCAATTTCATGAGCCGCAGGGGCATCAGCGAGGGTTCGATCACTCTGCATCCCATGGGACTGCCGCACGGTCCGCAACCGGGACGCTACGAAGAGTCCATCGGTAAAAAGGAAACGAACGAACTGGCCGTGATGGTGGATACCTTCAATCCGCTGACGCTGACAGCCGTAGCCGATTCCATTGATGATGCAACGTACCTGTACAGCTGGCTGGAAGAAAAATGACAATTGATCCCCGACAGCAAAGTGTAAAAGATAATTATAAACTGATGATCGGGTCAATCCTGCCGCGACCGATCGCTTTTGTTTCCACCATTTCGAAAGACGGCAAGCTGAACCTTGCGCCGTTTTCGTTTTTCACCGGTATCACATCGAAGCCGATGACGGTGGCCTTCGCCCCGGGGCGCAAAAAGGGCGGCCTCAAAAAAGATACGTTGGTCAATATAGAACAGACCGGTGAGTTTGTGGTAAATGTGGTTACGGAAGAAATAGTCAGTGCCATGAATGAGACGGCGACCGATTTTCCGCCTGAAATCAACGAATTTGAGCAAGCCGGTTTCACACCGCAGCCGTCCGACAAGGTACTACCGCCGCGGGTGAAGGAATCGCCTGTTAACATGGAATGCAAACTGATGGAGATCATTCATATCGGTCCTGAAGAACCGGGCGGCGGATCGCTGGTGATCGGGGAAGTTATCTGCTTCCATGTTGCCGATGATCTGATCAACGACGGAAGAATCGATACCGGCCTGCTGAAGCCGGTGGGTCGTCTGGCCGGTGTGGAATATACAACGCTGGGTACACGATTTGCGCTGGAGCGTAAACGTTTCAGGTCAAAATAAAAATAACTTGTTGAAATCAAAAACAATTCATATTTTCTTTGAATATAATTTCAGAAAGGAGATTCTATGAAAATTGTAATCCGTTTAAGCATTGCAGTTATCCTTATTTCCGTATTCTCATCCAGCCTGACGGCCGGAGTTTATGTGGAGAATATTGAAAAGGATTTCTCCGGAATGAGCGGCGGGCAGGAAATGACCAGCAAGATCTTCATCGAAAAAGACCGTGTGCGCATGGAAATACCGGTAATGATGGGAAAGATGGTGGTAATGATCTTCCGTGCAGACAAGAATTTGTTCTGGAATATTGATACGGGTAATAATACGTACTATGAAATGACCGAAGCCGACCTCAAAAAGATGAAAGCCCAGGTGGACCGGATGATGGAGATGATGAAAGAGCAAATGAAAAACATGCCGTCCGATCACAAGGAAATGATGGAAAAAATGATGGGCGATAAAATGGATATGGGGGAAGGAACGAAACCGGTTTACACGAAGAAGGAAAGTGGCATAAAGATCGGTTCGTGGAACACGACCCATTACATAGGGACCGAGAACGGCGAAAAAACCGAGGAAGTCTGGGCCTGCGAGCTGGAAGATATCGGTATTGATATTGAAGAATTGGACGCTTTGAATAAAATGGGAGAATTCTTTGCCGCCATGGGTTCGGATGAGGACTTTATGGAAATCAAAACAAAAAAAGATGTAAAACCGGGCGAGTTTTCCGGTGTGCCGATCAAAGAGATTCAATTCAGTGACGGCAAAAAGATGAGCGAAACACTGGTGCGTAAAATTGAAAAACGCAGTTTTGACAGCAGTCTGTTCGAATTGCCGTCCGGCGTAAAGAAAATGGAAAATCCAATGACTCAACAGCAGGGAATGATGCCCGGACAGAATGATTGGTAGATTATAAATTAAATTTTGTAAAGGCTGTTCACCCGGTTCCGGTCGGGCAACAGCCTTTTTGTTTTTTGTATCACATATTACCCACTCTAATAGATTCCGATTGTAATTTGTCAGCCTGAAAAGCACGGGAGTCGTCATGGCAGAACATTCATCGTTTCCATTCGGACAAACGGTCGTCTGGCAACCCGATCCCAGTCAGACGGAACATTCCAATTTGAACCGGTTCATGCAGAAGCACGGAATCAGTAATTATGATTCGTTGTTTGCAAAATCGGTGCACGATATCGCCTGGTTCTGGAATGCTGTACTGGAAGATCTGAATATCGAATTCTACCGTAAATATGACCGGGTGGTCGATCTGTCCGCCGGCATACAGTTTCCCCGGTGGTGTGTGAACGGCGAGATGAATATTGTTCATAATTGCCTGGATAAATGGCTGAATAAACAGCCGGATCAAATTGCATTGCGTTATGAAAGCGAAGCCGGCGATATTGAAACTTACACCTACCGTCAACTGAATGATGAAGTCTGCCGCTGCGCCAATGCCTTGCGGGAAGCGGGATTGGGAAAAGGGGACGCCATAGGATTGTATATGCCGATGATTCCCGAACTGGTCATCGCGTTTCTGGCGGTGATCAAGACAGGAGGGCTCATTTTGCCGCTGTTCAGCGGCTACGGTCCTTCGGCGATCATTTCGCGGCTGTCGGACGGCGGCGCAAAAGCGGTGTTCTGTGCCGACGGTGTTCTGCGCAGGGGGAAACCGGTGGCGATGAAACCGAATCTGGATGAAGCGCTGCGGCAGGTTCCGTCTGTAAAAAAGGTGATTGTTTCCAACCGCAACAGAGGTGCCATTGAGCTGCCAATGGACGGCGACAGGGATACTTTATGGCCGGAATTTCTTCAGGGGAAATCGACCGTTGCGGAAACGGAACATACCGCCGCCGAAGAGGTGTTGATGCTGATTTATACCAGCGGGACGACCGGGAAGCCGAAGGGGGCCGTGCACACCCACTGCGGTTTTCCGGTGAAATCGGCACAGGATATGTACCAGCCCATGGACCTTCGACGAAACGACGTCATGTACTGGATGACCGACATGGGCTGGATGATGGGTCCGTGGGAGGTGTTCGGTACGCTGCTCATCGGTGCGACGATGGTTTTTTACGACGGTGCGCCGGATTATCCCGCAGTTGACCGGACCTGGCAACTGGTGGAAAACCATGGCATTACGCATCTCGGTGTTTCTCCGACGCTGATCCGGGCGCTGAAGCCCCACGGCACGGCACCGGTCAGAAAACACGATGTTTCCAGCCTGCGCATGGCCGGTTCCACCGGCAGTCCGTGGGACCCGGAATCGTGGATGTGGTTGTTTGAAAAGGTACTGGAAAGCCGCAAGCCGATCATCAATTATTCGGGCGGAACGGAAATCAGCGGCGGGATTGTGTGCGGCAATTTTTTCAAACCGCTGAAGCCCTGTGCCTTTTCCGGTCCGGTGGTCGGAATGGATGCGGATGTGGTGGATGAAAACGGCAGGCCTTTACGCGGAGCGGTGGGAGAACTGGTTATCCGAAAGCCGTGGATCGGGATGACGCGTGGTTTCTGGAAAGACCGCCAACGATACCTGGAAACCTACTGGAGCCGGTGGGACGATGTCTGGCTGCACGGAGATTTCGCCGCCATCGATGAAGACGGTCTGTGGTATATTCTCGGACGCAGCGACGATACGATCAAAGTGGCCGGTAAACGACTGGGGCCCGCGGAAGTGGAGTCCATTTTGAATGCCCATCCGGCGGTGGCCGAGTCGGCTGCCATCGGTGTGCCGCATGAGGTAAAAGGGCAGGTGGTGGTCGCGTTTTGTGTTTTGAAAGCCGGAAAAAGCGAATCGGAGGAATTGCGTAAAGAGTTGTCACAGCTGCTCATCGACGGCCTCGGCAAGGCGCTGCAACCGAAAGAAATACGGTTTACCTCGGCTCTGCCGAAAACCCGCAATGCCAAGGTGATGCACCGGGTGATCCGCGCGGCGTACCTGGGGCAGGAAATGGGGGATCTGAGCAGCATTGAAAATCCGGCTACGGTCGAAGCGGTGAAAAAAGCGAGGTGAGCGGGAGGGGATTTTGAATATCGAATATTGAATGATGAAAAATGAAAAATGGATAATGAATATTGAATGCCGAATTTCGATAGAAGGGGAGAAGGCAAGCGGAAATGCCTGATGCCGGGTACCTTTCAATTTATCTGACAACAATCAATTCGGAGAGAAAATGGCTTCCAAAAAAAGGCAATGGTTTAAAGTGGCCGAAAAGGACAGTCTGCCCGATGGGCGGGTCATGACCGTAACCGCCGGAACGCAGCAGGTTTGCCTGGTGCAC
>JAJRVZ010000098.1 GCA_024277055.1 Calditrichota bacterium
AGGTCTGCATTGTAAATCGAATCATTGGTCGTTCCGATCAGATGCAAATACAAATCGTATTCGCCGGCGGCGATGGGCAAGACTTCTTTATTGAATACCAAAAGCGTGGAATCGGGTTTACCGTTGATAATCCGGACGCTTTGAGAATCCAGTTTAATTTGATGAACGATGGCGTGGGAGTTAACGTATCTGATTTGCAGCCGGGTCTGGGAAGTATCCAGATCGACGCGGGCTTTACCGTTATTTATGACAACGGATTCGAATTGAACGGCAGCCGTATCCACGGTCCACGAGGTAGGATCGGTGCTAACCCATTCCACGTCAGCCGCGCTTTGAACCAAGAAGGTTCCCGGGGTGGCGGATTGTCCCTGAATATCTTCGCGGGAATTGGCGTCTTTTCCCGAAATCGTGGCATCGACATGAACGGTCAAAGTGTCCAGATTGATTTCCGGGATTTCGAGGGAATAGATCAGCGTGTCCTTAGTCGATCCGCTCAGGTTAAAAGGAGTGCTGTGGCTGATCAGAACGGGATTAAAATCAAGCCCGGGTTGATCGAATGTCAATTCGGTAGAATTGATTTCCGCGGTTGCCTGCCCGTTGTTTTTAAATTCGACATAGAGCCTGGGATGGTCTTGTCTTTCGCTGACAGTATCCGGGACGATCCGGACGCTGTTTACAGTTAATTGAGCGACCTTTTGCACTTGCAGATTTCCCGGAGTATTAACGGTATTGCTTTGAAACGTCTGCCCGTCGTTAACATCTTCGCCTATCACGCGGGCAAAAACGTCGTAATCTCCGGGTTCGGCGTCGGATTTCACATCCACGTCAAAATCGAAAACCAGAGTCTTGCCGTTCTGCAGAACAATGGGCAGCGTCGGGCTGCTTTGCCGCGTAATGGTGAATTGATCGTTTGTGGGTTCGCCGTCTTTTCGCATCAGCAAAATCACATCATTAATCCGGGCGTCGGCTCTGTAATCCGCCGATTGATTAACCACATAAACTTTTGCCGTCAGGCTTTGCTGCCCTGTCGATGCGACCGCTGGCGATATTTCAACCTTATCGGTCAAAACGGAGGGACGCTGCTGCACGGTCCACGAATCGTTGATCGTGCTGTCTTCCACCGTGTAATCCAATCCTGTTTCCGGCTCGTGCACGTCCATAGTTGCCCAGAACGTATCCACGCCGGTCTTGGCTGTGTTTTTAACTTCAACCGGAATGGTGTAAGTAACTTCTACTCCGGGTTGAACGCTTCCCGGCTGCGGGCTGATTGTGCCCTGTGTGTAATTTGAAGACGGATTGTTGCTGAACTTGAGGCTCAGACTATTTATTATCGCTTCTTTATCTCCGGTGTTTTTAACGCGCACATTTACATTTATCCCAGATTGTCCCAGAGAAACTTTTTCGGGTGCGGCGGATACGGAAATAGTGTTTATCAGCGGCTCGCCGGTAGTTATTTGCCATATTAAACTTTCCGCGCCCGAATTATTTGACGCGGTTTGAGAAAATAGGTCCGTAAAGTTCACATCGGCAGTAAGCGTGTCCCGTCCGGTGGCGGAATTTGTTTTCACATCCACGAGAACGGTAATGGTGGTATCGGCGTTGCCAGCCAGATTAAAACCAAACGCGGGATAATGATAAACGTAAAGACCGATCCGCTCATTCAACGTTAGGTTGTTAATCCGCGCCGTGGCTTCTCCGGCATTGTGCAGCAAAATATAGACTTCGTTGGAATTTTCTCCCTGCTGAACAACAGAATCTGCGGAAGTGATCGAATTAACCTTCACGTCAGCCGGAGTAAAAACCGTCCAGTTATCGGTGACATTGGCTCCGTCGTCGCTTAACGTCGAATCAGTGCCTCCGTCCGCAAAGTTCTTGTCGCGTCCGCGGGCTACGGCGTCAAGAGTCTTATTTCCGGTAGGATCATCAGCCGGAACATTAAAGAAAAGAGTAAAACGTTGTTTACCGCCGCCGTCAATTTGAGCGGTTAAGGCGGGTTCTATTCTCTCGATCTGCGGATAGTTTGTCAAATAAAGGGTGTCCAACAGCAGTGCGGCTTCGCCGTCATTTTTGATCACAACCACTACAGAAGTGTCGGTTCCCTGACTGATGTTTTCCGCCGCTGCGATAACCGAATCGATATTCAGAATCGCCATGTCCTGAATATTCAATTTATCGGCAATATCAAGAGTCTGATTGTAATACGAACCGTTTTCCTGACCTTCCAATTTAAGGTTGAGCGAATATTGCCCCGACGGTCCGCTTGCGGTGTCGCTTTCGAAAAACAGAGTGTCTGTCGCCAGACCTTCAATTTGAACGGGTCTGACTAAATATCGTTTAAACGCCGGATTATCTTCAACATAAAGATAACTTTTGGCGGTGTCTAAATTTAAAATTGCTTCTCCCTGATTAGTTACAATCACCCAGGGTTCGACAAGCTGTCCCGAAGAGATAAACTCCGGTTCGTAATTTCCGGTTACAATATCAGCCGCGGAAACCACAATCCAGCTATCCGTGGTATCCGCTCCCAAATCCTGAAGCAGAGCGCCGCTGTTGGGATCATGCCCGTACGCCCAGCCGTTCAAAGATGCGGAGCCTGTGGTCGAACTTGAAAGAACCTCCACTTTAAAATTAACCGTGTCGCTCTGACCAACTGTAAGCGTTTTGTTGACCGATCTCTTAATAGTACCGGAAACATAGTTTCCGTTGGAAATATTCAGACCGACGCTGTCCAGTTGAACGGAATTTTCTCCGTTATTGGCGATTCGCATGGTCACCGGAATACTATCCTGCCCGGTGCTTACCGAGTCATATTCCGTGATTACGGAATAGATCTGAATTTGTCCTTTGCCCAGAACATTCCATGTATCGTATTTCTGATTATCCGCGGCGTGATAATTAATTTCGCTGTTCTGATCTTTGTAACCTATTTCCACTCTGAAGGTGTCCACACCGAGCGGCGCGTCGGCTGCGACTTTTATTACATAGCGTAAGTCGGAAGAGGTATTCCCGTTTATTCCGAAGGGGAATGATTGTAAAGGAGTAAAATTGTAGTCCGAGTTGTAACGGATAATGACGCTGTCCGAGCTGCTTATAACCGCCGTCGCCTGTCCCGTATTCTGCAGCGCTACGGACAGGGTATCGCCTTCTGCACCCTGACTTACAGTCGTGTCGCTTAGGGTTACCGATTGAATACTCAACTGAGCGACAGTCTGAACATGCAGCGAATCCCCGGCTGAAGCGGTGTAAAGCGTATCCCTTACGGGCATGGTGTTTTCCGTGCCGTAAGCGAAAATAGTTCCGGCATAAGGACTTCCGGCGGCTAATAACGAAATTGCTTGTGATTGAAAGGTGAGCGTACTCACCGAGCCCGCGGAGGCTGTCTGATTATCGGTTAAATAGAAAGTCTGACTTCCGAATTCCAGACGGGTGCTGTCCTTATTCAGAATAACGTCGTATTGTCCGTTGTTGCGTATCTGAAAAATAAATTGTGTGTTCTGATTTTCGGAAACCGTCATCGGGCTGAAGGAAACATATTCCAGATCAGCCTGTTGGGAAACAATAAAATAATCCGTTTGATCCGCTCCTGAATCGTGAACTTTATCTCCCGTCAATCTTGCGGTGGTGAAAATTTGCCCGTCAACGGTGATGGAATCTTCGGGAGCTGCTTCCGGAATGGTGACTGTAAATTCGTAAACTGCGTCAGTACCCATAGGAATGCTGTCCGTTCCCGATGTTCTCTGCTGTGTAAAATTGTAGTCCGGATCAAAGGTAAGATGCACCGAATCCACATCGACGGTATAATTGCCGGAGTTCCTGACTTTTAATTTTATTTGTTGCTTCTCAGCTCCACGGCGAACCTCTTTGGGGGCGGGCACGATGATCGAGAGAATGCGTATCGGCTGTACGCTTAGTTCTCCGTCACCGGTGGAGATCGAGCCGTTTAAGCTCTGATAAGCGCCGAGACCGGCGAATTTAACCTGAGGTGTGTAATTGCCTGCGGAAACCGAGCCGCTGATCGCTTTTTGTCTGAACTTTAGGCGGTTTACTCCCGGAATTAAAGTTAAGGGAGAATCCAGAGACGTGCTGAATTGTCCGTTATCGAAAGAAAAAACAGTATTGGACGTGTCGAGTTGAATCGTATCTTTTCCGGGATTATTGACAGACAGATAGAATGTTACGGGATCGTTCAATTCAACCACAGCCGGCGAGAGCGACTGACTTTGATAACGGATTCCGTAAACGGTAAATAAGGCTGTGTCCACATTGGCTATGTACGCCCTCACCTGTGAGCTGTCGGCATCGTCGGGACTGGTGTAAGTGGTTTGAGCCAGACCGTCGGCGTCCGTATTAACTTCATAGCCGGAAAGATATCCGTTTGAATTCAACGGTTGAAACGAGACCTTTTGCGAGGCAATTACGTTACCGAACCTGTCTTCCACGCGCGTCCGTAAAAGTTGGCTGCTTCCAGCCACGCCCGTACGATAGTTTCCCGAATCAGCCGCAACAACGGCAGCCTGATCGGGAATTAATTGAGCGTAAGCCTGAACACTTGCCAGACCCGCGCTTTGAATATTCAGTGTGTCTTTATCGACATTTTGCCGCAAGGTCCATTCGGTTGCAGCCAGCCCGCCTGAATTTGTAACCGAGGACGAGGGATTAACCGAGCCGGTGGAGGTGGGAAGCCAGTCAACGGTTACGCCGCTGATCGTGTTTCCGTAAACATCCACTATTTTTACGCGTACCGAATCGCCGTAAACCGTGGCAACGGTATCCTGAAGGTTGCTTTCCGTAATAAGGACAATGTGGTCGGCTGCATCGGGATTAGCGGTAACGCTGAAGAAAAGATTACCGCTGTTAAGCAAGTTGTCATTGTATCCTGTGATGTTGTAAGTTCCGGCTTTGCTGCCGGGAGTAAAATAAACCGAAGCGTGTCCCGTCTGGTCGGTGGTCTCCGATGCGTCCGGTGAAAAGCTGTAGTCTCCGCCGCCGTCCGGAAAATTAAGCACGGTAAAAGTGACGGGAACGTTACTCACCGGATTGCCGAGACTGTCGGTCACTTCCAGAACAAGCGCCTGAGTAAGTTGTGTTTTAACCGTACCCGTTCTGGAACTGTCGTTGCTAACATCGACCCACCTGTCCAGCGCGTTAGCCTGAGATTCCAGAACAGTGGCTGTAAACTTGAGCGAATCGGGAATATCGGCGACAACGGCGTAAGCCGAATCTTTGCCTACCGTATTGCGCAGTTTCCATTTACTGCGCGAAATTCCCAGATTGTCCGTCAAATCGGAAGAAGGAGTTAAGGAACTTGTCGGATCCTGCGCTTCCCACGCCACGGTTATTCCGGGTACCGGGTTGCTAAAGGCGTCAAGAACCCTTATCGCCAGAGAGTCCGCAATTTTTGATCCCGCGCTTCCGGTAAAACTGCTGGACGAAACATATTGCATGGAAGCGGGAGACCCGGGCTGCACTTTAATAATACCCGATGCGTCGCTAATGGTATTGCCCCCGTTATTCTTTTTAATTAAAAATTTTCCGCTGTTTTTTCGCGTAAAATGAAAGGTATTGGAAGAGCCCGAATCGGCGTTGGCAAAATAACCGATGGAGTCGCCGGTGGTTGACCATTTTACCGCGACGTCGCTTAAGTAATTGCCATAAGTATCGTACCCTGCGGCGTACAACGTCCACGCTTCTCCGGCGTTGGCGGTGGAATCGTCCAGAACCTTTCCGCCGCCGTTAGCCGCGGTTCTGATTTCTATTCTTGCTAATCCCGCTTGGCTGACCGTAATGGTACCTGTTTCGTCGTCCGTCCATCCGTTGGCATTGCTTGTTTGAACGGTTCCGCTGCCCGGAGACAGGGGTGACAGGGTAACGACGTAGGTGTTGGTGTTGTCGGAACTTAATCCGGATAAAGTGCCCGTTGTTGACCAATCGACCGCCGCGTTGCCGGCAAAATTGTCTTTGCTGTCATAACCGGCGGCGTATAAAGTCAGCGTTTCCCCTGCGGTCATGGAAACCGCGCCGATCTCCTGCCCTCCGCCGTTTGCCTCGTCGCGGATGATCACGTAAGAAATTGCTCCGGCGTTAACGGTGATGCTTCCGGTCTGGTCGGAAATTTGAGCGTCAGCGGCGGCTTCCGCTTTAATGGATCCGCTGCCTGTGCTCGATGGCGTAAAGGTGACCGATGTCGCGGGATTGGCGGGCGATAAGGTTCCGCTCAAATTGCGCAGCGTCCAATTGGATGATTCGACGCCTTTGTAATTCCCGTCCGCATCGTAACCGACCGAATAAACTGTTAATGTCTGGTCCGCTGTGATGGCGGTATCGGCAAGCGAGCTTCCTCCCTGAGTATCGGCAATCTGGATTCGAATTTCAGCCAGAGCGCCGACGCTGACGTTAATAGTTCCCGTCTGGTCTGCAGTGGCTCCGCCGGAAGGAGTGGCGACAATATTTCCGCTTCCGCCAGCCTGAGCGGGATTAAAAGTAAATTTACTGCCGGTGGCGTTCACCGGCTCCAAAGTTCCGGTTGAACTCCAGGTAACGCTGACATCCGAAATGTAATTTCCGTATTGATCATATCCGGCGGCGTAAAAATCAACGGCGTCATCGGTGGTGATATTTAAATCGCCGGTTTCGGAGCCTCCGTTATTCGCCTCCGTACGGATAATCACATAAGACAACGCCCCGGCGTCAACGGTTATTAAACCGCTTTCTCCCTTGATATTGGTGTTGTCGGTTTTTGCAACCCGAACGGTAAAACTGCCGGTAACCGTGTCCTGCACGCTGAAACTCAATGTGCTGTCGTTGCTGAAAGTCAAACTTGACGACGGGCTTATGGTTGCCGTGCTGCTGCCCGGAGTGGTTAAATTTACGTTGTCCGAATTTACCACGCCGTTGCCGTACTGGTCGCGCGCGGTTGCGGTGTAATTGACGCTGCCGCCCGCAGTAATCGACTGATCGCCGGAAGGCGTTAAAGTGTAGTACGAAACAGTTCCGGCTTTTAAAGGCAGCACGTAATTCGAGCTGACCGCGCCGGAAATGACGTCGATGCTGTCCGAAACAAAGCTTGTGGAGCTGCTCGCGGTGTACGACGCTTCAGCCAGACCCGCGGCGTCCGTGGTAACGTCGATGCTTGCCAA